>NZ_VUKF01000026.1 GCF_009193185.1 Georgenia thermotolerans | reverse complement strand
GGAATGGGTGTTCGGCGGTGTCCTACTCTCCCACACGGTCTCCCGTGCAGTACCATCGGCGCTGAGGGGCTTAGCTTCCGGGTTCGGAATGGGACCGGGCGTTTCCCCCTCGCTATGACCGCCGTAACTCTATGGAGATATCCGGCCCAACCAACCGTGGTTGGTTGTGGGGCGTATCTCGGGAACCGTACAGTGGACGCAAGCAGTGCAATGACAACTTTGTTGTTGTGGCAAGTTGTCGGCCAATTAGTACCGGTCAGCTCCACGCGTTACCGCGCTTCCACGTCCGGCCTATCAACCCAGTGGTCTGCTGGGGGCCTTCCCAGGTCAAGCCTGGTGGAAACCTCATCTTGAAGCAGGCTTCCCGCTTAGATGCTTTCAGCGGTTATCCCTTCCGAACGTAGCCAACCAGCCATGCTCCTGGCGGAACAACTGGCACACCAGAGGTTCGTCCGTCCCGGTCCTCTCGTACTAGGGACAGCCCTTCTCAAGTTTCCTGCGCGCGCAGCGGATAGGGACCGAACTGTCTCACGACGTTCTAAACCCAGCTCGCGTACCGCTTTAATGGGCGAACAGCCCAACCCTTGGGACCTACTCCAGCCCCAGGATGCGACGAGCCGACATCGAGGTGCCAAACCATGCCGTCGATATGGACTCTTGGGCAAGATCAGCCTGTTATCCCCGGGGTACCTTTTATCCGTTGAGCGACGGCGCTTCCACAAGCCACCGCCGGATCACTAGTTCCGACTTTCGTCCCTGCTCGACCCGTCAGTCTCACAGTCAAGCTCCCTTGTGCACTTGCACTCGACACCTGATTGCCAACCAGGCTGAGGGAACCTTTGAGCGCCTCCGTTACATTTTGGGAGGCAACCGCCCCAGTTAAACTACCCACCAGGCACTGTCCCTGGTCCGGATCACGGACCGAGGTTAGATGTGCAGTACGACCAGAGTGGTATTTCAACGGCGACTCCACACTCACTGGCGTGAATGCTTCACGGTCTCCCACCTATCCTACACAAGCCGTACCGAACACCAATACCAAGCTATAGTAAAGGTCCCGGGGTCTTTCCGTCCTGCTGCGCGTAACGAGCATCTTTACTCGTAGTGCAATTTCGCCGAGTTCGCGGTTGAGACAGCGGAGAAGTCGTTACGCCATTCGTGCAGGTCGGAACTTACCCGACAAGGAATTTCGCTACCTTAGGATGGTTATAGTTACCACCGCCGTTTACTGGGGCTTAAATTCTGAGCTTCACCACCTTAGTGGTTGACCCGTCCTCTTAACCTTCCAGCACCGGGCAGGCGTCAGTCCGTATACATCGTCTTGCGACTTCGCACGGACCTGTGTTTTTAGTAAACAGTCGCTTCTCCCTGGTCTCTGCGGCCCGCAAGGGCTAACCCGCATGGGGTTTCACCCTCCAGGCCCCCCTTCTCCCGAAGTTACGGGGGCATTTTGCCGAGTTCCTTAACCACGATTATCTCGATCGCCTTGGTATTCTCTACCTGACCACCTGAGTCGGTTTCGGGTACGGGCGGCTAGTCCCTCGCGTCGAGGCTTTTCTCGGCAGCATAGGATCACCCTGCTTCCCCCCTACGGGGTCACCATCGGTCCTGAGGCTTATATGGGGTGCGGATTTGCCTGCACCCCGCCCTGCAACCTTGGACGTGCATTGCCATTAAGCACGCGGTGGCTACCTGTCTGCGTCACCCCTGTTAACACGCTTACCTACTACCGGATCGGGTCCCACGCGCCACCCCCGACCCACCCGAAGGTGGAAAGGGGGCTTTGGGTGGTTAGCATCACCGGGCTCGGTATGGTCGGTCCTTCGCCGGTACGGGAATATCAACCCGTTGTCCATCGACTACGCCTGTCGGCCTCGCCTTAGGTCCCGACTTACCCAGGGCGGATTAACCTGGCCCTGGAACCCTTGGTCATTCGGCGGACGGGTTTCTCACCCGTCATTCGCTACTCATGCCTGCATTCTCACTCGTGTGGGATCCACGCCTGGGTCACCCCGGCGCTTCGCCTCCCACACGACGCTCCCCTACCCACCAACGCCCCTGAACACCGATCGAGTCGGTGCTGGGGTCTGCGCTGGTGCCACGGCTTCGGCGGTGTGCTTGAGCCCCGCTACATTGTCGGCGCAGAATCACTTGACCAGTGAGCTATTACGCACTCTTTCAAGGATGGCTGCTTCTAAGCCAACCTCCTGGTTGTCTGTGCAACTCCACATCCTTTCCCACTTAGCACACGCTTAGGGGCCTTAGCCGGTGGTCTGGGCTGTTTCCCTCTCGACGACGAAGCTTATCCCCCGCCGTCTCACTGCCACGCTTCACTTACCGGCATTCGGAGTTTGGTTGACGTCAGTAACCTTGTAGGGCCCATCGGCCATCCAGTAGCTCTACCTCCGGCAAGAAACACGCGACGCTGCACCTAAATGCATTTCGGGGAGAACCAGCTATCACGAAGTTTGATTGGCCTTTCACCCCTACCCACAGGTCATCCCCTCAGTTTTCAACCTAAGTGGGTTCGGTCCTCCACACGCTCTTACACGTGCTTCAACCTGCCCATGGGTAGATCACTTCGCTTCGGGTCTAGAGCACGCGACTGTATCGCCCTGTTCGGACTCGCTTTCGCTACGGCTTCCCCACCCGGGTTAACCTCGCCACGCACCACTAACTCGCAGGCTCATTCTTCAAAAGGCACGCCGTCACCCCCATTAGAGAGGCTCCGACGGATTGTAAGCATCCGGTTTCAGGTACTATTTCACTCCCCTCCCGGGGTACTTTTCACCTTTCCCTCACGGTACTAGTCCGCTATCGGTCACCAGGGAGTATTTAGGCTTACCCAGTGGTCTGGGCAGATTCACACGGGATTTCACGGGCCCCGTGCTACTCGGGATCCCCACAAGGAGGCCTAGATGTTTCGTCTACGGGGGTCTCACCCACTACGCCCGGCCTTCCCAGACCGTTCGACTACACCCAGGCTTTCTCACTCCCCGCCAGTCCGGCAGAACTGGCCAGTGGGTCCCACGACCCCGAAGGTGCAACGCCCGCCGGCTATCACACACCCCCGGTTTAGCCTCATCCGCTTTCGCTCGCCACTACTCACGGAATATCTCTTCCTGTGGGTACTGAGATGTTTCACTTCCCCACGTTCCCCCCACACGCCCTATATATTCAGGCGCGGGTAGCCGCACATGACTGCGGCCGGGTTTCCCCATTCGGACACCCTCGGATCACAGCTCGTTTGCCAGCTCCCCGAGGCTTATCGCAGGCTACAACGTCCTTCTTCGGCTCCTGGTGCCAAGGCATCCACCGAATGCTCTTAAAAACTTGACCACAAAAGATCAAAGATGCTCGCGTCCACTGTACAGTTCTCAAGCTACGCACCAACACCCACCCACCCACCACCACTAACGATGGCTTGGGGCTGGGAGCGGCCACCAGAGCAAAACCGGTACCCCACCACCCGCCGCGCGGGCAACCCCACCAACGGTGGGGGCGTAGGGGCCTGTTCCCTCAGGACCCAACAGCGTGCACAAGTTCCTGACGTTCCACCCGTGAGCAACCACCCGGCGAACATCCGCCGCCGCTGGTGGCCACCTGACACCCCCGATCCTCCCGACGAAGCGGGCGGGGGTGTGGTGAGCTCCTTAGAAAGGAGGTGATCCAGCCGCACCTTCCGGTACGGCTACCTTGTTACGACTTCGTCCCAATCGCCAGTCCCACCTTCGACGGCTCCCCCCACAAGGGTTGGGCCACCGGCTTCGGGTGTTACCGACTTTCGTGACGTGACGGGCGGTGTGTACAAGGCCCGAGAACGTATTCACCGCAGCGTTGCTGATCTGCGATTACTAGCGACTCCGACTTCATGGGGTCGAGTTGCAGACCCCAATCCGAACTGAGACCGGCTTTTTGGGATTCGCTCCACCTCACGGCATCGCAACCCTTTGTACCGGCCATTGTAGCATGCGTGAAGCCCAAGACATAAGGGGCATGATGATTTGACGTCATCCCCACCTTCCTCCGAGTTGACCCCGGCAGTCTCCCGCGAGTCCCCGCCATTACGCGCTGGCAACACAGGACAAGGGTTGCGCTCGTTGCGGGACTTAACCCAACATCTCACGACACGAGCTGACGACAACCATGCACCACCTGTACACCGACCTTGCGGGGCGCCCATCTCTGAACGTTTCCGGTGTATGTCAAGCCTTGGTAAGGTTCTTCGCGTTGCATCGAATTAATCCGCATGCTCCGCCGCTTGTGCGGGCCCCCGTCAATTCCTTTGAGTTTTAGCCTTGCGGCCGTACTCCCCAGGCGGGGCACTTAATGCGTTAGCTGCGGCGCGGAACCCGTGGAATGGGCCCCACACCTAGTGCCCAACGTTTACGGCATGGACTACCAGGGTATCTAATCCTGTTCGCTCCCCATGCTTTCGCTCCTCAGCGTCAGTAACGGCCCAGAGACCCGCCTTCGCCACCGGTGTTCCTCCTGATATCTGCGCATTCCACCGCTACACCAGGAATTCCAGTCTCCCCTACCGCACTCTAGTCTGCCCGTACCCACTGCAGGCGCGAGGTTAAGCCTCGCGTTTTCACAGCAGACGCGACAAACCGCCTACGAGCTCTTTACGCCCAATAATTCCGGACAACGCTTGCGCCCTACGTATTACCGCGGCTGCTGGCACGTAGTTAGCCGGCGCTTCTTCTGCAGGTACCCTCAACCCCAAGGGGCCTTGTTCCCTACTGAAAGAGGTTTACAACCCGAAGGCCGTCATCCCTCACGCGGCGTCGCTGCATCAGGCTTGCGCCCATTGTGCAATATTCCCCACTGCTGCCTCCCGTAGGAGTCTGGGCCGTGTCTCAGTCCCAGTGTGGCCGGTCACCCTCTCAGGCCGGCTACCCGTCGCCGCCTTGGTAGGCCATCACCCCACCAACAAGCTGATAGGCCGCGAGCCCATCCCCAACCGACACAGTCTTTCCACACCACCCCATGCGAGGAGGTGTCATATCCGGTATTAGCACCAGTTTCCCGGCGTTATCCCGAAGTCAGGGGCAGGTTACTCACGTGTTACTCACCCGTTCGCCAAATCCACCAGCAAGCTGGCTTCATCGTTCGACTTGCATGTGTTAAGCACGCCGCCAGCGTTCGTCCTGAGCCAGGATCAAACTCTCCGTAAAAAACCATCTGCCAAACCGGCCCCGAAGAACCGGCGACAAACCATACGAAGACAAACCCCACGAGAACGCGGGGCCAATCCATGGCATCACACCCCCCACCCGACGAGGCAGGCAGGAGACGTGTAACCAAAACAAAACAAAACCCGCGAACACCACCACACCAAACCAGACCGACCGGCACGACGACGCCCACGAATCCATATGGCATCAAAAACTTGGCACACTGTTGAGTTCTCAAAGAACAGACACACACCATCAGCAGCCAGGAACCCAGTTCCCAACCCCTCCAGGGCAACCTCTCAATCTTAACCATGCGATTCCCGGCTGTCAAAACCCGACGATGTGATCTCGCGGTTGTTCTGACCGGTTATCCTCATGGCCCTCGCAACGATTTGCCGATGACGAAGTCACCAGCTAATTGTTGTTGGAGGTTCCGCTACCGCGGGACCGGCCTCGAGTACCTGTCGGCCTCTCGTCCGTGCCTCCCGTCCGGAGCAGCAGGAAGTACATTACGGGGCTCCGCTGGGGGCGTCAACTTCGGGTTTCGCCAAGGTGGCCGGCGCGTGAACAGCGCTCTGACCAGCGGTTTTGCCTCCGCGAAGACCCCGACTCGCTCCCTCGGCGGTCGCCGAAGCCGGCGAGACGCTCGGCACACGCATGGAGCGGCGCGGCGGCTTGCGCGGCCAGGCGGCGTCGATCCGCGCGTCATCGCGGCCCACCAGGGACGTCCGAGCCCGCCCCGGTACGGCAGGTGGCGGGCCAGGACCGAAGTCCCGACCCGCCATATCAACTGATGCCTGTCGCGCGTCCGTCGCTCCCGCGCGATGCTCAGCTCCCAGCCGTCACACCCACGGCGAGGTGGCGCCGCCCCTTGCGGACCAGGGCGTAGCCCCCGTCGAGCAGGTCCTCGTCGGTGAGCACGCGGTCCTCGTCCTCGATCTTCTCGTTGTTCAGGTACGCCCCACCGCTCGCGATGGTGCGCCGCGCAGCGGAGCGTCCCTTCTCCAGGCCCGTGGACAGCAAGAGGTCGACCATGGTGGACTCCCCCACCGCCACGTCGCCGCGCGGCAGCTCGGCCACCGCGTCGCGCAGGGTCGAGCCGTCCAGCTCGCGGAGGTCGTCACGGCCGAACAACGCCTGGGAGGCGCGGCGCACCCGCTCGGCGGCCTCCGCACCGTGTACGAGGGTGGTGACGTCCTCGGCCAGCGCCCGCTGCGCCTCGCGGGCCTGGGGCCGCTCGGTCACCGCCCGCTCGAGCTCGGCGATCTCCTCCCTGCTCCGGAAGGTGAAGACCTTGAGGTACCCGACCACGTCCGCGTCGTCGGTGTTGAGCCAGAACTGGTAGAAGGCGTACGGGCTGAACATCTCGCCGTCGAGCCAGATCGCCCCGCCCTCGGACTTGCCGAACTTGGTCCCGTCCGCCTTGGTGATCAGCGGGGTCGTGGCGGCGTGAACCGTGTCGCCGTCGGCCTTGCGGATGAGGTCGACGCCGGAGATGAGGTTGCCCCACTGGTCGTTGCCACCGGTCTGGAACATGCAACCGTAGCGACGGTGCAGCTCGAGGAAGTCCAGGCCCTGAAGGATCTGGTAGCTGAACTCGGTGAAGGAGATGCCCTCCTCGCTCGCCAGCCGCCGGGCGACGGTGTCCTTCGCCAGCATCGTGCTGAGGCGGAAGTACTTGCCGATGTCCCGGAGGAAGTCAATCGCGGTCAGCTCGCCGGTCCAGTCGAGGTTGTTGACCATGCGGGCGGCGTTCTCCCCGCCGAAGTCGAGGAACCGCTCGATCTGGGCGCGCAGCCGGGCGGTCCACCCGGCAACGGTGTCCTTGTCGTTGAGGACGCGCTCGCCGGACATCCGGGGGTCGCCGATCATGCCCGTGGCCCCGCCGACCAGCGCGATCGGCCGGTGCCCGGCCAGCTGCAGGTGCCGCATGAGCACGAGCTGGACGAGGTGGCCGTGGTGCAGGCTCGGCGCGGTCGGGTCGAAGCCGCAATAGAAGGTGACCGGACCCTCGGCCAGCATCGCCCGCAGCGCGTCGATGTCGGTTGACTGTGCCAGCAGCCCGCGCCACTGGAGCTCGTCGAGGATGTCAGTCACTCTTGTGCCTCTCGTCGTTCCGCCCGGGACCTGTCCCCGGACACGCCTACCAGTGTGCCGCGCCCGACGGCGAAGCCCCGCATCCGGGCCACGGGAGCCGGGTCACGCCGCGGCGCGACGCCCGAGCCGCAGCCCCGGGTCGGAGTCACCGCCGCCGCGGCGCCGCCGGCCGGTACGTCGACACGGTGGCCTCGCCGTCGATCCAGAAGCGCCACGGATACCGGCCCGCGTCACCTCCGGGGCCGGCCACCCCCACCCGGGGCCCGGTCCGCACGCGGGCGGCGTCCACCGGGGCGCCCAGCTCGAGCTCGGCGCGGCCGCCGGGGGTGAGTGCCAGGCCGCTGTCGGCTCCGGTCAGGCCCAGGCTCTGGGCCAGCCGGGCCGGGCCGCGGGCGAGGTCGCGGTCGGTGCGCGCTGCCCGGCGGCGCTTTCGGGCCAGGTCGTGCCCGGCGACCACCTCGCCCCCGCGCAGGAGCACGGCGGACGCCTGCCCCGCCGGCCCGCACACGAGGTTGGCGCACCAGTGCATGCCGTAGGAGAAGTAGACGTAGAGGCGACCGCCGCCCTCGAACATCGGGGCGTTGCGGGTGGTGCGGCCCCGGAAGGCGTGCGAGCCGGGATCCACCTCCCCGCAGTAGGCCTCGACCTCGGTGAGGCGGATCGAGACGACGCCGACCCGTTCCCCGCCGTCGCCCTCCTCGCCCCCGCCCGGCCGCGACGCGTCGCCAGCCGGCGCAGGCTCCCGGACGGTGAGCACCGAGCCCAGCAGCCGGGGCGCGACGTCGAGGGCGGTGTGGCGCAGCAGCGCGGCCCAGTCCTCCCCCGCGCCCGGTGAGGCGGAGACGTTCGGCCCGGTGCTCCGGCGGCCAGCGCCGTCGGCCGCGCCGCCCCCGCCGTCGGCCTCGCCGCTCCCGCCGCCGGTCGCGCCGCTCACGCCGTCGCCGGCTCCCCCGCGTCGTGGCTCTCCTCGTCGACGCCCTCCGCCCACGCGCGCAGGCGCGCCGCGCGGTCGGCGGCGCGGGCCAGCTGCTCGACGACGCGCACGGGGGCGGTGCCGCCGTGCCCGTCGCGGGAGGCGATGGAGCCCTCCACGGTGAGGACCTCGCGCACCGCCGGCGTCAGGTGCGAGCTGATCGCGGCCAGCTCGGCGTCGGTGAGGTCCCACAGCTCCTTGCCCTGGCCCTCGCACTCGCGCACGCACGCCCCGGCGACCTCGTGGGCCTCCCGGAAGGGCACGCCCTGGCGCACGAGCCACTCCGCCACGTCGGTGGCCAGCGAGAAGCCCTGCGGGGCGAGCGCCGCCATGCGGTCGGTGTCGAAGGTCAGCGTCGCGACCATCCCGGCGACCGCGGGCAGCAGCAGCTCGAGGGTGTCCACGCCGTCGAACACCGGCTCCTTGTCCTCCTGCAGGTCCCGGTTGTAGGCCAGGGGCAGGCCCTTGAGCGTGGCCAGGAGCCCGGCGAGGTCGCCGATGAGCCGGCCGGCCTTGCCGCGGGCGAGCTCGGCGACGTCGGGGTTCTTCTTCTGCGGCATGATCGACGAGCCGGTGGAGTAGGCGTCGTCGAGGCGGACGAACCCGAACTCCTTGGTGGCCCAGACGATGACCTCCTCGCTCAGCCGGGACAGGTCCACCCCGGTCATCGCGACGACGAAGGCGAACTCGGCGACGACGTCGCGCGCGGCCGTGCCGTCGATGGAGTTCTCCACCGCGGCGGCGAAGCCGAGGTCGGCGGCGACGGCGTCGGGGTCCAGACCGAGCGAGGAGCCCGCGAGCGCCCCGGAGCCGTACGGGGAGACGGCCGCGCGGGCGTCCCAGTCCACCCAGCGCTGCACGTCGCGCAGCAGCGGCCAGGCGTGCGCGAGCAGGTGGTGGGCCAGCAGCACCGGCTGGGCGTGCTGCATGTGGGTGCGCCCGGGCATGACGGCCTCGGGATGGGCGGCCGCCTGCGCGACGAGGGCGTCGACGACGTCGAGCACGCCCGCCGCGAGGTCGTGGGCGCTGTCGCGCAGGTACAGCCGCACCAGGGTGGCGATCTGGTCGTTGCGCGACCGGCCGGCGCGCAGCTTGCCGCCCAGGTGCGCCCCGGCCCGCTCGATGAGCCCGCGCTCGAGGGCGGTGTGCACGTCCTCGTCGTCGGGGGCGGGGGCGAACGCGCCCGAGGCGACGTCGGCGTCGAGGCGGTCCAGGGCGTCGAGCATGCCGGCCAGCTCGGCGTCGTCGAGCAGGCCGGCGCGGCGCAGGACGCGGGCGTGCGCGCGCGAGCCGGCGATGTCGTAGCGGGCCAGGCGCCAGTCGAAGTGGGTGGACTTGCTCAGGGCGGCCAGGGCGTCGGCCGGCCCGCCGGCGAAGCGCCCGCCCCACAGGCTCAGGTGCGCGGTGGGCGTGGGCTGGTCGGCGGAGGAGGTGTCCATGGGGCGATCTTGCCGTGCCCGGGGCGTGCGGCGCACACCC
Organism: Georgenia thermotolerans; assembly: GCF_009193185.1. Taxonomy (GTDB): domain Bacteria; phylum Actinomycetota; class Actinomycetes; order Actinomycetales; family Actinomycetaceae; genus Georgenia; species Georgenia thermotolerans. Next base: position 53,571 of record NZ_VUKF01000026.1, on the reverse strand, counting down.
GTCCATGCCGCCCGCGCCGGCCGCCCCGCCCCTCCGGACCGGGCGGACGCCGTCCGGGGGCCGCTCCGGGAGGGGTGTCCGATTTGCGGGCGAGGCGCTCACCCGCGTCCGATTCGTCCGTCACCCCGGTAATCGGGCCCCCGATCAACCCCCGGACCGCCCGCCGCGCACGTCCGGTTTCGAGACCCTCACACCGGGCACGACGACGACGTTGCGCCGCCTTGCCTGCTGCTTCCCGACGACGACGGCAGGAGACTCGCATGACCCCCCGACGAAGGACGGCGGCGCTGGCCGCCCTCGCGCTGTTCCCGCTGCTGGTGGGGCAGCTGCCCGCGGCCGCGGCGCCCGCCGCCGCCGTGGACCCGGCCACCGTGCCGCACTACTTCGGGCCCTGGCCCAACTGGGCGAACAGCCCGCTCACCCTCAACAACGCCGCGGTGACGATCGACGGAGAAGGCGCCGGCGCGACCGCCGTCGCGCAGGTGGACCCGGTGAGCGGGGGCATCGCCTCGGTGGAGATCACCTCCCCCGGCCACGGCTACGACCCCGCCACCACGACCGTGACCATCGACGGCAGCACGGGGACGGCCGCGAGCGCCACCGCCACCGTCACGGCCTCCGGCGTCGTCACCGGCTTCACCGACGTCGTCCCGGGCAGCGGCTACACCTCCTTCGGCGTGGAGCTGAGCGGCGGGGGCGGCGCCGGCGCGACGGCGGTCGCCAGCGGCGGCGTGGAGGCGGTCACCATCACCGACGGCGGCAAGGGCTACACCATGCCCACCGTCGACTTCGACCTGCCCGACGACCCGACCGGAACCCGGGCCACGGGGCACGTGCCCATGAAGGCCGCCGGCGACGCCGAGGACGGCATGGACGCCAACGGCACCATCACCACGGTCGTCGTGGACAACCCCGGTTCCGGCTACGCCACGGCGCCGGCGGTGGCCATCCGCAACGGCACCCAGTTCGACCCCGTGACCCTGGCCGACGGCGGCAGCCTCGCCGCCGTGCGCACGACCCTCCAGCTCACCGCCGTCAACGTCGAGGACTTCGGCAGCGGCTACACCGCCGCCCCGGCGGTCACCATCACGGGCGACGGCACCGGGGCGGGCGCCACCGCCGTCACGGACGTCGGCGCCGTCACCGCCGTCACGGTGGACGCGCCGGGCGACGGCTACCTCACCCCCGGCATGCGCAAGTTCGTCGACGACCTGCCCCTGACCTGCACGCCCGGCGACGCCGCCGCCCCGTGCCCGACGGACGGCAGCAGGTACATCCCCAACGCCGTCCCCGCCGAGAAGGACTACGACGGGGTGAAGTCCGACGAGTACGTCATCGGCCTGGTCCAGTACCGCACCCGCTTCTCCTCGGACCTGCCCGACGCCGGCACCCTGGTGCGCGGGTACGTCCAGCTGGAGACCCCGGACAACGCGGCGATCAGCCAGCACTACCCGCTGACGAACACGCTGCCGGACGGCACCCAGGCGCCGGTGACCAACGCGGACGGCACGCCCGTCCTCGCCGTCACGCCACCGCAGTACCTCGGCCCGTTCATCGGCGCCACCAAGGACAAGCCGGTGCGCGTCGTCTTCCGCAACCTCCTGCCCACCGGCGCCGCCGGCGACCTCTTCCTGCCCACCGACAGCTCCATGATGGGCTCGGGCATGGCGCCGACGACCATGGCGATGCCGGAGCCGGTCGACGGCTCCTCAGTCACCGACGAGGTGCGCAACCCCATGTGCAGCCAGTCACCCAAGAGCGACTCCTGCTTCCCGGACAACCGCGCGACCCTCCACCTGCACGGCGGGATCACGCCCTGGATCAGCGACGGCACGCCGCACCAGTGGATCACCCCGGCCAACGAGAGCACCTCGTGGCCCCAGGGCGTGAGCGTGCAGAACGTGCCCGACATGATCGACCCCGCCACCAAGGCGGCGGTGTGCGAGCCGGCCGACGACGGCTGCTCGACGTTCTTCTACACCAACCAGCAGAGCGCGCGGCTGATGTTCTACCACGACCACTCGTGGGGCATCACGCGCCTCAACGTCTACGCCGGCGAGGCCGCCGGCTACACCATCACCGACGACACCGAGAAGCGGCTGGTCAAGGACGGCGTCATCCCCGGCCCGGAGGCCACCCTGCCGCTCGTGGTCCAGGACAAGACGTTCGTGCCGTCCGACCGCCAGCTCTACGACACCACGGACGCCGGCGGCGCCGTCACCGGCTACGGCCAGGACCCCACCTGGGACAAGGCCCGCTGGGGCGGCGAGGGGGACCTGTGGTACCACCACGTCTACATGCCCGCGCAGAACCCCGGTGACCCCTCCGGCATGAGCGCCTACGGCCGGTGGATGTACGGGCCGTGGTTCTGGCCGCCGGCCGCCGACACAAAGTACGGCCCGATCCCCAACCCCTCCTTCGACCCCGCCTGCCGCCTGGACGACCCCGACACCTGGCAGTACCAGACCGACCCGTTCTGCGAGCCCGAGCAGATCCCCGGCACGCCCAACGTCTCGGCCGGCATGGAGCAGTTCAACGACACCCCCGTCGTCAACGGCGTGGCCTACCCGAAGGTGACGCTGCAGCCCAAGGCCTACCGGCTGCGCCTGCTCAACGCCGCCAACGACCGCTTCTTCAACTTCCAGTGGTACGTCGCCGACCCCACCCAGGGCGACGGGACGACGGAGGTCGCGCTCAAGCCCGCCGAGCTCGCCGCCGCCCAGACCGACCCGACCGTCTCCCCCACCCCGGTGGGGGCGAACGACAACGCCGCCGGCCCCGACTGGGTCCAGATCGCCTCCGAGGGCGGCTTCCTGCCCGCGCCGGCCGTCGTCGACGGCCAGCAGCCCACCACCTGGATCACCGACCCGACCCGGTTCGACGTCGGGAACGTCGACAAGCACTCGCTGCTGCTGGCCCCGGCCGAGCGGGCGGACGCCGTCGTCGACTTCTCGAAGTTCGCCGGCAAGACCCTCATCCTGTACAACGACGCCCCCGCCGCCTTCCCGGCGCGCGTGCCGTCCTACGACTACTACACCGGCGCCCCGGACCTCAGCCCCGTCGGCGCCCCGAAGATCCTGGCCGGCTACGGGCCCAACACCCGCACCGTGATGCAGGTGACGATCGCCGACGAGCCCCCGGCCGCCCCGTTCGACCTGACCAGGCTCCGCAACGCCTTCCGGCACAACTCCGGCGGCACCGGGGTCTTCGAGTCCGGCCAGAACCCCGTCATCGTCGGCCAGGACGCCTACGACTCCGCCTACGGCACCAACTTCCCGGCGGCGTCGAACTGCAACTCGCCCAAGACCACGAGCACCAGCTGCGACGGGCTCGTGCGCGTCAGCGACACCACGAGCTTCGGGTTCAACACCCTGCGGGCGCCGGGCACCAAGACCACCCTCAGGCTCGAGCCGAAGGCCCTGCACGACGAGATGAACTCGACGACCTTCGACGAGTTCGGGCGCATGCAGGCGACCATGGGCCTGGAGGCGCAACCGCCCACCCCCGGGGCGCAGAACGTCACGCTCTACCCGTACGTCAACCCGGCCACCGAGCTCATCGACGGCACCCAGCTGCCGCGGGCCGGGGTCGCGCTCGACGCCGACGGGCGCCCCTCCGGCGACGTCAAGGTCGCGCCGATGGGCTCCTCCCCGGACGGGACGCAGATCTGGCGGTTCACCCACAACGGGGTGGACACGCACCCGATCCACTTCCACCTCTACGACGTCCAGGTCCTCAACCGGGTCACGTGGGACAACATCGTCATCCCCACCGAGCCCAGCGAGCTGGGGTGGAAGGACACCGTCCGGATGAGCCCGCTGGAGGACACCATCGTCGCCCTGCGGCCCGTCATCCCCAAGGTGCCCTTCGAGGTGCCCAACGCGGTGCGACCGCTCAGCCCGATGATGCAGCTCGGCGCGACCACCGGGTTCAACAACATCGACCCGCAGGGCAACCCCACCACCGCGATCACCAACCGGCTGGTGAACTTCGGCTGGGAGTACGTCCTCCACTGCCACATCCTCAGCCACGAGGAGATGGACATGATGCGCCCGGTCTCGCTGGCGCTGCCGCCGGCGGCGTCGGACGGGCTCGCCTGGTCCGTGACCGGCACCGGGAGGAACGCCCGGATCAAGCTGACCTGGAACGACCGGTCGGTCACCGAGACGGCCTTCCTCGTCCAGCGCTCGGCCGACGGCAAGACCTGGGCGGACGTGGGCACGTCCGACTCACCGCTCGACCGGCCGAACGTCCACGGCACGCGCAGCTTCACCGACCCGACGGCGAACCCGACGACGCCCTACCGGTACCGGGTCGTCGCGCAGAACACCGTCGGCTACGGGGAGGCCTTCCCGTCCCTCACGGCCTCCTCGACGTCCGAGCCCGTCGGGGTCAACACCCCGGCCGCGCCGTCGAGCCTGGCCGCCACGCTCCAGGCCGGGCCGCGGGTGAGCCTGACGTGGCGGGACAACGCCTCCAACGAGTCCGGGTTCGTGGTCGAGCGCTCCGCCGACGGCGGCACCACCTTCACCCAGCTCGCCTCGGTGCCCGCACGCTCCGGCACGGGCACGGTGACGTACGCGGACACCTCGCCCTCCCTGGGCGCCACGTACGTCTACCGGGTCACGGCGGTGAACGTCGCCGGGGCCTCGGCCCCCGCCCGGCTCACCGTCACGGCCGGGCCGCCGGCCGCGCCCACCGACGTCAAGGGCACGGCCGCCCGGCAGGGCAACAACGAGCGGATGACGGTCACCTGGACCGACAGGGCCGACAACGAGACCGACCAGACGATCCAGTGGAGCGCCTCGGCCACGTTCGCGACGGTCGCCGGGACCGGCACCGCACCGGCCAACGCCACGACGTTCACGACGGGCACCGTGGCCCGGCAGCAGTGGTACGTGCGGGTCCGGGCCACCAACGCGCTCGGGGCCTCCGCCTGGTCCGCCCCCGTGGCGGTGCCCGGGGCCCCGTGAGCGGCTGAGCCCGATCCGGCGGGGCGAGACGGCCGGCGGCGTGGGGGGCGCCGCCGGCCGTCGCGCGCTGCGAGCGCGTGCGCCGCGGCCCGCGGGCGTGCGCTCGCCTCGCCGCCGGTGGCGGCGTAGTTCGTCTTTCCCGCGCGGGTGCGCCGTGAGACGGTGTGCCACGAGCACCGCCGCCCACCCGAGCGAGGAGACATGCTGAGGGAGACGCCCGCACCGGAGCCGGCCGCCGCCGAGGCCCCCGCCCCGTCCGCCGCGCCGGTCCTCGAGGTCGCCTCGGAGGTCGGGCGGCTGCGCCAGGTGATCGTCCACCGGCCGGGACGCGAGCTGCTGCGGCTGACCCCGCAGAACAAGGACGAGCTGCTCTTCGACGACCTGCTGTGGGTGCCGCGCGCCCAGGAGGAGCACGACGAGTTCACCGCGGCGCTGGCCGGGGTGGGCGCGGAGGTGCTGCACCTCTCCGACCTGCTGCGCGAGACCCTGGCCGTGCCCGAGGCGCGCGCCTACGTCGTCGACCACACCTTCGGCGGGCGCCTCTACGGGCCCAGCGCCGCGCCCGCGCTGCGGGAGATGGCCCAGGCGATGGACGACGCCGAGCTCACCGAGGTGCTCCTGGGCGGGCTGACCAAGCGCGAGATGCTCGACCGCATCGCCGCGCCCCGCTCGCTCGTGCTCCACGACCTCGCGCTCGACGCGCTCGTCCTGCCGCCGCTGCCCAACCACCTGTTCACCCGGGACACCTCCTCCTGGGTCTACGACGCCGTCGCGGTCCACCCCATGCGCATGCCCGCCCGGGTGCGCGAGTCCGTCCACTACGAGGCGATCTACCGCTGGCACCCGCGCTTCGCCGGCAGCACGCACCACCGCTGGTCCGCGCCGCTGGCCGACGCCCGCGCCACGGTCGAGGGCGGGGACGTGCTCGTGCTCGGCGGCGGCGCCGTCCTCGTCGGGATCAGCGAGCGCACCACCCCGCAGGGCGTCGAGCACCTCGCCACCCGGCTCTTCGCCGCCGGGGCCGCCGACCGCGTCGTGGCGGTGACCATGCCCAAGGCGCGCGCCTTCATGCACCTGGACACCGTCATGACCATGGTCGACGAGCGCTCCTTCCTCAAGTACGCCGGGCTGGGCATGCTGCCCTCCTCCACCCTCACCCCCGGCCCGGACGGGCTGCGGGTGGTCCACCACGAGGCCGAGCACATGCACGCGGCGATCGCCGAGGCGATGGGCGTCACCGGCCTGCGCATCCTCGCCCCGGAGCAGGACGCCCACGCCGCCGCCCGTGAGCAGTGGGGCGACGGGTGCAACGCCCTCGCCCTGTCCCCCGGCCTCGTCGTGACCTACGACCGCAACCCCACCGCCAACGCCTACCTGCGGGACATGGGCATCGAGGTCGTCGTCGTGCCGGGCGGGGAGCTCGGCCGCGGACGCGGCGGCCCGCACTGCATGAGCTGCCCTACCATCCGGGAGGGCATCTGACACCGAGGAGAACAGGGGTAGTGAGCGTGACCAGCGACCTGCGCGGACGGAGCTTCCTCAAGGAGCTGGACTTCACCCCCGAGGAGTGGCGCGCGCTGCTCGACCTCGCCGCCGACCTCAAGGCCGCCAAGAAGGCCGGCCGGGAGGAGCGCCGCCTCGCCGGCCGCAACATCGCCCTGATCTTCGAGAAGACCTCCACCCGCACCCGCACCGCGTTCGAGGTCGCCGCCCACGACCAGGGCGCCCACGTGACCTACCTCGACCCGGCCGGCTCCCAGATCGGGCACAAGGAGTCCTTCAAGGACACCGCCCGGGTGCTGGGGCGCTTCTTCGACGGCATCGAGTACCGCGGCGCCCGCCAGGCCGACGTCGAGACCCTCGCCGCGTACGCCGGCGTGCCGGTGTTCAACGGCCTGACCGACGAGTGGCACCCCACCCAGATGCTCGCCGACCAGCTCACCATGCGCGAGCACGCCGCCGTCGACGGCCGGCCCAGGGCCGACGAGGAGATCGCCTTCGCCTACGTCGGCGACGCCCGGAACAACACCGCCCACTCGCTGCTGGTCGCCGGGGCGATGCTCGGCATGGACGTGCGCCTGGTCGCCCCGGAGGGGCTCCAGCCCGAGGCCGGCGTGGTCGCCCAGGCCCGCGAGGTGGCCGGTCGCACGGGCGCCCGGCTGACGGTCACCGACGACGTCGCCGCGGGCGTGCGGGGCGTGGACTTCGTCTACACCGACGTGTGGGTGTCGATGGGCGAGAAGAAGGAGGCCTGGGACGAGCGCATCGCCCTGCTGCGCGACTACCAGGTCAACGCCGGGCTCCTGGCGGCCACGGGCAACCCGGACGTGAAGTTCATGCACTGCCTGCCCGCCTTCCACGACCTCGGCACCACGCTCGGCCGGGAGATCTACGCCCGCACCGGCCTGGACGCCCTCGAGGTCACCGACGAGGTGTTCGAGTCGCCCGCCTCGATCGTCTTCGACCAGGCGGAGAACCGGATGCACACCATCAAGGCGGTGCTCGTGGCGACGCTGGCCGGGCCGCGACCGTGACCATCGAGCTCACGCCGGTCGGGCGGGTCCGCTCGGCGCGCGCCGAGGTCCTCGACGACGACTGGGACGCCGTCGAGGCCGCCATCGAGCTCGACGCCGCGCAGTTCGGCCCGGACGCGCTGGCGCAGATCGAGGCCTTCAGCCACCTCGAGGTGGTCTTCCTCTTCGACCGGGTCCCGGCCGGGAGGGTCGAGCGCGGTGCCCGCCGCCCCCGCGGCAACCCCGCCTGGCCGGAGGTGGGCATCTTCGCCCAGCGCGGCAAGAACCGGCCCAACCGGCTGGGGGTGACCGTCTGCGCGCTGGAGGGCGTGGACGGCCTGACGCTGCGGGTGCGGGGGCTGGACGCCGTCGACGGCACCCCGGTGCTCGACATCAAGCCGTGGATGGCCGAGTTCGGCCCGCGCGGCCCGGTGCGCCAGCCAAGCTGGGCCACCGAGCTCATGGCCGGCTACTGGGGCTGACGCCTCCACGCCGGGGGACGCCGTCGTCGTCCCGGCGCCGGGACGACGACGGCCCCGCCCCCGCGGCGCGCGGGGCGGGGCCGTGCCGGGGCGCCTACTCGGCGGAGAGGTCGCCGGTGCCGAAGTCGACGCCGTGGCCGAACTTGACGTCGCGGGCGGCGGCGAGCTTCGAGGTCATCCCGAAGATCTCGATGAAGCCCTTGGACTGGGACTGGTCGTAGGCGTCGCCGGTGTCGTAGGTGGCCAGGTTGAAGTCGTACAGGCTCTGCTCGCTGCGCCGGCCGGTGACGGTGGCCCGCCCGCCGTGCAGCACCAGGCGGATGTCGCCCGAGACGTAGCGCTGGGTGTCGTCGATGAAGGCGTCGAGGGACTTCTTCAGCGGCGAGAACCACTGGCCGTCGTAGACCAGCTCGGTCCAGCGCTGGCCGACGCCGCGCTTGAACCGGGCCTGCTCGCGCTCGAGGGTGACGTTCTCGAGCTCCTTGTGGGCGGCGATGAGCGCCATGGCGCCCGGGGCCTCGTAGACCTCGCGGGACTTGATGCCCACCAGGCGGTCCTCGACGATGTCGATGCGGCCGATGCCCTGGGCCCCGGCGCGGCGGTTGAGCTCCTGGATGGCCTGCAGCGGGGTGACCGTGTGGCCGTCGATGGCCACCGGGATCCCCTCCCGGAAGGAGATGACGACCTCGTCGGGCGCCGGCGAGTAGGTGGGGTCGTCCGTGTAGCTGAAGACGTCCTTGGTCGGGGCGTTCCAGATGTCCTCGAGGAAGCCGGTCTCGATGGCCCGGCCCCAGACGTTCTGGTCGATGGAGAAGGGGTTGTGCTTGGTCGTCTCGATCGGCAGCGCGTGGGTGTTGGCGTACTCGATGGCGACGTCGCGGGTCAGGGCGAGGTCGCGCACCGGGGCGATGCAGCGCACGTCGGGCGCGAGGGAGGTGATGCCGACCTCGAAGCGGACCTGGTCGTTGCCCTTGCCGGTGCAGCCGTGGGCCACGGTGGTGGCGCCGAACTGGCGGGCGGCGCGCACCAGGTGCTTGACGATGACCGGGCGGGAGAGCGCCGAGACCAGCGGGTAGGCGTCCATGTACAGGGCGTTGGCCCGCAGCGCCGGCATGCAGTACTCCTCGGCGAACTCGTCGCGGGCGTCGGCCACGTAGGCCTCGACCGCGCCGCAGTCCAGCGCCCGCTGGCGGACCACCTCGAGGTCCTCCCCGCCCTGGCCGACGTCGACGGCCACGGCGATGACCTCCGCGCCGGTGCGCTCGCCGATCCAGCCGATGGCGACGGAGGTGTCCAGGCCGCCGGAGTAGGCCAGGACGACGCGGTCCTTCTTCGGCACGGTGGTGGACTCGGGCTGGGTCTGGGTGGCGGTCATGGGGTCTTCTCCTGGTGGTTCGGTCCCGCGCGGCTGGTGCCCGCGGGAGTTTCAGAGGGCGGCGGGCGTGGCGCCCGCGCCTGGAGGCTGGGGCCGCCCGCGCCCGGCGAGGGCGAGCAGGCGGGTGGTCAGGGCCTGGGCGGCCGCGGCGTCGCGGGTGATGACGAGGACGGTGTCGTCCCCGGCGATGCAGCCGAGCACGCCGGGCAGGACGGAGTGGTCGATGGCGGAGGCCAGCAGCTGGGCGGCGCCGGGCGGGGTGCGCAGCACCACCTGGTTCGCGGCGGTGTCCGCGGTGACGAGCACCTCGGCGCACCAGCGCTGCAGCCGCGCCGCGATCTGCTCCTGCTCGCTGACGGGCTGGGCGGTGCCCCCCTCGAGGGGCAGGGCGTAGACCTGCTCGCCGTCGAGGCCGCGGACCTTCAGCGCGCGCAGCTCGTCCAGGTCGCGCGAGAGGGTGGCCTGGGTGGCCTGGATGCCCCGCGCGGCCAGCGCCTCGCGCAGCTCGGACTGCGAGCGCACCGGGGTGCGCTCGAGGATCTCGGCGATGACGGCGTGCCGGGCCGCCTTCGTGGCCGGCATCCGGCTGGTCGGCTCCTCCAGGCCCGCGCTCACGGCCGGGCCCCGGCGACGTCGAGGGCGGCGGGCAGGGCGTCGAGGAAGGACTGCGCCTGCGCCGTCGTGAGGACCAGCGGCGGGGCCAGGCGCACCGCGTCCTCGCGCACCGGGTTGACGATGAACCCGGCGTCGAGCAGCGCCGCGGCGACTCGCGGGGCGACCGGCTCGGTGAGCTCGATCGCGATGAGGAGCCCCTCCCCGCGCACCCCGGCGAGGCGGGCGTGGCCGAGGCCGGCGACCTTCTCGCGCAGCCAGGTGCCCAGCTCGGCCACGTGCGCGAGCAGCCCCTCGTCCTCGATGGCGCCGATGACGGCGAGCGCCGCGGCCGCGGCCACCGGGTTGCCGCCGAAGGTGGTGCCGTGCTGGCCCGGACCGAGCAGGGTCGCGGCGTGCTCGCCCAGGGCCACGGTGGCGCCGATGGGGAACCCGCCGCCCAGGCCCTTGGCGAGGGTGACGACGTCGGGCACCACCCCGCCGCCGACGTGCGGCAGGTGGTGCGCCATCCAGGTCCCGGTGCGGCCCATCCCGGACTGGACCTCGTCGAGGACGAGCAGGGCGCCGGCGGCGCTGGTGAGCGCGCGGGCCCGGGCGAGGTAGCCCGGGGGCAGCGGCCGCACGCCGGCCTCGCCCTGGATCGGCTCGAGGAACAGGGCCGCGACGTCGTCGCCCATGGCCGCCTCCAGGGCGGCGAGGTCGCCGAAGGGCACGAACTCCACCCCGCCGGGCAGCGGCTCGAACGGCTCGCGGTAGGCGGCCTTGTGGGTCAGGGCCAGCGCGCCCATGGTCCGGCCGTGGAAGGCGCCCTCCAGGGCCAGGATCCGCGGGCGGGCGGCCCCGCCGTGGCGGCGGGCCATCTTGAGCGCGGCCTCGTTGGCCTCGGTGCCGGAGTTGGCGAGGAACACCCGCGAGCCGGCGGGCGCGCCGCCGGGGGTGACCAGCGCCAGGAGCTTCTCGGCCAGGCCGACCTGGGCCGGGGTGGCGAAGAAGTTCGACACGTGCCCCAGGGTGCCCAGCTGCTCGGTCACCGCCGCGACGTAGGCCGGGTGGGCGTGGCCCAGGGCGTTGACGGCGATGCCGCCGAGCAGGTCGAGGTAGCGCCGCCCGTCGGCGTCCCACACGTAGGCGCCCTCGCCGCGCACGAGCACCCGCTGGGGGGCGCCGAAGGTGTTCATCAGCGCGGCGCCGTAGCGCTGCGCCCAGCCCGGCCCGGTCGTGGCCGCGGCGGGGGTCGTCGTCGTCGGTTCGGTCATGCCTGTCCCTCCTCGTCCGGGAGGACGAGCGTGCCCACCCCGGCATCGGTGAAGATCTCCAGCAGCATCGAGTGCTCCTGACGCCCGTCGATGACGTGCGCCTGCGGCACGCCGCCGCGCACCGCGCGCAGGCATGCCTCCATCTTCGGCACCATCCCCGACTGCAGCGCGGGCAGCAGGGCCTCGAGCTCGCCGGCGCGCAGCTGGCTGATCAGCGAGGCCCGGTCCGGCCAGGCGGCGTAGAGGCCCTCGACGTCGGTGAGCACCACGAGCTTGGTCGCGCCCAGGGCCACCGCCAGCGCCGCGGCGGCGGTGTCGGCGTTGACGTTGAGCACCTGGCCGGGCTCGCCGGCGTCGACCGCGACGGTGGAGACCACCGGGATCCGGCCGGCGGCGAGCAGGTCCTCGACCGCCTGGGGGTCGACGGCGACGACGTCGCCGACGAGGCCGACGTCGACCGGCTCGCCGTCCACGAGGGCGGGGCGCCGCTCGGCGACCAGCAGCTGGCCGTCCTCGCCGGACAGGCCCACGGCGTGGGCGTCCTCGGCGTTGAGCAGGCTGACGAGCTCGCGCTGGACCCGGCCGGTGAGCACCATGCGCACGACGTCCATGACCTCGGGGGTGGTCACCCGCAGCCCGCCGCGGAACTCCGAGACGAGCCCGAGGCGGTCGAGCAGCTGGTTGATCTGCGGGCCGCCGCCGTGGACGATGACCGGCTGCAGGCCCACCTGGTGCAGGAACAGCACGTCCTGGGCGAAGGCCCGCTTAAGCCGGTCGTCGACCATGGCGTTGCCGCCGTACTTGACCACGACGCGGGCGCCGGAGAAGCGCCGCAGCCAGGGCAGCGCCTGGATGAGGACCTCGGCCTTCTGGAAGGCGAAGAGGTCCCGCTCGGTGTCGAGGTCCTCGGAGGGGACCTGGCCCAGGGTGTTGGTCTGCTCGCTCATGTGGAGTACGCGCTGTTCTCGTGGACGTAGTCGTGCGTGAGGTCGTTGGTCCAGACGGTCGCCGCGGCGTCGCCGGCGTGCAGGTCGACGTCCACCCGCACCTCGCGGGCGACGGCCAGGTCGACCAGGGCGCGGTCCTCCCCCACCCCGCCGGCCCGGCACACCAGCACCCCGTTGATGGCCACGTCGACGGCGTCGGCGTCGAAGGGGGCGACGTCGACCGGGACGGTGCCCACCGCGGAGAGCACCCGGCCCCAGTTGGGGTCGTTGCCGAAGACCGCGGCCTTGAACAGGTTCGAGCGGGTCACCGCCCGGGCCACGGCCACCGCGGCGGCCTCGCTGGTGGCGCCGCGGACGGTGACGGCGATGTCGTGGCTGGCGCCCTCGGCGTCGGCCACCAGCGCCCGGGCGAGGGCGGCGCACGCCTCCGTCAGCGCCTCGGTGAGCTCGGCGGCGCCCACGCGCGCGCCGGAGGCGCCCGAGGCGAGCAGCACGACGGTGTCGTTGGTGGACATGCACCCGTCCGAGTCGACCCGGTCGAAGGTCACGGCGGTGGCGGCGCGCAGGGCGGCGTCGGCGTCCTCGGCGGTGACGACCGCGTCGGTGGTGAGCACGCACAGCATGGTGGCCAGGCCCGGGGCGAGCATGCCCGCCCCCTTGGCCATGCCGCCGACCCGCCAGGCCCCGCGCTCGACGAGGACCTCCTTGGGCACGGTGTCGGTGGTCATGATCGCCGTCGCCGCGGCGGGGCCGCCGTCGGGCGCGAGGGCGGCGGCCGCGGCGTCGACCCCGGCCAGCAGGGCGGGCAGGTCGAGCCGCTCGCCGATGAGGCCGGTGGAGCACACGAGGACGTCCCCGGCGGAGACGGCGAGCGCGGCGGCGACGTGCTCGGCGGTGCGGTGGGCGTCGGCGAAGCCCTCGGGGCCGGTGCAGGCGTTGGCGCCGCCGGAGTTGAGGACGACGGCGTGGGCGACGCCGTCGCCGACCGCCGCGCGCGACCACAGCACCGGGGCGGCCACGACCCGGTTGGAGGTGAAGACGCCGGCGGCGACGTGCTCGGGCCCGTCGTTGACGACGAGGGCCAGGTCGGGCCTGCCGGAGGGCTTGAGCCCGGCGGTGACGCCGGCGGCCCGGAAGCCCCGGGGGGCGGTGACGCTCACGGGGCCACCCCCACGGTGCACAGGCCCGCGGTCTCGGGCAGGCCGAGGGCGAGGTTCATGGACTGCACCGCCGCGCCGGCGGTGCCCTTGACGAGGTTGTCGATGGCGCACAGGGCGACGACCCGCCCGGCCCGCTCGTCCACCGCCACCTGGACCAGGGCGGTGTTGGCGCCGGTGACCATCGCGGTGGTCGGCCAGGTGCCCTCGGGCAGCAGGTGCACGAAGGGCTCGTCGGCGTAGTACTGCTCCCACGCGGCGCGCACGGTGGCGGGGCTGATGCCCGCCGTCAGCGGCGCCGTCACCGTGGCGAGGATGCCGCGGGAGACCGGGGCGAGGACCGGGGTGAAGGACAGCCGCACCGACCCGGCGCCGGCGGCGCGCAGGTTCTGCTCGATCTCGGGTACGTGCCGGTGGGTGCCGCCGACGGCGTAGGGCGCCAGGGAGCCGAGCGCCTCGGCGGCGAGCAGGTGGGTCTTGGCGGCCTTGCCGGCGCCGGAGTAGCCCACGGCCAGCACGGCGACGACGTCGGCGGGGTCCACCAGCCCGGTGGCGACGCCGGGCTGGAGGGCCAGGGTGACGGCGGTGACGTTGCAGCCGGGCACCGCGACGCGGCGGGCGCCGCGCAGCCGGTCGCGCTGGCGGGCGCCCTGGTCGGCGAGGATGAGCTCGGGCAGGCCGTAGGGCCAGGTGCCGGCGTGGGCGGTGCCGTAGAACCGCTCCCAGTCGCCGGCGTCGGCCAGCCGGTGGTCGGCGCCGCAGTCGAGGACCAAGGCGTCGGAGCCGGCGGCGGCGAGGGCGGCGGCGATCTCGCCGGAGCGCCCGTGCGGCAGCGCCAGGACGACGACGTCGTGGCCGGCGAGGGTGGCGGCGTCGGTGGGCTCGAACACGCGGTCGGCCAGGGGCAGCAGGTGCGGGTGCGCCTCGCCGAGGCGCTGGCCCACGTTGCTGTGCGCGGTGACCGCGCCGACCTCGATCTCGGGGTGGCCCAGCAGGAGGCGCAGCACCTCGCCGCCGGCGTAGCCGGAGGCGCCGGCCACCGCTGCAGTGAATGTCACCTGCATAACGATACAGGGTGCTGCATGACCTGCCGGTGTGCGTCTCGCCATCCGGCGCGTGGGCCTGAGCGCCGGCCGCCTGCCGCCGTGCCGTCGCGGCGCCGTGTCGTCGCGGCCACCGTGCCGCCGGTCACGGTGTTGCGGCATCCTGGGCCCATGCGCGCCATCCACGCCACCGAAGCCGGCGGCCCCGAGGTCCTGTCCGTCGTCGACGTGCCCGCGCCGGGCGCCGGGCCCGGCCAGCTGCTGGTCCGGCTCGCCGCCGCCGGGGTGAACTTCCGCGACACGTACGAGCGCTCGGGCGTGTACCCCATGTCCTTCCCGCACGTGCCGGGGGCCGAGGGCGCCGGCACCGTGACCGCCGTCGGCGAGGGGGTGACCGACTTCGCCGTCGGGGACCGGGTGGCGTGGGCCGACGCGCGCGCCTCGTACGCGGAGGAGGTGGCGGTGCCGGCCGCGGTGGCGCTGCCGGTCCCCGACGGGCTGGACCTGGAGACCGCGGCCGCGCTGCCGCTGCAGGGCATGACGGCGCACTACCTCGTCGCCTCGACGTTCCCGCTCGGCCCGGGCCAGACGGCGCTGCTGACCGCCGCGGCCGGCGGCGTCGGGCTGCTGCTCACCCAGATGGCCACCGCGCGCGGCGCCCGGGTCATCGGCCTGGTGGGCAGCCGCGAGAAGGAGGTGCTGGCGCGCGAGGCCGGCGCCGCGGAGGTGGTGCGCTACACCGAGCTCGACGACCTCACCGCCGAGCTGCCCGCGATCGTGCGCGAGATGACCGGCGGCGCCGGCGTCGACGTGGCGTACGACGGCGTGGGCCGCACCACCTTCGACGCCTCGCTGGCCTCGCTGCGCCGCCGGGGCATGCTGGTGCTCTTCGGCGGCGCCAGCGGGCAGGTGCCGCCCTTCGACCTGCAGCGGCTCAACGCCGCCGGGTCGGCGTTCGTCACCCGCCCCAAGCTCGCCGACTACACCGCCGAGCGGGAGGAGCTGCTGTGGCGCGCCCGGGAGGTGTTCGACGCGGCGGTGTCCGGGCGGCTGACGGTGCGCGTGGGCGAGCGGTTCCCGCTGGCCGAGGCCCGGCGCGCCCACGAGGCGCTCGAGGGCCGGGCCACCACGGGCAAGGTGCTCCTCGTCCCCTGACCCCCACAAGGCGCGAGACGTCAAACAGTGCGCGAGACGTCAAACACGCCGTGAGAGGTCAAGTAGTGCACGCCAGGCCCCGTGCAGAACTTGACCTCGCGCGCACTTCTTGACGTCTCACCGCATGTCGTGAGCTCTCGTGCACTTCTTGACGTCTCACCGCTGGGGGTCAGCGCAGGAGGAGCGGGCGCTCCGCGGTCGGGGCGTGGGCGAGCAGCGCGGCCGCGACCTCCCGGGCCCAGGCCCGGATCTTGTCCCACTCGCGGTAGTCGCCCTCGGCGGCGCTGCCCAACCGGGTCACCGACCGCTCCCGCAGCCCCAGCGCCCCGGGGTCCAGCCGGCCCTTGAAGGTGGCGTAGCCGGACGGCTCGATGCCGCGCACCAGCGCCGACGCGCGCGCCGGGTCGGGCACCTCTCCCCCGGCGGCGACCCCGGCCAGGCCCGAGGAGAAGACCCACACCGGCAGCCTGCGCAGGACGTCGGCGTGGCGGGCCACGAGGGCGCGCATCGGCTCCATCCACTGCGTCATGTACACGGCCGAGCCGAGCACGACCGCGTCCACGCCGGCGAAGGTGCGCACCTCCGCCGGGCTGACGCGGCGGGCCTGCAGCCCCGCGGCGCGCAACTCGGAGACGATGGCGTCGCCGATCTCGGCGGTGGCGCGGTGCTTGGACGCGACGACGACGAGGACTCTCACCCCTCCACTGTGCGGCCTCGCCCCCGGGAGAAAGGGGGACCTATGTCCTCGCGTCCGGCCAGTCGGTCACCCGCAGCCGCCGGGCGTCGCCGAGCTCGCCGAGGGAGGCCCGGAAACGCAGCGACGCCGGGGTGTCGGTCCCGGCGCGAAGGTACCGGCCGGACAGGTCGTCCAGCCCGCCGCGGGCGATGACGACGGCGAGCTCGACGACGTCGGCCACGTCCGTCCACTCGGTGCGCCCGGCGTGGGCGCGCATCGAGCGGGTCATGTCGGTGACGACGACGCCGGGGGCCAGCTCGAAGGTGCGCAGCCCGCGGGCGTGGCCGGCCTCGTGCAGGCTGCCGCCGATGCGGAACAGGGCGGTCTTGGCGACGTTGTAGGCAGTCGCGTCGGCGTTGTCGCGCGTGCCGGCCCCCGAGCTGAGGTCGATGACCCGCCCGCCGCCGCGGGCGAGCATGCCGGGCACGACGGCGCGGGCCAGCAGGAAGGGCCCGCGCACGTTCGTCTCCACGACCGACCACCACTCCTCGACGTCGGCCTCCCACAGCGGCACCTCGGTGTCGATGCGCCCGGCGTTGTTGACCAGCAGGTCGATCGAGCCCAGGTCGGCCTCGGCGGTCTCGACCGCCGAGGTGACCGCGGCGGGGTCGGTGACGTCCGCGGCCACCGCCACCGCCCGCCGGCCCAGGGCGCGGATCTCGGCCGCGGTCGCGGCCAGCCGCTCCGCGTCCCGGGCCAGCACCGCCACGTCCAGCCCGGCCCTCGCCAGGCCGACGGCCAGCGCCCGCCCGATCCCGCGGGAGGCGCCGGTGACCAGCGCGGTGCGGGCGGGCGGGACGACGGGGTCGACAGGCCCCTGCCGCCCGCCCGTCACCGGCGTGGACATCAGCTGCGCAGGACGGCGCCGACCCGCTTGCCGGCGACCTTGACGATCCGGGTGCGCACGGCGGCGGTCTCCTCCGCGGTGAGCGTGTGGTCGGCGGCGCGCAGGCGCAGCGCGAAGGCCAGGGACTTCTTGCCCGCGCCCAGCTGCTCGCCGGTGAACACGTCGAACAGGCGGACCTCCTCGGCCAGCTCCCCGGCGCCCTCGCGCACGGCGGCGAGCACGTCCGCGGCGGGCACGGCGGCGTCGACCACCAGGGCCACGTCCTCCTTGGCCAGCGGGAAGGTCGAGACGGGCGCGACCTGCAGCGGCTCCTGGGGGCTGGCCGCGAGCACGGCGTCGAGGTCGACCTCGAAGGCGACCGTGCGCGCGGGCAGCTCGAGCGCCTCGCACGCCTTGGGGTGCAGCTCGCCGGCGTGGCCGATCACCCGCCCGCCGGGCAGCACCAGCTCGGCGCAGCGCCCGGGGTGCCACGGCTCCTGGGTGCCGGCGCGCACGGTCAGGTCCACCCCGACCGTGCGGGCGACCACCCGGGCGGCCTCGACGGCGTCGGCCCAGTCGGCCGGCCGGCCCGGGCCCCACACCCCGTCGGGCACCCGCGGCCCGGCCAGCACGCCGGCGACGTGGCGCGGCTGGGCCGGGACGGCCGCGCGCAGGGCGGCGAGCTCGTCGTCCGTCGGGCGCCGGTCCACGCCCGGCGCCTCCCCGGCCACCAGCCCGTCGGGGCGGGTGACCAGGCCGATCTCGAAGACGCCCAGCTCGGCGGCGCCGCGGCTGACGTTGCGCCGGGCGGTGTCCAGCAGGGTGTCGAGCAGGGAGGTGCGCATGGCGGGGGCGTCGTCGGCCAGCGGGTTGACCAGGCGCAGCGCGCGCCGGCGGGGGTCCTCGGCGGCCAGGCCCATCTTGTCGTGGACGTCGCCGATGAACGGGTAGGACAGCACCTGGGTCAGCCCGTGCTCGGCGAGCGCGCGGGCCACGTCCCGGCGCTGGCGCTGGGCGGTGGTCAGGCCGTGCCCGGCCGGCGCGGTGGGCAGGATCGAGGGGATCTCGTCGTACCCGGCCAGGCGGGCCACCTCCTCGACCAGGTGGGCGGGCCCGACGAGGTCGGGGCGCCAGGTCGGCGGGGTGACGGCGACCGCGCCGGTGGCGTCGTCGGCGCCGTCGTCGTCGGCGGTGGTGGCCGGGTCGGCGGCCGGGGCGACGGCGCAGCCGATCTGGCGCAGCAGGTCCAGGACCTGCTCGCGGGGGTAGGCCACGCCGACCAGGCGGGTGGCCTCGGCCGGGTCGAAGACGATCGGGGCGGGCGCCGTGGTGGTGTCCAGGTCGGACACGGCCGGGTCGGCCGTGCCGCCGCCGTGCGCGACGAGCAGGTCGACCACCCGCTGGGCGGCCACGGCCTGCAAGGCGGTGTCCACCCCGCGCTCGAAGCGCTTGGCGGCCTCGGTGGGCAGCTTGTGGCGCCGGGCGGTGCGCGCGACGGAGACGGGGTCGAAGTGGGCGGCCTCGATGAGGACGTCGGTGGTGGTGGCCGAGACCTCGGTGTCCGCCCCGCCCATGACGCCGGCGAGGCCGAGCACGCGGGCGCCGCGGGCGCCGTCCGGGGAGTCGGTGATGAGGAGGTCCTCGGGGTCGAGCCGGCGCTCGACGTCGTCGAGGGTGGTCAGCCGCTCCCCGGCGGTGGCGCGGCGCACCACGATGGGGCCGGCGACCTGGGCCAGGTCGTAGGCGTGCAGCGGCTGGCCGAGGTCGAGCATGACGTAGTTCGTCACGTCCACGGCCAGGGAGATCGGCCGCATGCCGGCCTGGACGAGCCGCTCCTGCATCCACTCCGGGGACGGGGCGGCCGGGTCGATGCCGCGCACGACGCGGGTGACGAACCGGTCGCAGCCGGGCACGCGGTTGATCGGCGCGGCGTCGTCGACCTCGACGGGGAAGCCGTCCGGCGTCGGCGCCGGCACCGCCCCGCCCGGGAGGTTCTCGGGCAGGCCGGGGTCGGTGAACGCGGCGCCGGTGGCGTGGGAGTACTCCCGGGCCACGCCGCGCATGGCGAAGCAGTAGCCCCGGTCGGGGGTGACGTTGATCTCGAGGACCTCGGTGCCCAGGCCGAGCAGGCCGAGGGCGTCGGTGCCGGGCGCGGGGACGGCGTCGGCGCCGAGCATCCGCTCGAGGACGATGATCCCGGAGTGGTCCTCGCCGATGCCGAGCTCGCGGGCCGAGCAGATCATGCCGTCGGAGATGTGCCCGTAGGTCTTGCGCGAGGCGATGGGGAACGGCCCGGGCAGGACGGCGCCGGGCAGGGCGACGACGACGTGGTCGCCCTCGGCGAAGTTGTGCGCGCCGCAGATGATGCCGCGAGAGGCAGGGACCTCGGGCGCTCCCTCCTCACGCGCGGTGCCGGGGGCGTCGTTGTGCGCCCCGACGTCGACCCGGCAGTAGTTGATCGTCTTGCCGTTCTTCTGCTCCTCCTTGGCCACGGTGAGCACGCGGCCGACGACGAGCGGGCCGGTCACCTGCGGCGGGACGATGCGCTCCTCCTCCAGGCCGACCCGGACGAGGGCGGCGGCGAGGTCGGCGGCGGTGGTGCCGGCGGGCACCGCGGTGTGCTCGGCGAGCCAGGTCAGCGGGACGTACGGCATGTCAGTTGCCCCTTCCGGTGGTGCCGAACTGCTGGGAGAAACGGATGTCGCCCTCGACCATGTCGTGCATGTCGGCGATGCCGTGGCGCAGCATGAGGGTGCGCTCGACGCCCATGCCGAAGGCGAAGCCGGAGTAGACCTCGGGGTCGATGCCGGCGGCGATGAGGACGTTGGGGTTGACCATCCCGCACCCGCCCCACTCGATCCAGCCGGGCCCGCCCTTCTTCTGGGGGAACCACAGGTCCATCTCGGCGCTGGGCTCGGTGAAGGGGAAGAAGCTCGGGCGCAGCCGGGTGCGCGCCTCGGGCCCGAACATCGCCCGGGCGAAGTGGTCCAGGGTGCCCTTGAGGTGCGCCATGGTCAGGCCCTTGTCGACGGCGAGCCCCTCGACCTGGTGGAACACCGGGGTGTGGGTGGCGTCGAGGGCGTCGGTGCGGAAGACCTTGCCGGGGCAGGCGATGTAGATCGGCACGTCGCGGGTGAGCATGGTGCGCGCCTGCACCGGGGAGGTGTGGGTGCGCAGCACCAGGTGCGGCTCGCCCTCGACGTAGAAGGTGTCCTGCATCTGCCGGGCGGGGTGGTCGGGGCCGAAGTTCAGGGCGTCGAAGTTGAACCACTCGTGCTCGACCTCGGGGCCCTCGGCAATCTCCCAGCCCATGGCCACGAAGAAGTCGGAGATGTCCTCCATGAGGGTCTCCAGCGGGTGGCGGGCGCCGCGCGGCTCACGGTCGGTGGGCAGGGTGACGTCGACGGTCTCGGTGCGCAGCACCTCGGCGTCGCGCTCGGCCTCGAGCTCGCCCTGCCGGGCGGCGATCGCCTTGGTCAGGCGCCCGCGGGCCCGGCCCACGAGCTTGCCGGCGGCGGCCTTGTCCTGCGGGGCCAGGGCGCCGATGGCGCGGTTGGCCAGCGCCAGGGGGCTGCGGTCGCCGGTGTGGGCGAGGCGGGCCTCCTTGAGGGCGTCGAGGGAGGAGGCGGCGGCGACGGCGGCGAGGCCGGCCTCGAGCGCGGCGCTCACCGCCTGCTCGTCCAGCGGGGAGATCACGGCGGAGTCAGACATGCATACCTTCCGGGCGGGTCGGGGCCGGCAGGGCGGCACGCCAGAGGAGGGGCCGCGCGCTGCCAGCGGGTCAGTCTAGTAACAGCGCCCGCCCGGGCAGGTCTCAGCGCACGTCGACCGGGCCCTGGGCGGGCCCGGTAAATCGCCGGGAGGCGGCGGTCACGGCGCGGAGCACGCCGTCATCGTCTCACACCGCTCCCGGCCGGTCGCCTCCCGGTGCAGCCGGTCGGCTCACCCGTTCACCCGGTCGGCTCGCTCGTGGTCGGGCCGCCCTCCTGCTGCCCGCCGCCCTGGGCGGCGTCGAGCTCCTCTGCCGGCGTCAGCCGCTGCCCGCCCTCCGTCGTGCCGGCCGCGCCCTCGGTCGCCCCCCCGGCCGCCCCCGCCTGGGCGGTCTGCCACAGCCCGACGATGTTGCCCTCGGGGTCGCGGAAGTAGGCGGCGAAGCCCATGTCGCCCACCGGCTGCCGGCCGAGGACGGTCTGGCCGCCCAGCGCCGCGATCGTCTCGAGGGCGGCGTCGATGTCCTCGACGTCGACGGTGACCACGGGCGAGGTGATCTCGCCCTGGCGCTGCATCATGCCGCCGCCGATGTAGCCCGGCTCGGTGGGCATCCCGCCACCCTCCGGCACGGGACCGGTGGAGACCATGTGGTAGCTGAGCTCGGGCAGGTCCTGGATCTGCCAGCCGAACGCCTCCCGGTAGAAGCGCCGGGCGCGCCCGGCGTCGTCGAACGGGATCTCGAAGTGCACCACGCGTCCAGACATGACCTCTCCTCGCGTCGGGGCGCCGGGGCGTCGGCCGGCCCGGCGGCGCGGGCCGCGGCGGGCCCGGGCGCGCCAGCGTAGGGCAACCCCGGTTGGGCGCGGAAGAGCCCGTCACCCGCCGCCGAGGCGGAAGCGGTCGACCACCTCGTACAGCGGGCCGCCGCTGCGCCCGGCGCCCGGCCGGGAGGAGACGAGGTCGACGTCGGTGGCCGTCCACGGCGGGCCCGCGTACACCGAGAGCGCGTGCGCCCGGCCCGCCAGCTCGTCGGCCTCCGGACGGCGCGCGCTGAGCCGGGCCAGGGTCACGTGGGCGCGGTGCCGGTCGCGCCGCTCGACGCGGGCGAAGCGCTCCCCGACGTCCTCGCACGCGGACATGAGCGTGACCAGCCCGTCCGCCTCGCCCCGGCTGGGACCGGGCTGGGCCGCGCCGTCCGCGCGCTGCTGCTGCACCCCGATCCACAGGGTGCGCCGGGAGAAGACACCGGCGCCGCGCAGCTGCAGCCGCAGCGGGGCGAACCCGGCCAGCGCCTGGGCGAGCTCGCCGCGCAGGGCGGGCACCGCCCCCTCGGGCACCTCGCCGTAGAAGGCCAGGGTGATGTGCCGCTGCTCGATCGGCACCCAGCGCAGCGGGTGCGGGCCGGCGCGCTCGTCCTCGCCGAGGAGCGCGCCGGTGGCGAGGTCCAGGTGACGCTGGACGTCGTCCGGCAGGGCGAGCGCGACGAAGAGCCTCATCGCCTCATCGTGGCACCGCGCCGCTCAGGAGACCCGGGGCTGGGCGGGGTCGGCGACGTCGGCGAGGTGGGCCAGGGCCCCGGCGAGGGCGGCGACGAGCTCGCCGGCCTCGTCCGCCCGCAGCCGCACGGTGGCGACGCACTCGTCCGCGCGCCACACGCTGAGCACGACCATCCCGGCGTCGTCGTGGGTGCTCACGCGCACCCCGCGGCCGCCGCCCCGTGGATCCGCGATCCACCGGGAGTGCGACGCGAGCGGGACGACGCGCATGGCCGGATGATCCTCCCCGGATCGGCCGCCGTCAACGGCTGGTAGTGACGTACCTCACCTTCGGCGGTACAGTTCGGCATGCGCATCTCAGACGTTCTCCGTCGCAAGGGCGCGACCGTGACGACCATCCCCGGCGACGCCACCGTCTCCGAGGTCATCGAGCTGCTGGTGACCCAGCGCATCGGCGCCGTCGTGGTGTCCGACGACGGCGCCCGGGTGGACGGGATCGTCAGCGAGCGCGACATCGTCGCGCGCCTGCACGCCGGCGGGACGGCGCCGGGCGAGGTCCGCGTCCGGGACATCATGAGCGCCGACGTGGTCACCTGCGGCCTGGAGGACGACCTCGAGTCCCTCGCCCGGACGATGACCGACCGGCGGGTGCGGCACCTGCCGGTGGTGGCCGAGGGGCGCCTGGCCGGCATCGTGAGCATCGGTGACGTCGTCAAGCAGCGGCTCGACGAGCTGCAGGACGAGCGCGACG
The DNA here is from genome assembly GCF_009193185.1 of Georgenia thermotolerans. Classification (GTDB taxonomy): domain Bacteria; phylum Actinomycetota; class Actinomycetes; order Actinomycetales; family Actinomycetaceae; genus Georgenia; species Georgenia thermotolerans. The sequence continues at coordinate 30,538 of NZ_VUKF01000026.1, read as the reverse complement.
AGCTGTTCAAGTACGTCCAGCAGGGCCGCCCGGCGACCTGACCGCCGCGCCCGTGCCACGATCGGCCCATGGCCGGAGTCGTGTGCTGCGGGTTGACCACCCTGGACGTCACCCAGGTCGTCGACCGCCTGCCCGCCGCGGACGAGAAGCTGGTCGCGCGCTCCCTCGCGGTCGAGGTGGGCGGCCCCGCGGCGAACGCCGCCCGCACCGCCGCCGCCCTCGGCGCGGACGTCATCCTCGTCACGGCGCTCGGCCCAGGACCGGTCGCCGACCTCGTGCGCGCCCAGCTCGCCGCCGCCGGCGTGCGCGTGGTCGACGTCGCCGCCGACGCGGCGGGGCCGGCGCTGTCGACCGTGCTGGTCACCGCCGGCACCGGCGAGCGGGCGGTGGTCTCGACCAACGCCGTCGGGCGCCCCACCTCACCGCCCCCGCCGGCGGTGCTGGACGGCGCGGGCGCGCTGCTCGTCGACGGCCACCTCCTGCCCGCCCAGGTGGCGCTGGCCCGCGAGGCCCGCGCGCGCGGCGTCGCCGTCCTGCTCGACGGCGGCTCGTGGAAGCCGGGGCTGGAGGAGCTGCTGGGCCACGTCGACCTCGCCGTGGTCTCGGCGGACCTCGCCGTGCCCGCGCCGGTGGCCGGCGGGGCCGGCGCGCCGGCGGGCACGACCGGCGTGCCGGCGGCGGTGGCCGCGCTCGGGCCGGTCATGGTCGCCCAGACCCACGGGGCGGGGCCGGTGGCGGTGCTGGAGAAGGGCCGCCGCTACGCCCTGGAGGTGCCGGCGGTGCCGCCCGGGGAGGTCGTCGACACCCTCGGCGCGGGGGACGTCCTGCACGGGGCGGTCGCGTTCCACCTGGCCGCCGGGGCGTCGTGGCGCAACGCGCTCGCGCGGGGCACCCGGGTGGCGAGCCGCTCGGTGCGCTTCGCCGGCGCGCTGGGCTGGGCGGTCAGCTGACGCCGGTGTGCCAGCGCACGACGACGTCGGCGCGCTCGCGGGTGGTGGCGATGAGCCGGGCGTTGCGCTCGTCCGAGCCCTCGGCGAACGCCCGGGCGTCCTCGGGGCTGCGGCCGTGGGCGACGTGGCGGGCGAGCAGGCGCGCGCGCCGGTCGCCGTCGTCGGCCTCGACGTACCAGGTCTCGTCGAGCAGCTCCCGCAGCCGGCGCCACGGCTCCTCGTCGAGCAGGAGGTAGTTGCCCTCGGTGAGCACCACCGGGGTGGTGGCGGCGACGGGCACGGCGCTGCCGATGGCGTTCTCCAGGTGCCGGTCGAACAACGGGGCGTACACCGTCGCCGAGTCGGGCCGCTGCACCCGGATGCGGCGCACCAGCGCCACGTACCCCTCGGCGTCGAAGGTGTCCGGCGCGCCCTTGCGCTGGGCGCGGCCGAGACGCTCGAGCTCCGCCTGGGCGAGGTGGAAGCCGTCCATCCCGACGACGGCGCAGCCCGTGCCGCCCGCGCGCAGGGCGGCGGCGAGCAGGTCGGCGACGGTGGACTTCCCCGCGCCCGGGGCGCCGACGAGGCCGACCAGCGCCCGGCCCCCGCGGGCCAGCCCCCCGCGCTCGCGCACCGCGTCGAGGCGCGCGCGCAGTGCCGCGAGGTCGTGCGGGGCGGCCTCGAGCACGACCGGCTCAGCCACGCCCGTCCCCGCGGCGCTGGGCGCGGGCCGAGGCGTACAGGCACAGGGTCGCGGCGGTGGCGAGGTTGAGCGACTCGGCCTGGCCGTGGATGGGCACGCGCACGACGGCGTCGCAGGCGTCCCGCTCGGCCGGGGCGAGGCCGTGGGCCTCGTTGCCGAACACCCACACGGACGGGGCGGCCAGGTCCGGGGCGAGCAGGTCCGTGGCGGGCAGGGCGTCGTCCCAGGTGGTGAGGGCGCCGATGGCGGCGGAGTGGGCGCGGTCCTGCAGCTCGTCGAGGTCCCACTCCCCCGCGGCGTCGGCGGCGAGGACGGTGGGGGGCGCGCCGGCGGCGGCGCCGCGCTCGCGCAGCTCGGCGAGGGTGGCGTCCAGCGAGGCACCGGTGACCACGGGCAGGTGGAACAGCGACCCGGCGGTGGAGCGCACGACCTTGGGGTTGAGGGCCTCCACGCTGCCCGCGGTGAGGACGACGGCGTCGGCGCCGGCGGCGTCGGCGGCGCGGATGACGGTGCCGGCGTTGCCGGGGTCGGCCACCCCGGTCAGGACGGCGACGAGACGGGGCCCGGCGCCGTCGGCGGCGGCGAGGTCCGCGAGGGTGGCGGAAGTGGTGGCGCCGGCGGCCTCGAGGACGGCCAGGACGCCCTGGGCGTCCTCGCTCATCGCGGCCAGGACGTCGGCGGTGGCGGTGTGCAGGTGCAGCCGGGCGGCGCGGGCGGCGGCGACGATCTCGGGGTACCGCTCGGCCGCGGCCGCGGTGAGGTAGACGTCGCGCACCTGGCGCGCGGCGTGGACGACGGCCTCGCGCACGCCCTGGGGGCCCTCGACGAGGAACTGCCCGTGCCGCCGACGCGCCGAGCGCCTGGACAGCCCGGCGGCCCGTCGCACCCGCTCGGCGCGGGGGTTGGTCAGCTGGGCGTCCAGGCGCTCGGTCATGGGCGTTCCGCCGCGAGGGCGGACGTGGGGTCGGCTCAGGCGGCCGGGGCGTTGACGTCCGCGGGCAGCGCCTCGCGGGCGGTGGCGACGAGCGCGGCGAACGCGGCGCTGTCGGACACGGCCAGCTCGGCGAGCATGCGGCGGTCCACCTCGACACCCGCGGCGTGCAGCCCCTGGATGAAGCGGTTGTAGGTCATGCCCTCCGCGCGCACCGCGGCGTTGATGCGCTGGATCCACAGGCGACGGAAGTCGCCCTTGCGGGCCCGGCGGTCGCGGTAGGAGTAGGTCATCGAGTGGGTGACCTGCTCCTTCGCCTTGCGGTACAGGCGCGAGCGCTGGCCGCGGTAGCCGCTGGCGCGCTCGAGGGTCGTGCGGCGCTTCTTCTGGGCGTTGACCGCCCGCTTGACGCGTGCCACGTCAGTCTCCTTCTAGGTGTGGGGGCGGCGTTACTTGCCGAGCAGCTTCTTGATCTTCTTGGTGTCGGCCGGGGCGACGACCTGGTCCTGCGACAGGCGGCGGGTCCGCCGGCTCGACTTGTGCTCGAGCAGGTGGCGCTTGTTGGCCTGCTCGCGCATCAGCTTGCCGCTGCCGGTCGTCCGGAAGCGCTTCTTCGCACCGGAGTGCGTCTTCATCTTCGGCATGTTCGTCCCTCGGTTGCTGCGCCGGCGGCACAGATCTGTCCTGCCCCGGGCCGGCGGGCGCCGGGGCGTCTTGCAGGTATGCGGTGCGCTAGGAGGCGGTGGGCTCGGCCGGCGCCGCGCCGCCGGCCGCGTCGGCCGGAGCCGCCTCGGCGGGGGCTGCGTCGGCCGGGGCCGTGCCCTTCTTCTCCGCGCGCTCGGCCTCGCGCTTGCGGCGCTGCTCGTGCTTGGCCTCGGCCTTCTTCTTGTGCGGGCCGATGACCATGGTCATGTTGCGGCCGTCGAGGCGCGGGGCCGACTCCACCGAGCCGAGCTCGGCGACGTCGTCCGCCAGGCGCTGCAGCAGCCGCATGCCCATCTCGGGGCGGGACTGCTCGCGGCCCCGGAACATGATCATGACCTTGACCTTGTCGCCGCCCTTGAGGAACCGCACGACGTGGCCCTTCTTGGTCTCGTAGTCGTGCGGGTCGATCTTCAGGCGGAAGCGGATCTCCTTGAGAACCGTGTTCGCCTGGTTGCGGCGGGCGTCGCGTGCCTTCATGGCCGACTCGTACTTGAACTTGCCGTAGTCCATGAGCTTCGCGACCGGCGGGTGCGCGTCGGGCGCGACCTCGACCAGGTCGAGGTCGGCCTCCTGCGCCAGGCGCAGGGCGTCCTCGACCCGGACCACGCCGACCTGCTCGCCGGCGGGGCCGACGAGACGCACCTCGGGAACGCGGATCCGATCGTTGATGCGGGGCTCGCTGATGCTGTGCTCCTTCTGCCTCGTTCGTGCCCTCGACCCGCAGGGACGAAGAAGGCCTCCGCCGTGCGGTGCACGCGGAGGCCTCGAGGTCGGCGCCGGACGCCCCAGGGGGTGCCTGCGCGCGAGGGGTCCAAGTCCCCTCGCTGACCTGACCCGGCCTCTGCCCGCCTTTCGGACGGTCGAGACCTAGGTGGGAGAATCTCCACTTGCACACCCGGGCCGACCCGCGCATGGCGCGGCCGACCCCGGTTGGTCGATCTGGAACACTACCACGCATGCAGCCTGACGACGACGGGAGCGGGGCGCCCACCGGCGAGAGCCCGACCACACTGCTGGCCCCTGCGGAGCCGGCCCCCGCGGTACCGGCCCCCGCGGCCCCGGCCCGTCCGCGGCGCCGGTGGCCCACGGTGCTGCTCGCCGTCGTCCTCGTGGTCACGCTCGCGGCGGGAGCCTACCTCGCCGTCCTCGCCCGGGCGTGGTCGGCGCGGGCCGACGAGCTCGACGCCACCGCCGCCGACCTCGGCCGCCAGCTGGCGCAGACCCAGGCCGACCTCGACCAGCGCACCAGCGAGCTCGGCACCGTCCAGACCCAGCTGCAGACCGCCCAGGACCGCCTGGTCGAGCTCGCCGACGAGAAGGCCCAGACCGGCGACGACCGGGAGGCCCAGCGCCAGCTCGCCGCGTACCAGGCGCGGGTGTCCGAGGCGGCCGGGGCGGTGGCCTCCGCCCTGCAGGAGTGCGTGCGCGGCCAGGAGCAGCTCATCGGCTACCTCAAGGACCAGGAGCGGTACGACCCGGCGTCCCTGGCCGGCTTCGAGGGCGACGTCACCAGCCTGTGCGACCAGGCCGAGACCGCCAACGCCGACCTGCAGCGCGAGCTGGACCGGTGAGCCGGCGCGCCGCGCTCGGGCTCGCCGCCGTCGCCGCCATGTCGCTGGCCGGCTGCGGGGCCCTGCCCCCGATGCCCGGGCCCCTGCCCGACTACGTCCCCGAGGCGCCCGCCCCGCAGGTGGCCGCGTCGGGCTCGCTGACCCCCGACGGCGTCGCCGCGGCCGAGCGGATGGCGGTGCGGGTGCGCAACGTCGGCTGCGGATCCCTCTCGGTCGGCTCCGGCTTCGCCCTGGACGAGCACACGGTGGTGACCAACCGGCACGTCGTCGCCGACTCGGCCGAGCTGCAGGTGTCCACCTACGACGGGCGCGACGTCGACGTCGTCACCGTCAGCTCCACGCCGGTGGCCGACCTCGCCCTGGTGCGCACCGCCGAGCCGCTGCCCCAGGTGCCCGGCCTCGCCGAGGGCGACCCGGCCGTCGGCACGCCGGTGACGGTGGTGGGCTACCCCAGCGGCGGGGCGCTGACGACGTCGGCCGGGGAGGTGCTCGGCACCGTGGCGGACCCGCTGGGCACCGGGATGGACGAGGTGATCGTCACGAGCGCGGCGGTGGTCGGCGGCAGCTCGGGCAGCGCCGCGCTGGACGCCGACGGCCGGGTGGTCGGCGTCGTCTACGCCGGCGACGACCGGGGGCAGAGCTACCTCGTCCCGCTCAGCCTGCTCCAGACGCTGCTGGCGGACACCTCGGCGTTCGAGCCGCTGACGTCGTGCCGGTGAGGACGGCCTCGGCTCAGCCGGCCTCGACGGCCACCGGGTAGAGCTCGAGGGAGTCCACCCGCTCGCGCACCTGCGGCTGCTCCCCCAGGGCCTGGCTGGCCCGGCCGACGGCGTCGCGCAGCTGCTCGGCGGACAGCCCGGGGCGCACGGCGAGGACCACCCGCAGCTCGGCCCGCTCGCCGCGCTCCAGGCGCACCCCGACCAGCCCGGCGATCCCGGCCAGGGCGGTGGTGACCAGCTGCGGCAGCTCGGGGTCCGCCCAGGACGGCGTCCAGGGCTTCTGCTGCGCCAGCGCCCACACCGCCGGGCGGGGCACCAGCACGGTCACCTCGCCGGCGGGGTCGAGCACCATGAGCGAGTCGGTCTCCCCCACCGCCGACAGCGCCGCGCGGGTGGCCTCGACCGGCACCGGCCGGGCGGTGGCGTCCCAGGCGAGCAGCGCCGCGACGCTGGAGAAGATCGGCAGGGCCGCGCGCCCGTCCGGGGTACGCACGGAGACCATCGCCGCGGAGGCCATGGCGTCCGCCGCCCGGTCCCCGGTGCGGAACTTGTCGGCGTCGTGGCTGCGGACCGCACCGTCCTCGGTGGTGCCGGGATGCTCGTGGGCGACCACCGGCACCAGCACGCGACCGGTGCGCAGCGCCTCGACGACGGCGCGCAGCCGCTCGCCGTCGTCGGCCAGCGCCAGCGCGGCGGCCATGGCCGGCTGGACCTGGCCGTCGTCGCCGGAGAAGGGGTTGGGCTTGAGCGCCCGCCCGGCCCAGGGCTGCCCGGCGGAGTCGGCCGGACCGGCGAGGTCGTCGTGGGTGAGCCCCTCGGCGATCCGCAGCGGCTCGCGCCCGCCGGGCTGGACGAGCCCGCCGTCGGGGCGGGGCACCAGGGGGTCGTCCTGGCTCACGGCCGGCCCGCGACGTCGAGCGCCTCGGCCAGGGTGAAGGCGCCGGTGTAGAGCGCCTTGCCGACGATGGCGCCCTCGACGCCGAGGTCGGTCAGCTCGCGCAGCGCCTCGATGTCGTGGAGGTTGGCGATGCCGCCGGAGGCGACCACCGGGGCCTCCGTGCGCGCGCACACCTCGCGGAGCAGCTCGACGTTGGGGCCGCGCAGGGTGCCGTCCTTGGTCACGTCGGTGACGACGTAGCGCGAGCAGCCGTCCGCCTCCAGGCGCGCCAGCACCTCCCACAGGTCCCCGCCCTCGCGGGTCCAGCCGCGGGCGGCCAGCGTGGTGCCGCGCACGTCGAGCCCGACGGCGACGCGGTCGCCGTGCTCGCGGATGACCTTCGAGGTCCACTCGGGGTTCTCCAGGGCGGCGGTGCCGAGGTTGACGCGCCGCGCGCCGGAGCCGAGGGCCCGCTCGAGGGACTCGTCGTCGCGGATGCCGCCGGAGAGCTCGACCTTGACGTCCAGCTCCCCGACGATGCGGGCGAGCAGGTCGTGGTTGCTGCCGCGCCCGAAGGCGGCGTCGAGGTCGACGAGGTGGATCCACTCCGCGCCCTCCTCCACCCAGGCGCGGGCCGCCTCGGCCGGGTCGCCGTAGGAGGTCTCCGAGCCGGCCTCGCCCTGGAAGAGCCGGACGGCCTGGCCGTTCACGACGTCGACGGCGGGCAGCAGCTCCAGGCGCGGTGTGCTCATGCGGGTTCGTACCTCTTCTCTTCGGGCGGTCCGCCGTGGGGTTCGGCGGTCAGCCGAGCGTGGAGACCCAGTTGCGCAGCAGCTGGGCGCCGGCGTCGCCGGACTTCTCGGGGTGGAACTGGGTGGCCGACAGCGCGCCGTTCTCCACGGCGGCGACGAACCGGGAGCCGTGCTCGGCCCAGGTGACCAGCGGCTCGCGCAGCGGGGTGTCCCCGCGCAGCGCCGCGGCCGGGTCGGTCTGGACGCCGTAGGAGTGCACGAAGTAGAACCGTTCGTCCTCCACGCCCCGGAACAGCACGGTGTCCTCGGGCGCCTCCACGGTCGACCAGCCCATGTGCGGGACGACGTCGGCGCGCAGCCGCTCGACCTCGCCGGGCCACTGGTCCAGCCCGGCGGTGGTGATGCCGTGCTCGGTGCCCTTGGTGAACATCACCTGCAGGCCCACGCAGATGCCCAGCACCGGCCGGCCGCCGGCCAGGCGCCGCTCGATCATCCGGTCCCCGCCGACGGCGCGCAGCTGCTCCATGACGGCGGCGAAGGCGCCGACGCCGGGCACCACCAGCCCGTCCGCGGCGGCGACGGCGGCGGGGTCGGCGGTCAGCTCGACGTCGGCGCCGATGCGCTCGAGCGCGCGCACGGCGGACCTGACGTTCCCCGACCCGTAGTCGAGGACCACGACCTTGCTCATGGCTTTCTCCGTCGCAGACCGCGGGCGAACATGCGGGCGGCCTTCCAGCGGGGCAGCGTGCCCGAGCGCTGGTGGCCCTTGACGTCCTGGGGGCGGACCCGGCCGAGCAGGAGGTCCTCGACCACCTGGTCGGCGTTGGCGAGCACCAGCCCGGCGGGCACGTCGCCCTCGGGGTCCCCGCCGGTGTACTGGCGGGCGTGGATCTGCCCGGACAGGCCGGACTCGATGCCCACGTCCGTGGCCAGCTCGGCGGTGAGGAGCACGACGCCGGCCCGGGCCAGCCGGGACAAGGTGGTGGCCAGCTCCTCCGCCTCCGGCGGCAGGCTGGGCCCGCCGCCGTGGCCGACGAGCTCGCTGATGTCCCACTCGTCCGTGACCGGCTTCGGGGCGACCTCGAGCACGGCGACCGCCCCGGAGGTGGAGGGGACGACGTCGACGTCGATGCCGCTCATGGCGCACAGCCCGGCCAGCGCCGGCGCCGAGGCGACCGGGGTGAGCACGAGCGCGATGGCGCCCGGGCGCTGGTCGGCGGCGGGTGCCGCCGCCGGTGCGCCGCCCGGTTCGGTCGTGCCGGGCTCGGTGCCGCCGGGCTGCGTGCCGCCGGGCTCGGGCACCTCGGCCGCCGCGCCCAGCGCGGCGAGCATGCGCTCGACGTCGGCCTCGGTCAGCGGCGCGTCGCCCGGGGTGCCGCGGTCCGGGATGTCGCCGGGCACCGACGGCGTGGCGTCGCCGGGGCGGTCGCCGGAATCGGGACGCTCGCCGTCGTCGGGCCGCCGGTCGCCGTCGTCGGATCGCCCGCCGGCGGGGCTCACAGGGCCCCCTTGGTCGAGGGCACACCCTCCACGCGCGGGTCGAGCGCGACGGCGGCGCGCAGCGCCCGGGCCAGGGCCTTGAACTGCGCCTCGACGATGTGGTGCGGGTCGCGCCCGGCCAGCACCTTCACGTGCAGGCAGATGGCGGCGTGGTGCGCGATGGACTCGAACACGTGCCGGGTCAGCGACCCGGTGAAGTGCCCGCCGATGAGGTGGTACTCCTGCCCCGCCGGCTCGCCGGAGTGGACGAGGTAGGGGCGCCCGGAGACGTCGACGACCGCGAGCGCCAGGGCCTCGTCCAGCGGCACCATGGCGTCGCCGAAGCGGGAGATGCCCTTCTTGTCCCCCAGCGCCTCGCGCAGCGCCTCGCCCAGGCAGATCGCCACGTCCTCGACGGTGTGGTGCGCGTCGATGTGGGTGTCCCCGGTGGCGTGCACCGTCAGGTCGATGAGGGAGTGCTTGCCCAGGGCGGTGAGCATGTGGTCGTAGAAGGGCACCGACGTGGAGATGTCGGTCCGTCCGGTGCCGTCGAGGTTCAGCTCGACGACGACGTCGGACTCCGACGTCGTCCGCGTGATCCGCGCCGTGCGCGTTCCCACCAGCTGCTGCGTCACCAGCCCAGCACCTCCTCCAGGGCCGCCTTGAAGGCGGCCGTCTCCTGCGGCGTCCCGACCGAGACGCGCAGCCAGCCCGCGGGCCCCACCTCACGGATGAGGACGCCGCGCTCCAGCAGACCATTCCACACCGCGTGGCGATCCTCGAAAACTCCGAAGAGCACGAAGTTCGCGTCCGAGTCCGCCACCTGCGTCCCGTGCCCCCGCAGCCAGGTCACGAGCTCGTCGCGCTCGGCGCGCAGCGAGGCCACCTGGCCCATGAGCTCGCCGCGGTGGCGCAGCGCCGCCAGGGCCGCGGCCTGGGTGACGGCGGAGAGGTGGTAGGGCAGCCGGACGACGCGCAGCTTGTCCACCAGCGCCGGCGTGGCGGCCAGGTACCCCAGGCGCAGCCCGGCCATGCCGAAGGCCTTGGACATGGTCCGGGAGACCGCCAGGTGCGGGAAGCGGTCGAGCAGGTCCAAGGCCGTGGGGGTGCCCTCGCGGCGGAACTCGCCGTACGCCTCGTCGACGACGACGACCGAGGCGGTGGGGCCGCCGTCGGCACCGGCGGGGCCGGTGGTCGCCGCCGCCTCGCAGATGGCCTCGATGGTGCTCAGCGGCAGGGCGGTGCCGGTGGGGTTGTTCGGGCTGGCGAGGAGGATGACCGCGGGGCGGTGGGCGGCGATCTGGGCGACGGCGTAGCCGGGGTCGAGGCTGAAGTCCTCCTCGCGCCGGCCGGCGATCCACGCGGTGAGGGTGTCGCGGGCGTACTCGGGGTACATCGAGTACGTGGGGGCGAAGGACAGGACCGCGCGCCCGGTGCCGCCGAAGGCCTGCAGCAGGTGCTGCATGACCTCGTTGGAGCCGTTCGCGGCCCAGATCTGGTCCGGGCCGAGCGCGACGCCGGACTCCACCCGCAGGTACTCGGCGAGCTCGGCGCGCAGCGTGCCGAAGTCGCGGTCCGGGTAGCGGTTGAGGCCGTGGGCCGCCTCGACGACGGCGGCGGCGATGTCCGCCACGACCGCCTCGGACGGCGGGTAGGGGTTCTCGTTGACGTTCAGCCGCACCGGCACGTCCAGCTGCGGCGCACCGTAGGGCTCGAGGCCCTCGAGCTCCGGGCGCAGCGGCAGCCGCACGTTCTCGGTCGCCTCGGTGGAGGGGGTGGTCACCCCACGAGTCTAGGTGCCGCGCGCGGGGGCGACGGCGGGTGGCCGAGTGCCGGACGGCGGCCCGCACGCCGGAGCGTTTCCACGGAAACGTGCCGGAGCTCGCCTCACCGCCCGACGGGCCAGGCATCCCTCGCCGTCGCCGGGTCGTCCCGCCCGGCGTCGCCTAGCGTCGACTCGTGTCGACCAACCGCATGGAGGCGTTCAGCGACGCGGTCATCGCCATCGCCATCACGGTGATGGTGCTCGAGCTCCCCACGCCGCACGACACCACCTGGCACGCCCTCCGGGAAGCGTGGCCGGTGCTGCTGTCGTACGTCCTGAGCTTCGTCATCCTCGGCATCTACTGGAACAACCACCACCACATGCTGCAGGCGACCGCCCGCGTGACGGGGCCGATCCTGTGGGCGAACCTGCATCTGCTGTTCTGGCTCTCGCTCGTCCCGTTCACGACCGCCTGGATGGGCGAGAACGCGTTTGCGCCGGTGCCCACCGCGGCGTACGGGATCGTGCTGCTGGCCGCGGCCGTGGCCTACTACGTGCTGCAGAGCATGATCGTCCGGGACCAGGGCGCGGGGTCCGTCGTCGCCGCGGCGGTGGGCCGGGACCTCAAGGGCAAGCTCTCGCCGGTGCTCTACGTGATCGGCATCGGGCTGTCCTTCCTCAGCAGCCGGGCCGCGGTCGCGGTCTTCGCCGCGGTCGCGATCATCTGGCTGATCCCCGACCGCCGGATCGAGCGGGGCCTGGCCGCCGGCCGTGCGGGCGAGCGCGGGGAGTGACGGCGGGCCGCCGAGTGACCGACGGGCCGCCGACGTTTCCGCGGAAACGCCGCCGGTGCACTGTCCACACCCCTCCTCCGGCCCCGACAGCGATGTCACACCCCACCCGTAGTGTCGAACACAGTTTCGACGACGGAGGTGCGTGATGCTGCTGGCGACAGGGGACCGGCCCGCGACGGTGCTCTCCCCCGGGCTTCCGGCGTCGCGGCCACCAGCGCCGCCGGGCGGTCCCGTCCCGGACTCCGACGAGGCGCTCATCGACGAGCTGACCACCCTGGCGGCGCACATCGCCGCCGCGACCTGCCGCTTCCTCGTCCTGCTCGGCGAGTTCGACGCGCGCGAGGCCTGGGGCGACTACGGCATCCTCTCCGCGGCGCACTGGCTGGGCTGGCGCTGCGGGATGGGGCCCGCGGCCGCCCGGGAGCACGTGCGCGTCGCCCGCGCGCTGCGCGCCCTGCCGGTCACCGTCGGCGCCTTCGCGCAGGGCCGGCTCTCCTACTCCAAGGTCCGGGCCATCACCCGCGTGGCCACGCCGCGGACCGAGGCCGACCTGGTCGACATCGCCCTGCACGCCCCCGCCCACCACCTCGAACGCCTCGTGCGCGGCCTGCGCACGGCGCAGAGCCTCCAGGACGTCCTCGACCGTCACGCGAGCCGGCGCCTGTCCTGGCGGTGGGCCGAGGACGGCTCGCTGCTCCTGTCCGGGCGCTTCTCCCCGGAGGACGGCGCGCTCATCGTCCAGGCGCTCGAGGCGCGCCGAGACCGAGCCGTGGCCGAGCTCGCCGGCACGGCGCCGCCCGAGGCGGACGCCCCCGGGAGGGAGGAGGACGAGCAGCCCGACCCGACCCTCACCGATAGCCGGTCGCTCGCCGACGCGCTGGTCGAGCTGTGCGCCGAGACACGGGACGTGGGTGACGACCGGCCGCGCACCAGCCGCTCCCCGGAGACCGTCGTGCACGTCACGCTCGCCGACCTGCGCTCGCCCGGCGCTCCGGCCGGCGCCCCGCCGGTCCCCGCCGCCGACGACAACCTCCCCCGAACTGCCGCGTCCGCACCCGACGCCCGCCCGCCGGCCCCGACCGAGCGCGCCGCGGCCCCGCCGCCACAAGCCCTCGCCGCCGACGCCCTACCCGCGACGCCTCGCCTCGACGACGGCCCGCCCCTGCATCCCGAGACCGCCCGGCGGCTCGCGTGTGACGCGGGGATCGTCGTCGAGGTCCACGACGACGGCGTGGGGGTCTCGGGCCGCACGCTCGAGGTGGGCGCGAAGGTGCGCAGACCCACCGCGGCCCTGGTCCGGGCCCTGTGGGGCAGGGACCGCGGCTGCCGCTACCCCGGCTGCAAGCGCCGGCACTTCCTGCAGGCCCACCACGTCCTGCACTGGGCCGACGGCGGCCTGACGGTGCTCACCAACATGGTGCTCCTGTGCGGCACGCACCACCGGCTCCTCCACGAGGGCCGGTACTCGCTCACCCTCGATCCCGACGGATCGCTGACGGTGCGCGACCGGCGCGGCGCGGTCGTCCAGGCGGCGCCGGCGTTGACAGGGCGGCTCGACGACTGGCACCCCGCCGTCGCCGTCGACGCCACGACCCTCACCCCGGAGTGGTCCGGAGAGCCGCTGGACACCGCCTACGCCACCACGGTGCTGCTCGAGAGCTGGGCGCTCGCCGAGGAGCTCGCCGCCGCCCATGCCGTCGACTCTGTGCTCGACGCGCCCGACGGGGAGGCCGCCGACCCGTGTCTCGCCGACCCGGATCTCAGGCCCGGCGACCGGGACCCGGGCCGCCCACACCCCGGCGACGGCGGACGCGTGGACTGTGAGAGCGTGGACGCCGACGGAGGGGACGATTCATGACGGAGTCAGCAGTGGCCAGCTCGGGCACGGAGACGGCCGCGGCGCTCAGGGAGCGGGCCGAGACGGCACTGCGGTCCCTGGTGGACCGCGAGGACGCCCGGCTGCGCGAGGACCAGTGGACCGCGATCGAGGCGCTGGTGGCGGGTCGGCGCCGGGCGCTGGTGGTCGAGCGCACCGGATGGGGCAAGTCGGCGGTGTACTTCGTCGCGACGATGCTCCTGCGCGGCGGTGCCGCCGGCCGCCCGCCCGCGGGCCCGACCGTGATCATCTCCCCGCTGCTGGCCCTCATGCGCGACCAGATCAACGCCGCGGCCCGCGCCGGGATCCGCGCGGTGACCATCAACTCCTCCAACGTCACCGAGTGGGACGGGGTGCACGCCGCCATCGCCGCCGGCGAGGTGGACGTGCTGCTGTGCTCCCCCGAGCGGCTGAACAACCCGGCCTTCCGCGACGAGGTGCTCCCGAGCCTGGCCGCCAGCGCCGGGCTCGTCGTCGTCGACGAGGCCCACTGCATCTCGGACTGGGGCCACGACTTCCGCCCCGACTACCGCCGCATCCGCACCCTGCTCGGGGACCTGCCGGCGGGCATCCCGGTGCTCGCGACCACCGCGACCGCCAACGCGCGGGTGAGCACCGACGTCGCTGAGCAGCTCGGCGTGGGCCGCCACGACGAGGATGTCCTGGTCCTGCGCGGCTCCCTCGACCGGCCCTCGCTGCACCTGGGGGTGCTGGGCCTGCCCGACCAGCCCAGCCGGATCGCCTGGCTGGGCCAGCAGCTGGCCCGCTACGCCGGCTCCGGCATCATCTACACGCTCACGGTCTCCGCCGCCCAGCAGGTCACCGAGCAGCTGCGGGCCGCCGGCCACGACGTGCGCGCCTACACCGGCCAGACCGACACCGCCGAGCGCGAGCAGCTCGAGGCCGACCTCAAGGACAACCGGGTCAAGGCGCTGGTCGCCACCTCCGCGCTCGGCATGGGCTTCGACAAGCCCGACCTCGCCTTCGTCATCCACCTCGGCGCCCCGTCCTCCCCCATCGCCTACTACCAGCAGGTCGGCCGCGCCGGTCGCGGCGTCGACCGGGCGGACGTCGTCCTGCTCCCCGGGCGCGAGGACCAGGACATCTGGGACTACTTCGGCTCGCTCGCGTTCCCGCCGGAGCACGCCGTGCGCGAGGCGCTGGCCGCCCTGGCGGCGGGCGGCACCATGTCGACGGCGCGGCTGGAGACGCAGGTTGACCTGCGCCGCAACCGCCTCGAGACCATGCTCAAGGTGCTCGACGTCGACGGCGCCGTGCGCCGGGTGCGCGGCGGCTGGGAGGCCACCGGCCGGGAGTGGGTCTACGACGGCGAGCGCTACGCCCGGGTGGCCGCCGCCCGCGAGGCGGAGCAGCAGGCGATGCTGGCCTACGAGCGCCTCGACGGTGCGGGGTGCCGGATGGCCTACCTGCGCGCCCAGCTGGACGACCCCGAGCTCGAGCCGGGCTGGCGGTGCGGGCGGTGCGACCTGTGCGGCGGGCTGAGCCTGGACGCCTCGGTCGACGTCGGCGCCGTGCAGCAGGCCCGCGCGGCCATGGACCGGCCCGGCATCGAGGTCACCCCGCGCCGGCAGTGGCCCACCGGCATGGAGGCGCTCGGCCTGGACCTGCGCGGGAAGATCGCCGACGCCGAGCGCGCCGAGGACGGCCGGGCCTTGGCGCGGCTGGACGGGCTGGGCTGGTCCGTGCCGCTGCGCGAGCTGTTCGAGCCGGCCCACGGCACCGGCGCGCCGACGCCGGACGACCCCGGTGCGGAGCCGGCGCCCGACGCGGCCCCCGCGCCCACGGCCGGGCCCGTCGAGGCGGCGCACGGCCGGGACGGGCTGCTGCCCGCCGCGCTGCAGCGCCCGGTCCAGCAGGTCCTCGAGGAGTGGGCGCCGAGCCTGCGCCGCGGGGACGGCTCCGCCGGCGTCGACGGCGTCGTCGTCCTCGCCTCCGCCGCCCGGCCCGAGCTGGTCACCCACCTCGCCCGGGGCGTCGCCCACATCCTGCGCGCGCCCGTCGTCGGCGAGGTTGCCCCCGACCCGGACCGCCCGGCCGGGCGTCACGACGTCAACTCCGCGCAGCGGCTGGCGGGCATCCAGCGCCGCCTGCGCCTGCGCCTGTCGGAGGCGGCCCTGGCCGGTCTGCCCGGGCGCACGGTGGTCCTCGTCGACGACTACACCGACTCCGGCTGGACCCTGGCGGTGGCCGCGCGACTGCTGCGCCAGGCCGGCGCGGCGGCCGTGCACCCGTTCGTGCTCGCCCAGCGCTGAGGGTCACAGCCGCGGCGAGCGCAGCCGGACGAGCGGCACGCGTCCGGCGATCTGCTCGAGGGTGCCGGGTCGGTCGAGGTCGGCGATCCCGAGGGCGCGCGCGAGGAGCCGCGCGCGCCAGGGGTGCAGGCGCCGGTAGCGCTCGAGCACCCGGGCCCCCTCGGCGGCGCCGAGCAGCTCGGCACGCCCCCGGACCCCGACGGCGCGGCGCCACCACAACCGCACCCGGGGGTCGGCGGCGAGGTTGCGGTACCACTGCGACGTCGGGCCGTACCCGGCCGCCACCACCACCGCGCCGGGCTCGCGCAGCACGACCTCGAGCACCACGTAGCGCCGCCGCCCGGTGCGCCGCCCGAGGTGCTCGACGAGCACGAAGGCGGGCAGCAGCGGGCCGAGCCCGGCGCGCAGGAGCGGGATCGGCGCGCGGGCCAGCCACCGGCGGATGCGAGGCACGCCGCCCATGGTGCCGCGTCTCGCGCGGCACCACGGCGGATCAGAACCGCGCGTTGACCGCCTCGCCGTGCGCGGGCAGGTCCTCGGAGGTGGCCAGCGCGGTCAGCGGCGCCGCCAGCTCCTTGAGCGCGGTCTCGCCGTACTCGATGACCTGCACGGACTTGATGTACGCGGTGACGTTGAGGCCGCTGGCGAAGCGCGCGGTGCCGCCGGTGGGCAGCACGTGGTTGGACCCGGCGAGGTAGTCGCCCAGCGGCACCGGGGTGTACGGGCCGACGAAGATCGCCCCGGCGTTGCGGATTCGGTCGGCCACCGCCGCGGCGTTCTCCGTCTGCACCTCGAGGTGCTCGGCGCCGTAGGCGTCCGCCGCGGCCACGGCGTGGTCGAGGTCCGTGACCAGCACGGTGCCGGACTGGGGGCCGGACAGCGCGGTGCGCACCCGCTCGGCGTGCTTGGTGGCCGGCACCCGCCGCTCGATCTCGGCGTCGACGGCGTCGGCGAGCTCGACGGAGTCGGTGATGAGCACCGACGCGGCCGCCGGGTCGTGCTCGGCCTGGGAGATGAGGTCGACGGCGACGAACCGCGGGTCCGCGGTCGCGTCGGCGAGCACCGCGATCTCGGTGGTACCGGCCTCGGCGTCGATGCCGACCACGCCGCGCACGGCCCGCTTGGCCGCCGCGACGTAGACGTTGCCCGGGCCGGTGACGACGTCCACCGGGGCGCACAGCTGGTCGCCGTCCAGCCCGGCGGCGGCCCGGTCGGCGTCGGTCTCGGCGCGGGCGCCGTAGGCGAACATGGCGACGGCCTGGGCGCCGCCGACGGCGTAGACCTCCTCGACCCCCAGCAGCGCGCAGGCGGCGAGGATCACCGGGTGCGGCAGGCCGCCGAACTCCTTCTGCGGGGGGCTGGCGATCGCCAGCTCCTCCACGCCGGCGACCTGGGCGGGCACGGCGTTCATCACGACGCTGGAGGGGTAGACGGCGAGGCCGCCGGGCACGTACAGGCCCACCCGGCGCACCGGCACCCAGCGCTGGCGCACCACGCCGCCGTCGACGATCGGCGTGGTCGTCTCGCGCGGCAGCTGTGCCTCGTGGCCGGCGCGGTTGTGCGCGATGGAGATCTCCAGGGCCGCGCGCACCGCCGGGTCGAGCCGCTCGAGCGCCTGGGTGATCGCGGCGGCCGGCACCCGCAGGTGCTCGGGGCGCACGCCGTCGAACCGCTCACCGAGGTCGCGCAGGGCGGCCGCACCGCGGGCCCGGACGTCGTCGATGACCGGACGGATCTGGGCCATCGCCGCCTCGACGTCGAGCGCGGCGCGCGGCAGCACGCCGGCGAGCTCGGCGGAGGTCAGGGTCTGGCCACGAAGATCGATGCGCTGGAGCATGAGGTCGATCCTAGTTGGCGCCCGGGGCGCCGCCGGTGGGACCTCCGCCCACGGCGGCCTGGCAGGATCGCCCGCATGAGCGCTGACGACGTCCCCACCATCCCCACGCAGGGCACCATCCGGCTGGGCCAGTTCCTCAAGCTGGCGAACCTGGCCGAGTCCGGCGCCCAGGCGCGCGAGCTCATCGCCGACGGCGAGGTCAGCGTCGACGGCGAGGTCGAGACCCGTCGGGGCCGGCAGCTGGCGCCCGGGATGCTCGTGGAGGTGGCCCTGCCGACCGGCACCGCGGCGGCCCGGGTCGGGTAGCCCGAGGGACCCGCATAATCAGCCAACACCCTCCTTTTCGACCACCAGAATCGTCGGCCCTACTCGTTGCATCTGCCAGAAGCCCGTGCCTAAGGTCCCACCTCGTGTGACGGCGGCCACTCCGACCGCCTCGATGGACCGACAGGAGATTTCATGGCGACGGCGCCGACCGCACCCACCACCACAAGGACCCTCTCGAGCTCGGCGGCGCCCCCGCCGCGCAGCCGCCGTGCCGCCCTGGCCGCGGTGATCACGGCGTGGCTGTTCGTCGTCTTCGACGGCTACGACCTCATCGTCTACGGCACCGTGCAGGCCCGGCTGCGGGAGGAGTGGTCCCTCGACAGCGCCCAGGCGGGCACGGTCGGCTCGGTCGCCTTCCTCGGCATGATGCTCGGCGCGCTCGGCGCGGGGCGCCTGTCCGACGCCCTGGGCCGCAAGCGGACCATCATCGGCTCCGCCGTCGTGCTCTCGATCTTCACCACGCTGTGCGCGCTGGCCCCCGGGCCGGTGCCCTTCGCCGTCTTCCGCTTCCTCGCCGGGCTGGGGCTGGGCGGGCTGGTGCCCAGCGCCAACGCCCTGGCGGCCGACCTGGTGCCCCAACGCTGGCGCGCCGGCGTTGCGACGCTGATGATGTCCGGCGTCCCGATCGGCGGCTCGATCGCCGCGCTCCTCGGGATCCCGGTCATCCCCGCCTGGGGCTGGCGACCGATGTTCGCGTTCGCGCTGGTCGCGCTCGTGGTGCTGGTGCCGCTCGCCTGGCGGGTGCTGCCCGGCGACGGCCCGCGCACCGGCGCCGCCCGCCCGCTGGGCGCCTCCCGCACCGGCTTCGGGACCCTGCTGCGCGCCCCGTTCCTCCTCGTGACGACCCTGTTCACGCTGACCACCGTCGTCACGCTGATGGCCTGGTACGGGCTGGGCACCTGGCTGCCGAACCTCATGGAGATCGCCGGGTACGACCTGGGCTCGGCGCTGACGTTCGCGCTCGCCCTCAACCTCGGCGCCGTGGCCGGCTCGGTGGTCACCGCCTGGGCGGGCGACCGGTTCGGCACCGTGCCGACGAGCATCGTCGCCGCCGGCCTCGCCGGGCTGGCGCTGCTCGCCCTGCTCACCCAGCCGCCGGTGGCGGCGGTGTACGTCATCCTCGTCCTCGCCGGCGTGGGCACGCACGGCACCCAGGCGCTGATCATCGCCGCGGTCGCCACCTACTACCCGCAGCACGTGCGCGGCACCGCCCTGGGCTTCGCCCTCGGGGTCGGGCGGATCGGGGCGGTGGCCGCCCCGCAGGTGGGTGGGCTGCTGCTCGCCGCGGGCCTGGGGGTCGGGTCGAACTTCCTGCTCTTCGGCGGGTGCGCCGTCGTCGCGGCGCTGCTGCTCACGGCGATCTGGCGGCGCTTCGGCGTCACTTACGAGGCCGACGCCCGGCCGGCCGCGCTCGCCGCGCACTGAGGGCCGCTACCGTCGAGGCCGTGAGCCTGCCGCCCACCCGCACCGCCGGCCGGGCCGCGCCGTGAGGCCCGGGCCCACCGCCGGCAGCCTGTGCGTGCTGGCCGCGGCCCTGCTGTGGGGCACGACGGGCACCGCGGCGGCGCTCGCCCCCGCCGTCGGCCCGCTCGCGGTGGGGGCGGCGGCGATGGGCGTGGGCGGGCTGCTGCAGGCGGCGGCCGCGCACCGCGGCGTGCGCGCCCACGGCGCCGGCCTGGCCGCGCAGTGGCGCACGCTGGCGGTCTCCGCCGCCGCGGTGGCGGTGTACCCGCTGGCCTTCTACACCTCGATGCGCCTGGCCGGGGTCGCGGTGGGCACGGTGGTCTCCATCGGGTCGGCCCCGGTGGCGGCCGCGGTGATCGAGCGCGTCGTGGACCGCCGGCCGCTCTCGCGCCGGTGGGCCCTGGCCGCCGCGGCCGGCGTGCTCGGCGTGCTGGCGCTGGCCGTGGCGCGCGCCGCCGGCGCGGGGGCGGCGCCCACCGCCGGTCCGGCGCCCGGCGCAGGTCCTGCGACCGGCGTCGCCGGCCACCCGGTGCTGGGCGTCGCGCTGGCCCTGGTGGCCGGCGTGACCTACGCGCTGTACTCCTGGGGCGCCGCGCGGATGATGCGCCGCGGGCTGCCCTCCCGGCCGGTCATGGGCGCGGTCTTCGGCCTCGGCGGCGTGCTGCTGCTGCCGGTCCTGCTGCTCACCGGCGGCCCGATCGTCGCCTCCTGGCAGCACCTCGCCGCCGTCGCCTACCTCGCCGTCGTGCCCATGTTCCTCGGGTACGTGCTCTTCGGCCGCGGCCTGGGCGCCGTCCCCGCCAGCACCGCCACCGCCCTGTCCCTGCTCGAGCCCGCCGTCGCCGCCGCCCTGGCCGTTCTCGTCCTGCACGAACGGCTCCCGGCCTTGGGCTGGGCGGGCGTGGCCCTCCTGCTCGCCGGCCTGGTGGTGCTCACCGCGCCGCCGCGCGCGCCCCGCCTCAGTGCACGAGACAGCTGGGGCCCAGCAGCGCCTTGAGGTCGCCGAACAGCGCCGAGCTGGGCGCGACGCGCAGGCTGTCCGCCAGCTTCATCACCGTCGCCCGGCCGGGGCTGGTCAGGCGCAGGCGCACCTCCGACGGCCCGGGGTGGTTGCTGAGGATCCCGCGCAGCTGCTCGACCACCGGTCCGGTGCACCGGTTGGCCGCCAGGGTCAGGCTCACCGGCCCGTCCTCGGCGTCGGAGACGTCCGGCAGGGTCATCTCCTGGGCGTAGATCGTCGGGATGTCGTCGCGGCGGTTGAGCCGCCCGCGCACGGTGACGATCGTGTCCTCCGCCAGGGCGGTGGAGACGGTCGCGAAGGTCTGCGGGAAGAACAGCACCTCGATCGAGCCGGACATGTCCTCGACCGTGGCGATCGCCCACGGGTTGCCGTTCTTGGTCATCTTGCGCTGCAGCGAGGTGACCAGGCCGGCGATGTTCACGCTCGACCCGTCCGGCCGCGCCTCGTCCTCGAGCAGGGACGCCACCTGGGTGTCGGCCGCCCGCTGCAGGACGTGCTCGAGCCCGGCGAGAGGGTGGTCGGAGACGTACAGCCCCAGCATCTGCCGCTCGAAGGTGAGCTTCTGCTTCTTGTCCCACTCGGGCAGGTCAGGGATCTCCACGCTGAAGCCCGCCCCGGGGGCGCCGTCGTCGCCGCCGAGGGCCGCGAAGAGGTCGAACTGACCCACGGCCTCGTTGCGCTTGACGTCGACGACGGCGTCGACCGCCTCCTCGTGCCGCGCCACCAGCGCCCGGCGGGTGTGCCCGAGGGTGTCGAACGCGCCGGCCTTGATGAGGGACTCGATGGTGCGCTTGTTGCACACCACCACCGGCACCTTGTCGAGGAAGTCGTTGAAGGAGGCGTAGGCGCCCTTCTCCTCGCGGGCCTCGATGATCGCCTGCACGACGTTGGCGCCGACGTTGCGGATGCCGGCCAGGCCGAAGCGGATCTCGTCGCCCACCGGGGTGAAGTTCGCCGCAGAGGTGTTGACGTCGGGCGGGAGGACGGTGATGCCCATGTGGCGGCACTCCGCCAGGTACATCCCGAGCTTGTCCTTGTTGTCCTGCGTGGAGGTGAGCAGGGCGGCCATGTACTCGACCGGGAAGTTGGCCTTGAGGTAGGCGGTCCAGTACGACACCACGCCGTAGGCGGCCGAGTGCGCCTTGTTGAAGGCGTAGTCGGAGAAGGGCAGCAGGATGTCCCAGAGCGTCTTGACGGCCGCCTTGGAGTACCCGCGCTCGAGCATGCCCGCCTCGAAGCCGGCGAACTGCTTGTCCAGCTCCGACTTCTTCTTCTTGCCCATGGCGCGGCGCAGCAGGTCGGCCTGGCCGAGCGTGAACCCGGCGACCTTCTGCGCGATGGCCATGACCTGCTCCTGGTAGACGATCAGGCCGTAGGTCGTGCCCAGGATGTCCTTGAGCGGCTCCTCGAGCTCGGGGTGGATCGGCTCGATCTTCTGCTGGCCGTTCTTGCGCAGCGCGTAGTTCGTGTGCGAGTTCGCGCCCATCGGGCCGGGCCGGTACAGGGCGCCGACGGCGGAGATGTCCTCGAAGTTGTCCGGGCGCATGAGCCGCAGCAGGGTGCGCATGCCGCCGCCATCGAGCTGGAACACCCCGAGGGTCTCCCCGCGGGAGAGCAGCTCGTACGTCTTGCGGTCGTCCAGGCCCAGGCGCTCGAGGTCCGGCGCCTCCTTGCCGTTGAAGGCGATGTTCTCCAGGGCGTCGCCGAGCACGGTGAGGTTGCGCAGGCCCAGGAAGTCCATCTTCAGCAGGCCCAGGCCCTCGCAGGTCGGGTAGTCGAACTGCGTGATGATGGCGCCGTCCTGGGGGCGGCGCATGATCGGGATGATGTCGATCAGCGGGTGCGAGGACATGATGACGGCGCAGGCGTGCACGCCCCACTGCCGCTTGATGCCCTCCAGGCCCTGCGCGGTCGCGACGATCTTCTGGGCCTCGGGGTCGGCGTTGTAGACCTGCCGGAACTCCTCGGCCTCGGCGTAGCGCTTGTCGCTGGGGTCGAAGATCCCGGACAGGGTGATGTCCTTGCCCATGACCGACGGCGGCATCGCCTTGGTCAGCTTCTCCCCCATCGCGTAGGGGTAGCCCAGCACGCGGGAGGAGTCCTTCAGGGCCTGCTTGGCCTTGATGGTGCCGTAGGTGACCACCTGGGCGACCCGGTCGTCGCCGTACTTCTTGGTGACGTAGTCGATGACCTCCCCGCGCCGGCGCTCGTCGAAGTCGACGTCGAAGTCGGGCATGGACACGCGGTCGGGGTTGAGGAAGCGCTCGAAGATCAGCCCGTGGGCGAGCGGGTTGAGGTCGGTGATGCGCATGGCGTAGGCGACCATCGACCCGGCGCCGGAGCCACGGCCCGGCCCCACGCGGATGCCGCGCGACTTGGCCCACTTGATGTAGTCGGCGACGACGAGGAAGTACCCCGGGAAGCCCATCTGGGTGATGATCCCGACCTCGTACTCGGCCTGCTTGCGCACGTCGTCGGGGATGCCGTCCGGGAAGCGGTAGTGCAGGCCCCGCTCGACCTCCTTGACGAACCAGGAGTGCTCGTCCTCCCCCGGCGGGACCTCGAAGACCGGCATGTAGTTCGCGCCGTCCCGCGTGGTGCGGAACTGCACGTCGCACTGCTCGGCCACGAGGAGGGTGTTGTCGCACGCGTCGGGGTGGTCGCGCCACACCTCGCGCATCTCCGCCGCGGAGCGCACGTAGTAGGTGTCGCCGGTGAACTTGAACCGGTTGGGGTCGGCGAGCACCGAGCCGGAGTTGATGCACAGCAGGGCGTCGTGGGTGCTGTGGTCCTCGGCCTTGACGTAGTGGGAGTCGTTGGTGGCCAGCAGCGGGGCGCCGATGTCCTGGGACAGGCGCAGCAGGTCCGGGATCACCCGGGACTCGATGTCCAGCCCGTGCTGCATGAGCTCGATGTAGAAGTTCTCCTTGCCGAAGATGTCCTGGAACTCCCCGGCGGCGCGGCGGGCCTCCTCGTACTGGCCCAGCCGGATGCGGGTCTGCACCTCCCCCGAGGGGCACCCGGTGGTGGCGATCAGGCCCTTGCCGTAGGTGGTGAGCAGCTCGCGGTCCATGCGCGGGGCCTTGCCCATCTGCCCGTCGAGCGAGGCGAGGGAGGCCATGCGGAAGAGGTTGTGCATCCCCTCGGTGGTGCGGGCGAGCAGCGTCATGTGGGTGTAGGAGCCGCGGGCCGAGACGTCGTCGTCGGCCTGGGACTCGTCGCCCCAGCGCACCCGGGTCTTGTCCGCCCGGGCGGTGCCGGGGGTGAGGTAGGCCTCGACCCCGACGATGGGCTTGATGCCGGCGCTGGTGGCCTTGGACCAGAAGTCGTAGGCACCGAACATGTAGCCGTGGTCGGTCATGGCGATGGCCTTCTGCCCGAGCCGGTTGACCTCGGCGAACAGCGGGTCCAGCTTGGCGGCACCGTCGAGCATCGAGTACTCGGTGTGCACGTGGAGGTGGACGAAGTCTGCTGATCCTCCGGATGCCATGCGGGCCAGTCTAGGTGGCCCCGGTGACATGCCCGGGCGACCCGCTGGCGTGTCCGGGGAGGGGCGCGCCACAGCGGGTCGGGCGCCCCGGGCGCGCCGCCCGGCGGACGGTCAGCCGGTGACGCGGTGGGCCATGTCCCGGTGCCAGATGCCGGCGTCGAGGTAGCGCTCGCCGGGCAGCACCTCGTAGCCCAGCCGGCGGTAGAAGCCCAGGGCGTGCTCCTGCGCGGAGAGCTCGACGGTCACGGCGAGCGCGCCGGCGTCGTCGGGGACCGCGTGCCCGGCGAGGGCCAGGGCCTCGATGGCGACGACGAGGCGCGCCCCGACGCCCCGGCCGCGGGCGGCGGCCCGCACGGCCAGGCGGCCCAGGTGCACCTCGCCGGGATGGGCGGGGTCGCTGAGCAGCCGGCCGGTGCCGAGGACCGTGCCGGCGGTGTCCAGGGCGAGCACGTGGGTCGTCGACGCGGCGGTGTCGAGGGCGTCGATCTCCTCCTCGACGGGCACGCCCTGCTCCTCGACGAAGACCTCCGTCCGCACCCGCCAGGCCTGCTCGAGCTGGGCGCGGGTGGTCACGCGCACGACGGCGACCCCGCTCGCGGCGCCGTCGTCGAGCACCGCGGCGTCGTCCAGCGCCGGGGCGTCGCGGAGCAGGGCGGCATCGTCCACCATCGGTCGGTCCGCGCTCACCGGTAGCTCCCTTCCCGCATCGTCTCCAGCGCCCGCTCCAGGTCCTCGGGGTAGGGGCTGGTCACCTCCAGCCACCGCCCGGTGGCGGGGTGCTCGAAGCCCAGCCGGACCGCGTGCAGCCACTGGCGGGCGAGCCCGAGCCGCTCGGCCAGGCGCGGGTCGGCGCCGTAGGTGACGTCGCCCAGGCAGGGGTGGCGCACCGCGGCCATGTGCACCCGGATCTGGTGGGTGCGCCCGGTCTCCAGGTGCACCTCGAGCAGCGACGCGCCGGGCATCGCCTCGAGGGTCTCGTAGTGGGTGACCGAGTCCTTGCCGCCGGCGACGACGGCCATCTTGTAGTCGTGGGTGGGGTGGCGCCCGATGGGCGCGTCGATGGTGCCGGTGGAGGGGTCGGGATGGCCCTGCACGAGCGCGTGGTAGACCTTGTCCACCGTGCGCTCCTTGAACGCCCGCTTGAGCACGGTGTAGGCCCGCTCGGACTTGGCCACGACCATCAGCCCGGAGGTGCCCACGTCGAGGCGGTGCACCACGCCCTGACGCTCGGCCGCCCCGGAGGTGGAGATGCGGTGGCCGGCGGCGGCCAGCGCCCCGACCACGGTGGGCCCGTCCCAGCCCGGGCTGGGGTGGGCGGCCACCCCCACCGGCTTGTCGACGACGACGACGTCGTCGTCCTCGTAGACGATGCCCATCCCCGGCACCGGCTGCGGCGCGGCGGCGGCCGGCGCGGCGACGTCGGGCAGGGTGACCTCGAGCCACGCGTCGGCCACCAGCCGGTCGGACTTGCCGAGCTGGCGCCCGTCGAGGGTGACGTGCCCGGCCGCGGCCAGCTCGGCAGCCCGGGTGCGCGAGAGCCCGAGCAGGCGCGCCAGGGCGGCGTCGACCCGCTCCCCCCCCAGCCCGTCGGGCACCGGCAGCGACCGCACCTCAGGCACGCGCGCTCCCCCCGTGGGCCTCGGTGTCGGTGGCGGAGGGAAGGTCCTTACCCGGCGCGGCGTCGTCGACGCCCGGGGCGTCGCCCGCGGTGGCGCCGTCCGCGGCGCCGTCGTCCGCGGCCCGGCCGTGCGCCCGGGTGCCGTCCACCTCCCGGCCCAGCACCGCCAGCAGCGCGACGGCGACGGCCGCACCGACGATGGCGATGTCGGCGACGTTGCCGACGAAGTACCCGGCGTAGCTGATGAAGTCCACCACGTGCCCGACGGCGAAGCCCGGCTCGCGGAAGAGGCGGTCGTAGAGGTTGCCCAGGCACCCGCCCAGCAGCAGGCCCAGGGCCAGGGCCCACCCGAGGGAGCCCAGCCGCCGCGAGATGCGGACCACGACCACCACGACGACGACGGAGACGAGGGTGAAGATCCACGTCATCCCGGTCGCGAGCGAGAACGCGGCGCCGGGGTTGTAAACCAGCTGCAGCCCCAGCAGGTCCCCGAGCAACGGCGTGAGCGTGCCGGACACCAGGCGCTGCTCGGCGAGGTACTTGGTGACCTGGTCGACGGCGAAGACGACGACGCCGAGCCCCACGAGGAGGGCGAGGAGGCGCCGCCGGCGCGCGGGCGCCACGGCGGGGGTCTGAGGCTGCTTTTCCATCCCGGGAAGTGTCCCACGAACGACGGCGGCGACGACCCGCCGGGTCGTCGCCGCCTGTCGTCAGAGGGACGTCAGAGCGCCTCGGCCTTGGCGCCGCCCTCGACGTTGCTCAGCAGCGACTCGAGGTAGCTCTTCAGGCGGGTGCGGTAGTCGCGCTCGAAGGTGCGCAGCTCGTCGATCTTGCGCTCGAGGAGCGAACGCTCCTGCTCGAGCTGGGTGAGGGTCCGGTTGTGCTGGTCCTCGGCCTCCTTGATGATCCGCTGCCCCTCGATCTGGGCCTCGGAGATGATGCGGTCGCCCTCCTCCTTGCCGTTGCGCACGTACTCGTCGTGCAGGCGCTGGGCCAGGGCGAGCATCCCGGTGGCGGACTCGGGCTCGGACGCACCCGCCGCGGCCGGCGCGGGGGCCGCTGCCGGGGCCGGGGCCGGCGCGGGTGCCGGCTGGGCCTGGGGGGCCGGGCGGGCGGGGGCCTCGGCGCCCTCGCCCCGGCTCAGCTCCGCGACACGACGCTCGGCGGCGGCCAGCTTGGCCTTGAGCTCCTCGTTCTCGCCGCTCACCACCCGCAGGGTGTTGACCACCTCGTCGAGAAAGTCGTCGACCTCGTCCTGGTCGTAGCCCTCACGGAACTTCGTGGGCTGGAACTTCTTGTTGAGGACGTCGTCTGCCGTGAGCAGCGCCATGGATCGTCACCTCGGTGTCGTGTCGTTCGGTCGTGAGCCCTGGTCCCCACTCACGGAGCAAACCGTAGCGGACCATCGGCGGCGGGTGTCGGCTGAGAGTATCAGTCAGCTCGCCGCGAGAACCGCCGCGATGTTCCTCAGGAACGACACGGCGATGAACAGGATGAGGAAGCCCAGGTCGATGGAGATCTGCCCGATGCGCAGCGGCGGGATGAGGCGCCGCAGGAACCGCAGGGGCGGATCGGTCAGCGAGTAGATCACGTTGGCGATCACGAGCACGACGCCGGTGGGCCGCCAGCTGCGCGCGAAGACCTGGATCCAGTCGAAGACCAGCCTCGCCACGAGGACGAGCATGTACAGCAGAAGCAGAAAAGCAAGAATCTCGAAGAAGATGCTCACACAACTCAGCTCTGGTTGAAGAAGCGGCCGGGGATCCGCTCGTCGGCACGGTCGGACTCAACCTCGACGGTGGCCGGCGAGAGGAGGAACACCCGGTTGGTCACCCGCTCGATCGCGCCGTGCAGCCCGAAGACCAGCCCCGCCGCGAAGTCGACCATCCGCTTGGCCTCGCTCTCGCTCATGCCGGTGAGGTTCATGATGACCGGCGTGCCCTCCCGGAAGGCCTCCCCGATCACCCGCGCCTCATTGTAGGTGGCGGGGTGGACGGTGACGATGCGTCGCAGGTCCTCCACGGCGGCGGGCTCCTCGGTGTGCAGCGCCACGGCGCGGGAGATGGGGGTGACCTCGGCGCGGTGCTCGGCGCGCTCGGTGACCTCGGTCCGCACGTCCTCCTCCTCGCGGTAGCCCTCGGCCTCGGGGCCGTCCTCGTACAGCTCGTCCTCCGGCTCGGCCAGGGAGAGGTACTCCATCATCTTGCGCATCGTTCCGGCCATCGCTGCTCCTCGTCGCTCATCCCGGCAGGACGTCGGGTCACGCCGTACCGCTCGTTCCGACGCTAGACCAGCGCCACCGGCCGTCATCGCACGCCGGACGGCGTGTCGCGGCGCCGGGCCGCGGCGACGGCCCCGCCGCCGGCGGGGCCCGGCCTCAGGCGGCGGTGCGGACCACCCCGGCGAAGCGGCCGGTGGTGCCGGCCTCGCGCTCGCCGGCGCGGCGGTAGGAGTAGAAGCGCTCGTCCTCGCGGGTGCACGCCGCGAGGTGGTGCACCCGGGTGACGCCCCGGGCGGCCAGCTGGCCGAGCACGCCGGCGGGCAGGTCCAGGGCCGGGGTGCCCCACGCCGTCGTCGTCGCCGTGCCGGGGACCTGGGCGGCCACGTCCTCGCGCAGCGCGGCGGGCACCTCGTAGCAGCGCCCGCAGATGCTCGGCCCGACGGCGGCGTGCAGGGCCGCGGCCGGCACGCCGAGCTCGGCGAGTCGGTCGAGCGCGGCGGGCAGCACCCCGCGCACCAGCCCCTGCCGCCCGACGTG
This sequence comes from Georgenia thermotolerans, assembly GCF_009193185.1. Classification (GTDB taxonomy): domain Bacteria; phylum Actinomycetota; class Actinomycetes; order Actinomycetales; family Actinomycetaceae; genus Georgenia; species Georgenia thermotolerans. The sequence goes on along the minus strand of NZ_VUKF01000026.1, from coordinate 2,649 downwards.
GACGGCCGCCACGGCGGACCCGTCGGCGGCGGCGAGCAGGACCGGCACGCAGTCGGCGACCAGCACCCCGGCGGCGACCGGGCCGGCGGTCCCGGCGCGGGCGACCAGCCCGTCGCACTCGCCCTCGGTGCGCGGGTCGGGGGCGCCGTCGAGGACACGGACGACGGCGCCGTGCACCTGGTCCATCCAGCCCACCGGCGCGCCGAGCGCGGCGGCCACCCGCTCCCGGTTGGCGAGCACGGCGGCCGGGTCGTCGCCCACGTGCAGCCCGAGGTTGAGCCCGCCGCCGGTCTCGCCGGCGAACGGTCCCCCGGAGACGCCGCCGGCGCGCGCGGTGAAACCACCGCGCGCGCCGGGACCGAGGTCGGCGGGGAGGAGCTGCACGAGGTCCTCCGCCGGGCTCACTTGAGGAAGTCGGGGATGTCCAGGTCCTCGTCGCGCCGGCGGGCCGGCTCCTCGTCGAAGACCCGCGGCACCTCGAAGGAACGGCTGCGCTGGAACTCGCCGTCGCCGATGAAGGCGGGCACCTGCTCCCCCGGCGCGGCGGTGGCGGGCGAGGGCGCGACGATCGTCGGCTCCTCGGCCACCGGGGCCGCGCGGTGAGCGGGCTCGGCCGGCTCGGGGGTGGGGGCGCTGGGCGTGACCGTGGCGGGGGCGAGCACCTGCGGCGGGGCGACCGGGGCGCGGCCGCCGAGCTTGGCCGTCGATCCGGAGGGGCCGCTGCCGTCGTCGAAGCCGGCCGCGATGACGGTGACGCGCACCTCGTCGCCGAGGGCGTCGTCGATGACGGCGCCGAAGATGATGTTCGCCTCGGGGTGGGCGGCCTCCTGCACCAGCCGGGCCGCCTCGTGGATCTCGAACAGGCCGAGGTCGGAGCCGCCCTGGATGGACAGCAGCACGCCGTGGGCGCCGTCGATGCTCGCCTCGAGCAGCGGCGAGGAGATCGCCAGCTCGGAGGCCTGCACCGCGCGGTCCTCCCCGCGGGCGGAGCCGATGCCCATGAGCGCGCTGCCGGCGCCCTGCATGACGGACTTGACGTCGGCGAAGTCGAGGTTGATGAGGCCCGGGGTGGTGATCAGGTCGGTGATGCCCTGGACACCGGAGAGGAGCACCTGGTCGGCGGACTTGAAGGCGTCGAGCACCGACACGCTGCGGTCGCTGATGGAGAGCAGGCGGTCGTTCGGGATGACGATGAGGGTGTCGACCTCGGCGCGCAGCGCCTCGATGCCGGACTCGGCCTGCACGCCGCGCCGCCGGCCCTCGAAGGTGAACGGGCGGGTGACGACGCCGATGGTCAGGGCACCGAGGGAGCGGGCGATGCGGGCCACGACCGGCGCGCCGCCGGTGCCGGTGCCGCCGCCCTCGCCGGCGGTGACGAAGACCATGTCGGCCCCGCGCAGGACCTCCTCGATCTCCTCCGCGTGGTCCTCGGCGGCCTTCTTGCCGACCTCGGGGTCGGCCCCGGCGCCCAGCCCGCGGGTGAGCTCGCGGCCGACGTCGAGCTTGACGTCGGCGTCGGACATCAGGAGGGCCTGGGCGTCGGTGTTGACGGCGATGAACTCGACGCCCTTCAGACCGACCTCGATCATCCGGTTGACGGCGTTCACGCCGCCACCGCCGATGCCCACCACCTTGATCACTGCCAGGTAGTTCTGCGGTGCCGCCACGTCGGTCCCTCTCGTCGTCTTTCCCGAGCCCAACCCTCAACCTCTACTTCAGGGTTAGACTTATGTCATTTGGTGCCCAACCAGGACGCTAGGTGCCCGGCTGGGACGGGGCAATCACCGCGCCAGGTGTGTCGCGCGTCGTGTGGCGCGCGCCTCTCCCGGCGCCCGGTCGCCCGGTCATTCGGTGGTCGGTGAGCGGGGCACGCTCACGTCGTACACGCCCGCCGGCTGCTGGCGCAGCACGCGCAGCACCTCGGCCTTGAGCTCGTTCTCCTCCGCGCTCCCCCACCGCACGGTGGCGCCGTCGTCGAGGGTGAGGGTCACCTGCGCGGTGCCGGTGGCCCCGGCCTGGGCCACCTGCCCGAGGAGGTCCCCGGGCAGCGCGGCGAGCACGCCGAGCACGGCGTGCAGGGCGGGGGCCGTCTCGGCGCTGTCGCCCAGCGGGACGGTCACCTCGGGCAGCCCCTCGGGCACCGCGCCGACCGACCCGACGCGCACGCCGTCGCCGTCCACGAGCGCCCAGCCGCCCTCGGGCGCCGGCGCGGCGGCCACCGGCTCGCGCGCGGTGACCCGCACGGTCAGGCCGTGCGGCCAGGCGCGGACGACCTCGGCGTGCTCGACCTCCGTGATCCGCCCCAGGCGCTCGGCCAGCCCGGCCGCACCGACCCGCAGCAGCGGCGTGCCCACCGCCGGGGCGAGGACGTCGCGGACCTCGGCCTCGTCGACCGTGGTGCCGGTGAGGCGCACGTCGATCTGGTCCGCGCGCAGGGCGAGCAGCGGGGAGACGAGCAGCGCCCAGGCGACGGCGCCGAGCAGGACGACGACGCCGGCCGCCACGGCCAGGCGCACGCGGCGTAGGCGGCGCGCCGCCGCGTCGCGCTCGGCGAGGCGGGCGGACAGGCCGGTGACCGCCCGGCCCAGGCCGTTGCCGGTACCGACCGGCCGGGCGCCGGGCTCCACGCGGGCGGCGGTGCGCGCCGCC
>NZ_VUKF01000025.1 GCF_009193185.1 Georgenia thermotolerans | reverse complement strand
CGCCGAGCACGCGCGGGCGCTGCTCGCCGAGGGGGCCGACGCCGAGCGGCACTTCCGCGCCGCGCTGGCCCACCACGAGCGCTCCCCGCGCCTGGTCGCGCGCGCCCGCACCCAGCTGGCCTACGGCGAGCACCTGCGCCGCGCGCGGCGCCGGGTCGACGCCCGCGAGCAGCTGCGCGCGGCGCTGGCCACGTTCGAGGAGGTCCAGGCCCGGCCCTGGGCCGAGCGGGCCGCGCAGGAGCTGCGGGCCTCCGGGGAGACCGCCCGCCGCCGCGACGAGCCCGCCGACGCCGCGCTCACCCCGCAGGAGCTGCAGGTGGTCGGGCTGGTGCGCCAGGGCCTGTCGAACCGGGAAGTGGCCGCGCAGCTGTTCCTCAGCCCGCGCACCATCGACTTCCACCTGCGCAACGTCTTCGCGAAGACCGGGGTGACCTCCCGCACCCAGCTCGCCCAGCTGGCGCTGACCTGACGGCGGCGGCCACCGGCGACGGCGGCGCTCCCCGCCGCCCGCCGTCGCCGCCCGCCGCCGCCCAGACCCCGGCGGTTTCACCGGCGCGACCCCGGCGCCGCCGTCCCTAGCGTGGGGGCTCCCAACGAGAGAGGAGAGAGCCCCCATGGACATCGCCATCCTGCTGTTCGACCAGGTCACCGCCCTCGACGCGGTCGGGCCCTACGAGGTGCTGGGCCGCCTGCCCGGCGCGCGCCTGACCTTCGTCGGCGAGCGCCGCGGCGAGGTGCGCACCGACCTCGGCAGCCTGGCCCTGACCGTCGACGCCACCCTCGAGGAGGTGCCCCGGCCCGACGTGATCGTGGTCCCGGGCGGCATCGGCCAGCAGCGGCACATGACGGACGGGCCGGTGCACCGCTGGCTGCGGGCGGCCGACGCCACCAGCACGGTCACGACGGCGGTGTGCACCGGCTCGCTGATCCTGGCCGCCGCCGGGCTGCTCCGCGGCCGGCGCGCCACCAGCCACTGGGTCCGCCGGGAGGACCTCGCCGCCCACGGCGCCGTGCCGGTGGCCGAGCGGGTGGTCACCGACGGCAAGTACGTCACCGCCGCCGGGGTGTCGGCCGGCATCGACATGGCCCTCACCCTCGTCGACCGCCTCGCCGGGCGCGGCGCGGCCGAGGCCATCCAGTGCGGCATCGAGTACGACCCGATGCCCCCGTTCGACGCCGGCAGCCCCGACAAGGTCGACCCGGCGACCGTCGCCCGCCTGCTCACCCTCAAGGACCTGGTGTTCTGAGCCGCCTCAGGCCGGCCGCACCAGCCCCGTCTCGTAGGCGAGCACCACCGCCTGGACCCGGTCGCGCAGCTCGAGCTTGCCCAGCAGGTTGCCCACGTGGGTCTTCACGGTGGTCTCGGAGACGAACAGCCGCCCGGCGATCTCGGCGTTGGACAGCCCTTCCGCGACGAGGGTGAGCACCTCGAGCTCGCGGGCGGTGAGCCGCTCCAGCCGCGGGTCCGGCCCGCCCGGCTCCGGGGCGCCGGCGCCGGGCAGGTGGGGCCCGAACAGCTCGAGCATGCGGCGGGTGATCCGCGGGGAGACGACGGCGTCCCCGGCGGCCACCGTGCGGATGGCCTCGACGAGGTCGGCCGGGCGGGTGTCCTTGAGGAGGAAGCCGCTCGCGCCGGCGCGCAGCCCGGCGAAGGCGTACTCGTCGACGTCGAAGGTGGTGAGGATGAGCACCCGGCTGTCCGGGTGCTCGGCGGCGATCTTCGCCGTCGCCTCCAGCCCGTTCATCCCGGGCATCCGCACGTCCATGAGCACGACGTCGGGGTGCAGGGCGGCGGCCATCTGGACGGCGCTGGCCCCGTCGGCCGCCTCGCCGACCACCTCGATGCCGTCCTCGCCGTCGAGCACCATGCGAAAGCCCATGCGCAGCAGCGCCTGGTCGTCGGCGAGCAGCACCCGGATCGTCGCCGTCCCCGGCCCGGTCCCGGCGCCCACCGTGGTGGTCTCGGTCATCTCGTCTCCTCGTCGAATCGCAGCTGCGCGCGCATGCACCACCCGGTCGCCGTCGGCCCGGCCTCCACGGTCCCGCCGTAGACGGCGGCCCGTTCCCGCATCCCGATGAGGCCCTTGCGGCCGCCGACGACGGCGTGGCCGGTGCTGCCGGCGTCATTGTCCACCACGATGCCCACCGCCCTGGGCGTTCTGACGATGGTGACGTCGATGCGGGGGGAGAGCCGGGCGTAGCGCAGCACGTTGGTCAGGCCCTCCTGGACGATGCGGTACACCGCCAGCTGCAGGCCGGCGTCGGGCGGCAGGGGCGGGCCGGACTCCATCAGCCGCACCGGCAGCCCGGTGACCCGGAACCGCTCGACGAGGTCGGCCACGTCGTGCGCGCCCGGCTGCGGCGCCAGCGCCTCCGCCCCGGGCGCCGTGGCGGGGGCCGGGGCGTCCTCGCGCAGCACCCCGACGAGGCGGCGGGTGTCGCCCAGGGCGCGGCGGCCGGTCTCGGCGAGCTCGTCCAGGGCGAGCTTCGCCTGCTCGGGGCGGCGGGTCAGCGACGCCGACGCGCCCTCGGCCAGGGTGATCATCACCGCGAGGGAGTGCGCCACGACGTCGTGCATCTCCCGGGCGATGCGCGCGCGCTCGGCCGACACCGCGATCTGCTCGCGCTGGTCGCGCTCGAGGGCGAGCTGGCTGGCGCGCTCCTCGAGCTGGAAGAGCCGCTGGCGGCGGGCGCGGATCTGCAGGCCGATGAGCACCGCCACGAGCAGCACCGCGGCCGAGCCGAAGATCTCGGCCGTGACGATGCGCGGGTCGCCAAAGGCCAGGATGCTGGCGGTCACGGCGGCACCGGTGGCGGCGAGGGTGAGCCAGGTCGTCCGGCGCGTCCGGTACACGGCGACGGCGTAGAGGAACAGCGCCAGGGTGGTCAGGTCGTAGGAGCTGACGGCGGTGGTGCCGACGTCGACGGTGATCGTGCCGGCGAGGAGGTCGTCGGAGAGCCGGTCCGGGGCGGTCCCGAGCACCACCAGCCGGTGCAGCGGCACGGCCACCGCGACCGCCAGCGCGCCGAGCACCCCGGCGCGCCGGCGCAGGACCAGCAGCACGGTGAAGACCGCGACGAGGACGAGCGTGCTCAGCGGGCGGGTGATGCCGAGGTGGCGCTCGACGAGGAAGTCGGTGACGGTGAACGCCGCGTACAGCGCGGCCAGCGTGCCGTCGACCCACCACGGGTGGCGGCGCATGAACCGGGTGACGGGGCCGGCGCGCAGGGCGGGGTCGGCGTCCGCGTCCTCCTCGGCGACCGGCGGCGGGAGGGGCGCGGTGGCCGCCCGGGTGCCGGGCGGCGCGGGGACGCCCCCGCCGTCGTCGTCCAGCTGGACGCGACGGCGGAGGCGGGTGGGAAGGGCCACGGTCGGGTCAGGCGTCCCGGCGGCGCAGCACCACCGCGGCGGCGGCCAGCGTGACGACCGGGTACGCGGCGACCACGGCGACGGCCTGCCACGGGGAGAGCAGGTCGTTGCTGCCGAAGGTGTCGCTGACGGAGAGGAACCCGTTGGCCGCCGGCATCGGCAGGAAGCTGACGATGTCCTGGACCCAGTCGATCTGGATGAACTGCAGGATCACCGGGAGGAGGAACAGGATCACCAGCGAGCCGGTGATGGCGCCGGCGGTGCTGCGCAGGAGCGTGCCCACGCCCAGGGCGAACAGGGAGGAGGCGACGAGGAAGAACACCGTGCCGCCGAAGACCTGCCAGGTCTGGCTGTCGTCGAGCGCCGGCACGAGGTCGTAGTCGGCGAGGAACGGGGCGGTGACGAGGAAGGACAGCGCCAGGCCGACGACGCTGACGACGACGGTCAGCACGGTCAGCGCGATCGCCTTGGCGGCGAGCACCGGCAGCCGGGCCGGGACGGCGGCGAGGGTCGAGCGGATCATCCCGGTGGAGTACTCCCCAGTGATGAGCAGGGCGCCGAGGACCGCCACGGTCACCATGCCGAACTGGTAGCCGCTGGTGGCGAGCTCGGCACCGTGCATCGTCTCGAGCATCCCCGCGCCCTGGGGGTCCTCCGCCATCATGCCGAGGGAGGCGGCTCCGGCCAGCCCGATCAGCGCCATGAGGGCGACGGTGATGCCGAGGGTCCACCAGGTGGAGCGCAGCGAGAGGAGCTTGATCCACTCCCCGCGCATGACGCCGGGGAAGGTGAGGCGGGCGTGGACCGGGGCCGGCGCGGCGGCGCGGCCGCGGGTGGCGGGGGCGGCGGTGGCAGTGCTCATCGGGTCTGCTCCATCACGGCGGGGGTGGTCTCGGAGCGGTACTCGACCGCCTCCTGGGTCAGGGTCATGTAGGCCTCCTCCAGGCTGGCGCGCTGGGGGGTGAGCTCGTGCAGGACGATGCCGTGCGCCGCGGCGGTCTCGCCGACCCGCTCGGCGGTGATGCCGCGCAGGTCCAGCGTGCCGGCCTCGGTCGAGCTGACGACGGCGCCGGCGGCCTGGACGAGGGCGGCGAGGTCGGTGGCGCGCGGGGAGCGCACCCGCACGGTGGTGGCGCTGACGCCGTCGATGATGTCCTGCACCGGGCCGGCCGCGATGATGCGGCCCCGGCCGATGACCAGGAGCTGGTCGGCGGTCTGGGCCATCTCGCTCATGAGGTGGGAGGAGAGGAAGACGGTGCGGCCCTCGCCGGCCAGGTAGCGCACGAGGTTGCGGACCCACTTGACGCCCTCGGGGTCGAGGCCGTTGACCGGCTCGTCGAGGATGAGGGTCTTCGGGTCGCCCAGGAGTGCGGCGGCGATGCCCAGGCGCTGGCCCATGCCGAGGGAGAACCCGCCGACCCGCTTGCCGGCGACCGCGGTGAGGCCGGTCATGTCGATGACCTCGTCGACCCGCTTGGTGGAGATGCCGTGCGTGGCGGCCATGGTCCGCAGGTGGGAGCGGGCCGAGCGGCCCGGGTGGGCGGCCTTGGCGTCGAGGAGGGCCCCGACTTGGCTGAGCGGGGAGCGGTGCTGGGTGTACGGCTTGCCGTTGACGGTCACCTGCCCGGACGTGGGCCGGTCCAGGCCCATGATCATCCGCATGGTGGTGGACTTGCCGGCCCCGTTGGGGCCGAGGAAGCCGGTGACGCTGCCGGGCTCGACGGTGAAGCTGATGCCGTCCACGGCGGTCTTCGGGCCGTAGCGCTTGGTGAGGTCGTGCGCCTCGATCATCCTCTGGTCTCTCTCTCGTCTGGCCGGGGCGGGCGTGGCCGCCCGAGGGCACCGACGGTGTCGGCGCTGCCGGCGGGGCTGCCCGCCGGCGTTCCCCACGCTAGGGCCCGGCGGGACGGCGGCGGATCAGCGGCAGGGGTGATTGTCGGCGGCGCCGGGGCTCCGCCGTCGTGGGGAGGACATCCTCCCCAGGGATGAGAAGGCGGCCAGGCGTCGACGACGGCGAGCGCGGGCCGGCGGATCGAACCGCCCCGGAGCCGGCGGACCGAGCCGCCCCGGACCCGGGCGGACTGATCCGCCCCGGACCCGGGCGGACTGAGCCGCCCCGGACCCGGCGGAACACGGACCGGGTTTGTCCCGTTATACCCGTGGAAGGTGCCTCGTCCGTGAGACGGGGCGCCCGTAGGATGACCAGTGGCCAGCGACACCCGGCCCGGGCCCCCGCGGTCCAGGCGCCGCGACCAGGAGGAAGCATTGTGAGCAACCCCGTCTTCGAGAAGAGTCCGTACTTCGGCGAGCGCGCCCAGCGCACGCCGAACGGCTACCCGACCTACCCGGGCTACACCCCGGGTGCCGGCACGACCTACGCCGCGCCGTCCGCCGCCCAGCAGGGGTACCAGCCGACGGGGATCGAGGACCTCGAGCGCGCCTACCGCGCCCCCTCCGCCGCGCCGGCCGAGACCGGCCGGATGACCTACGACGACGTCATCGTCAAGACCGGCGTCGTCCTGGGCGTCATCGTCGCGTTCGGCCTGCTCAACGGCTTCGTGCTCGGCGCCAACCCGCTGCTGACCTTCGGCGGCGCGATCGTCGGGCTCGTCCTGGGTCTGGTCAACGCCTTCAAGCGGGAGCCGAGCCGGGCGCTGATCCTCGCCTACGCCGCCGCCGAGGGCCTGTTCCTGGGCGGGATCTCCGCCGTGTTCGAGGCGACGTACGGCGGCATCGTCCTGCAGGCGGTGCTCGGCACCGTGGCGACCTTCGTCGCGGCGCTGTTCCTCTTCACCTCCGGCAAGGTCCGCGTCACGCCCAAGCTCACCCGGTTCGTGCTCATCGCCCTGGTCGGCTACGCGCTGTTCTCCCTCGTCAACGTCGTCCTGATGATCACCGGTGCCTCCACCGACCCGTGGGGCCTGCGCACCGGCGTCGAGATCTTCGGCATCCCGCTGGGCGTCCTGCTCGGCGTCTTCGCCGTCGGCCTCGCCGCGATCTGCCTGATCATGGACTTCGACGCCATCAAGCGCGGCGTCGAGGCGGGCATCCCCGGCCGCTTCGCCTGGTCGGCCGCCTTCGGCCTGGCGGTGACGCTGGTGTGGCTGTACATCGAGTTCCTGCGCCTGCTCGCCATCCTGCGCGGCAGCGACTGACCCGGAACCCCGGAACGACGGCGGCCCGCCCCCTCGGGGGCGGGCCGCCGCTTCGTGTGGGGGAGGGCTACTCCACGCCGACCACGTCGACGACGAAGACGAGCGTGTCGTCGCCGCCGATCCCGGCCTGCGGCACCCCGTTGGGGCCGTAGCCGTGCTCCGGCGGGATGGAGAGCAGCACCCGCGAGCCGATCTGCTGGCCCACGAGGCCGTCGTCCCAGCCGCCGATGACCACGCCCATGCCGATCGGGAAGGAGATCGTGCTGCCGCGGTCGTAGGAGTTGTCGAAGACCTGCCCGCCCCAGGTCTGCCCGAGGTAGTTGACGACGATGGTGTCGCCCGCCTGGACGGTGTCGCCGTCGCCCTGCTCGAGCACCTGCACCTGCAGGCCCTCGGGGGCGGGGGTGGCGGGGAAGGTGAGCGCGGGCTTGTGGCCGAAGCCGCCGCTGGCGGTGGGGAGCTCGGTCATGGCGTCCTCTCTGTCGTGCCCGACGGCGCCGGGGCTGCGTTCACCCTACGTGCGTGCCGGGCGCGGCTGCGCGCCCGGCCGCCGGTCCGTCACGGGGTACGAGCGGGCGGCCGGCCCGCCGGACCGTGCGAGATGTGCCGGTCGCCGCCGCGGAGGACAGTGGAGGTCGTGAGCGCTTCGGTGCTGGTGTGCGGGGCGGTGTTCGACGGCGTCTCGGCCGACCTCGGCGGCCGGACGGAGATCGCGGTCCGCGACGGCGTCATCAGCGAGATCGGCCCGTCGGTGGGCCGCCCGGACGGGGCGGAAGTGATCGACCTGTCCGAGCGCACGGTCAGCCCCGGGTTCATCGACACCCACGTGCACCTGACCATGGACGCGGCCAACCTTGCGCAACAGACGCTGGCGTCCACCGCGACGAAGGTTCTGTCGGGCCTGGGCCTCGCCCGGGAGTACCTGCGGTACGGCTTCACGACGCTGCGCGACCTGGGCACCATGGACCCGGAGTTTCCGACCGTCGACCTGCGCGACGCCCTCGCCGCCGGCGTGGTCGAAGGGCCCCGGCTGGTGGTGGCGGGGCACGTTCTCAGCGCCACGGGTGCCCACGGCGACGTGGGCGGGTTCTACGGCTCGCGCTGGGACCTGCCGGTCTCCGCCGTCGCCGACGGCGCGGCGGAGATCCGGCGGCTGGTTCGCCGCGAGCACGCGGGCGGGGCGGACTGGATCAAGACCGCCAACGCCGGCGGCTACTTCAGCCCCGGTGACGACCCCGCCCGGGTGACGTGGCTGGACGACGAGATGGATGCGCTGTGCGCGACCGCCCGGCTGGTGGGCCTGCCCGTGGCCGTGCACACCGGTGCGGCCGAGGCGTGCAAGCAGGCGGTCCGCGCGGGCGCCCGCAGCCTCGAGCACGCCTACCTCATCGACGAGGAGGGCCTGGAGATGGCTGTCCGCGCCGGGGTGTACGTCGTGCCCACCATGCAGATGACCCGCGAGGATCTCGCCGCCCTGCGCGCCGGGACCCTGCCCGAGCAGGCCGTCTGGAAGTTCCGCCGCGACTCCGAGGCGATCCTGCAGTCCCAGCGGCTCGTCGCGGCGAGCGGCGCCCGGGTCGTCTACGGCACCGACTGCGGCATGTTCCCGTTCAGCCACGGCATCCTGGAGTTCCAGGCGATGGTCGCCGCCGGGCTGAGCGAGCTCCGGGCGCTGTGGGCGGCCACCTCGGTCGCGGCCGAGATGCTCGGCCGCGACGACATCGGCGTCCTGCGCCCCGGCGCCCGCGCCGACGTCGTCGCCATGCCGGGGAACCCCCTGGACGACATCGCGGCGACCGCCCGCGTGGACTTCGTCATGCACGACGGCGCCGTGTTCCGCCGCCCCGGGGACGACGGCGACGCCGCCTGACCCGGCCGTGCCGCCGGGGCGGGAGACCGGCACCGGCTAGGGTCCCCACGGTGACCACCACATCGCACGCTCCTGCGGCCCCCGCGTCCCCGGCAACCGTCTCCCTGGACGGCAAGGTGTTCGCCGGGGTGAGCAACTCCTCGACGGGACAGGTCGGCGGGGCCACGCGGTTCCGGTACCGGGAGGATGACGACGTCGTCTGGGCGGAGTACGCGGGCGGCGAGGTCGTGCGCGGCTTCCTCGTCGGGACACGCCAGGGAGACCACCTGCACTTCCGCTACACCCACCTGGATGCCGACCGGGCGACCGCCAACGGCGTGTGTGACAGCCGCATCGTGGTGCTCGCGGACGGCCGCGTGCGTCTCGAGGAGTCGTGGGCGTGGGAGTCGCGGCCGGAGCGGGGCACCAGCGTGGTGGAGGAGGTCCGCGCCCTGGAGGGGGAGCAGGACGCCGGCTGAACCGGTGGTCATGGACGTCGGCGACGGCCGCACCCGGACGAGAGCCCCCGGCCGCATCACGCGGCCGGGGGCTCCCGCACCTGTACGCGCTCCGGGCGGTTCGTCAGTCGGCAGGCGGCGCGACGTCGACCTGCGCCGGTAGCTGGTCCTGCCGCACGAGCCCGACCGGGCAGGTCATGCCGTTGGGGCCGTGGTTGCAGTACCCGTTGGGGTTCTTGTGCAGGTACTGCTGGTGGTAGCCCTCGGCGTAGTAGAACGGGCCGGCGCCCCGCTCGCCGTCGACGTCGGCGAAGGGGCGGATCTCCGTGGAGATGGTGCCGTACCCGTGGTCGGTGAGGACCTGCTGGAAGGCGGCCCTGGTCGCCTCGGCCGCCTCCTGCTGCGCCGGGGTGGTGACGTAGATGCCCGAGCGGTACTGGGTGCCGACGTCGTTGCCCTGCCGGTTCGGCGTGGTGGGGTCGTGGTTCTCCCAGAAGGCCTTGAGCAGCAGCTCGGGGGAGGTCTGCGCCGGGTCGTAGGCCACCTGCACCGCCTCGGTGTGCCCGGTCAGCCCGGTGCACACCTCCTCGTAGGTGGGGTGGGGCGTGTAGCCGCCGAGGTAGCCCACGGCGGTGGACACCACCCCGGGCTGGCGCCAGAAGATCCGCTCGGCGCCCCAGAAGCAGCCCATGGCCACGTACATCACCTCGGTGCCCGCCGGCCAGGGTCCGGCCAGCGGCGTGCCGAGCACCTCGTGGGTCTCGGGCACCGTGAACGCCGGACGCGGCCGGCCGGGCAGCGCCTCCGCCGCGCTCACCATCTGGGTCCTGCGGCCAAGTCCGAACATGCGCATCCTCCCGAAAGATCCGTTGCGTCCGGGTCAACGCGCCATGGCGTCGCGATCTTCCCGCCAGGACCACCTCCGGCGCGAACCCCGCGGCGCGGACCGCTGGCGCGCACCCGCCGCGCCCTGGTGCGCACAGGAGGCGACGTCCGGCACGACGGCCGGAACGGCGCCGCGCTGCGCTGCCGTTCCGGCCGCGGCCCGTAGGCTGACCCCCGTCGCTTCCTTCTCATGAACGAGAGGCCCATGCCCGACTCACGATGGTTGTCCCGGCTCGCCTCGCGCGATCGGACCGACACCGCCCTGCCCGCCCACCGGGTGACCACCGCCGCGCCGTCCACCCGCACCGACCCCGCCGGGGCGGTGCCCTGGGCCGTGCGGGCGACGGCGGCGTGGTCGTGGCGGCTGCTCGTCATCGCCGCGGCGATCCTCGCCATCGGCTACCTGGTGATCACCTTCCAGACCATCGTCGTGGCCATGCTCGCGTCGATCCTCGTGGCCGTGCTGCTCGAGCCGGTGGCGACCTGGCTGCGCCGGACGCTGCACTTCCCGCGCACGCTGGCCGCGCTCACCGCCATCCTCGGGACGCTGGCGGTGGTCACCCTCCTGCTCGTCCTGGCCGGCAACTCCATCGTCTCCGGCTTCGGCGCCCTGGCCGACAGCGCCAAGGCCGGCCTCGGCCAGCTGCAGACCTGGCTCAGCGACGGCCCGCTGGCCATCGACGAGGCCCAGATCGACGAGTGGATCGGCCAGATCGGCGAGCAGGTGCGGGCGAACTCCGACGTGCTCGTCTCCGGCGTCGCCAACGTCACCGGCTCGCTGACCTCCGTGCTCACCGGCGCCGTCATCGCCGTCTTCGCCCTGTTCTTCTTCCTCAAGGAGGGCCGGGGCATCTGGCAGTGGTTCGTGCGCCTGGCCCCGCGCGGCGCACGCGTGCGGATCAACGAGGCGGGCATCCGCGGCTGGGTGACCCTGGGCGGCTACGCCCGCACCCAGATCCTCGTGGCGTTCGTCGACGCCGTCGGCATCTCGCTGGGCGCCTTCATCCTCGGCGTCCCGCTCGCCCTGCCGATCGGCGTCCTGGTCTTCCTGTTCTCCTTCATCCCGATCGTCGGTGCCTTCATCTCCGGCGCGGTCGCCGTCCTCGTCGCGCTCGTGGACCAGGGCCCGGTCACCGCGCTGATCATGCTCGCGATCGTCCTGGCGGTGCAGCAGCTCGAGGGCAACGTCCTCCAGCCCTGGCTGCAGGGCAACGCGCTGGCGCTGCACCCCATCGCCATCCTGCTCGCCGTCACGGCGGGCACCGGCCTCGCCGGCGTCCTCGGCGCGCTGTTCGCGGTCCCGCTGGTCGCGGTCGTCAACACGGTGATGCTCTACTTCACCGGCCACGACAAGTACCCGCACCTGGCCACCGACATCCACCGCCCGGGCGGCCCGCCCGGGGCGCTCGAGGCCGCCATCGCCGCCTCCTGGGAGCGGGAGGTGGAGGACGACGGCGCCGAGGCCGGTGAGCCGGCCCGCCCCAACCGCGAGGACGACGACGCCGAGCCCGCCGCCGCGGGCGACCACCTGGCCACGGCCCGGCGCGCGGAGGACGGCGAGCAGCCGTGACCCAGCAGACCGCCGACCTGGCCACCTTCCAGGAGGCGGCCCGCGTGGTCGCGGCCGTCGCCCAGCGCACCCCGGTCGACGCCTCCACCACCCTCGGGCGGCTGCTCGGGGTGCCGGTCTACCTCAAGGCGGAGAACCTCCAGCGCACCGGCTCGTTCAAGGTCCGCGGCGCGTACCTGCGCATGGCCCGCCTGACCGCCGAGGAGCAGGCCCGCGGCGTGGTCGCCGCCTCGGCCGGCAACCACGCCCAGGGCGTGGCGCTGGCCGCCCGCGAGCTGGGCATCTCGGCGCGGATCTTCATGCCGCTGGACGCCGCCCTGCCCAAGGTCGCCGCCACCCGGCAGTACGGCGCCGAGGTGGTCCTCGCCGGGCAGGACCTCTCCGGCGCGCTCGACGCCGCCGCGGAGGAGGTGGCCCGCACCGGCCGGGTGCTCATCCACCCCTACGACCACCCCGACATCGTCACCGGGCAGGGCACCATCGGCCTGGAGATCGTCGAGCAAGTCCCCGACGTGCGCACCGTCGTCGTGCCCACCGGCGGCGGCGGGCTGCTGGCCGGCGTGGCCGCCGCCATCCACGCCGTCGACCCGACGATCACCGTCGTCGGCGTGCAGGCCGAGGCGGCGGCGACCTACCCCGAGTCCCTCGCCCAGGGCCACCCGGTGCTCCGCCCCGACGTCCACACGATGGCCGACGGCATCGCCGTGCCGCTGCCCGGGGAGGTGCCGTTCGGGATCATCGCCGAGCACGTCGCCGAGGTGCGCACGGTCACCGAGGAGGAGCTCTCCCGCGCGGTGCTCTACCTCGTCGAGCGCGCCAAGCTGGTGGTCGAGCCCTCGGGCGCGGCCGGCGTCGCCGCCCTGCTCGGCCGGCCCGGCGGGCTGGAGGGGCCCGTCGTCGTCATCCTCTCCGGCGGCAACGTCGACCCGCTGGTGCTGCTGCGCATCATCCGCCACGGCATGACGGCGGCCGGGCGCTACCTGCAGATGCGGGTGATCGTCCAGGACGCGCCGGGCAGCCTCGCGGCGCTGCTGCGCGAGCTGGCGGCGGGCGGGGGGAACGTCGTCAGCGTCGAGCACACCCGCACCGCGGCCGGGCTGGCCGTGGACGAGGTGGAGATCTCCGTGGAGCTGGAGACCAAGGGGCCCGAGCACTGCGCGGCCGTCCTCGACGGCCTGCGCCGCCGCGGGTACACGATCCTGCGGCCCTGACGGGCGGCGGCCGGCGGCGGCCGCACCGAACACGACGGCGGGCCCACCCCGTGGGTGGGCCCGCCGTCGAGTGTGCGAGGAGCGGTGTGCGGCTCAGCCCTGGAAGGGTTTGACCTCGCCGATCTCCACCTTGATCTGCGACCCGTTCGGCGCCTCGTACGAGACCGTCTCGCCGGACTTCCGGCCGACCAGCGCCGCGCCCAGCGGCGAGCTCTCCGAGTAGACCTCGATGTCCAGGCCCGGAGCGGCCTCGCGGGAGCCGAGCAGGAAGGTGCGCTCCTTGCCGGCGATCTTGGCCGTCACCACCATGCCGGACTCGACGATGCCGTCGTCCGCGGGAGGCTCGCCGACGCTGGCGTGGCGCAGCAGCTCGGTGAGCTGGACGATCCGCGCCTCCTGCTTGGCCTGCTCCTCACGGGCGGCGTGGTACCCGCCGTTCTCCTTGAGGTCCCCCTCCTGACGGGCGGCGTCGATCTTCTCGGCGATCTCGGCCCGGCCCTTGGTCGTCAGGTACTCGAGCTCGTCCTTCAGCCGGTTGTACGCGTCCTGGGTGAGCCAGGTGGTGCTCGTCTGTGTCACGGCTCCTCCTCCACATACGGTCATGCCCCGGACGCCAGAGCACGAGGCGGCCGAGGCAGAGGGGGGAAGGTCCCGCCCGGGCGCTCGCACCTCGTGCGCCGCTCCGGGGCGGCGTGTAAAGGCTCAAGTGTACCAGCGCCCCGGCGACACCCGTGTGAGATCCGGCTCAGGGCTGGAGGACCTCGCAGGACTTCACGCTGCCGGTCACCGCCGGCTCCGTCGTCGTCACGTCCGCCTCGTGCGCCGTGCGCGCCGCCTTCACCGGGCCGATCACGACCTCCTTGAAGCCGACCTCGGTGAACTTCGAGTTGAGCGCCGTCAGGGTGCAGCGCACGGTCGCGCCGGGGTCGGTGACCAGGTTGAACCGCACCGTGACGTGGGTGGCGTCCTGCACGGTGAACCCCAGGTCCTCGGTGTGCAGCGTGGTCCGGTTCATCGCGGTGGTCGTCTGCCACACGAGCGCGGCGACGACGACCAGCGCCGCCACGACCGCGGCGACGATCACGCCGCGGCGGCCCTGCCGCGGGCGCCCGTAGCGGGCGGCCATGACGGCCGGATCCACCCCGGCGGGCGGGCGCGGGCCGGGGGCGGGGGGAGTGCTGGGCACGGGCGGGTCCTTCCTCTCGGCGCCGTCCGCCGACGCGAAGGCGGTCGCAATCGGGGCGCCGATGCGCCACCATTGTCCCTGGATTCTCGACGCCGATGCCACGCTCCCCGGCGGCCGGTCCCGACGGCACGGGGCGGCGGCCCCCCGGAAGGAGCACAGTGACCGACGACGCGCGACGCCTCATGGCCGTGCACGCCCATCCCGACGACGAGTCGAGCAAGGGGGCGGCGACGATGGCCCGCTACGCCGCCGAGGGCGCGCGCGTGCGCGTCGTGACCTGCACCGGCGGCGAGCGCGGCGACATCCTCAACCCCCGGCTCGCCGGGCGCGAGGACATCCTGCGGGACATGCCCGGCTACCGGCGCCGGGAGATGGCGGCCGCCGCGGCGGCGCTGGGCGTCGAGCAGGTCTGGCTCGGCTTCGTCGACTCCGGCCTGCCCGAGGGCGACCCGCTGCCGCCGCTGCCCGAGGGGTGCTTCGCGCTCGAGCCGCTCGACGTCACCGTCGGCGCCCTGGTGCGCCAGATCCGCGAGTTCCGTCCGCACGTGATGACCTGCTACGACGAGAACGGCGGCTACCCCCACCCGGACCACATCATGGCCCACAAGGTGGCCGTGGCCGCCTTCGACGCCGCCGCCGACCCGACGGCCTACCCCGAGGCCGGCGCGCCCTGGGCGGTTGAGAAGCTCTACTACGACGTCTCCTTCTCCATCACCCGCATCGAGGCGGTCGACGCCGCCCTGCGCGAGCGCGGCTACGAGTCGCCCTTCGACGGGTGGCTGCACTCGCGCCGGGACCGCCCCCGGCGCCGGGCCACCGCCCGGGTGCACTGCGCGGAGCACTTCCCCCAGCGCGACGCCGCGCTGCGGGCCCACGCCACCCAGATCGACCCCGACGGGTTCTTCTTCGCCGTGCCCCGCGACGTCGAGGCCGAGGTCTGGCCGTACGAGGAGTTCGAGCTGGCGCGCACCCGGGTGCCGGTCGAGCCCGTCATGGAGGACGACCTCTTCGCCGGCGTCCGGCTCGCGGGCCTGGGGGAGGGGCCGGTGCGCGAGTACCCCGTGCCCACGGCCGGCGACGTGCGCGCCGCGGGCGCCCCGGGCCACGACCGCGAGGCGGTCGAGCGGGCGGGCGCGCGTGCCGGCGACGGCGCCGACGGTGGCAGGCTGGAGGCATGACACCGCTAGTGCTGCTCCTCGCCGCCAGCCCGAGCCCGAGCCCGGCGCCCCGGGAGCTGCAGCCCTGGGACGTCTCCCCGGGCATCGAGGGATTCTTCTGGGGCTTCTTCATCCTCGCCGTGCTCGCCATCCCGCTGTTCCTGTCCTTCACCAAGCACATGCGCCGGGTGGACCACAACGCCCGCCTGCGGGAGGCCGAGGAGGCCCGCCGGGCCGAGGCCCAGGGCGACCGCCGCGAGGACGACGGCGCCCCCGAGGGCCGCGTCATCGAGGGCCGGGCCGTCGACGGTGGCGCCGGCGAGGGGCGGGGAACCACCCCGGTTAGCCCGCCCGACGCCCCGGACGTCCCCCGCCAGCCGCTCTAGCGAGCGCAGCTCCGCCGCGCCGAAGGTTGCTCCGCCGGCGGCGCGGAACGGTTGCGTGCGCGGTCCGCGCTACCGGCGGTCGTCCTCGCCCAGCCGGGCGGCGGCCGCGACGGCCTCGTCGAACTCCGCCTCGGCCCGGGTCACCTCGGGGAGCTTCTCGGCCGCCTCCCGCTCGGCGGCGGCCACCGCCTCGTCGCTCATCGTCGCGGCGAGGCGGCGCTTCTGCGTCTCCACCTGCCAGGTGGGCCGCGGCCAGTCGAGGTCGAGGCCCACCAGCGCCTGCGTGAGCAGCTCGGTGACGGCCAGGCGCGCGTACCACTTCTTGTCCGCGGGCACGACGTGCCAGGGCGCGACGTCGGTGGACGTGCGCGCGAACACGTCGGCGTAGGCCTGCTGGTAGGCGTCCCACCGCGCGCGGGTGTCGACGTCCCCGGGGCTCCACTTCCAGCGCTTGTCGGGCCGGTCCAGCCGCTCCATGAGCCGCACGCCCTGCTCCTCGCGCGAGACCAGGAGGGCGACCTTGACCACCGTGGTGCCGCCGTCGACGACCTGCCGCTCGAAGCGGTTGATCTCGGCGTAGCGCCGCGACCACACCGGCTCGGCCACCAGCCCCTCGACGCGGGCGACGAGGACGTCCTCGTAGTGGGAGCGGTCGAACACGCCGATCAGCCCCGGCCGGGGCAGCGCCCGGCGCACCCGCCAGAGGTAGTGGTGACGCCGCTCCTCGTCCGTCGGCACCCCGAAGGCATGCAGCGCCACGCCCTGCGGGTCGACCATGCCGATGACGTGCCGGACGATGCCGCCCTTGCCGGCGGTGTCGAGGCCCTGGACCACGAGCAGGACGGCCCGCCGCCCGCCGGTGCGCCCGTCGGCGAAGAGCCGCTCCTGCAGCTCCGAGAGGAGCCGGCCCCGCTCGGCCACGTACTCCTCCGCGGCGTCCTTGCCCGCGTCCCAGCCGGGGGTGGCGCCCCGGTCCAGCGCCGCGAGGTCGAGGTCCGGTGCCGGCCGCAGCAGCGGCCGGGGGTCCTGGCGCCAGCCCGCGCTGCCCATGGTGCTCCCTCCCGTGCCGGCAGCGTAGTGCCGTCGGCCGGGGAGGACCCGGTCAGCCGGCCGGGTGCGCGGCGAGGAAGACGGCGACGTAGTGGCACACGTAGCCCACCACCGTGCCGACGTGGAAGATCTCGTGGAAGCCGAACCACCGCGGGCTGGGGTTGGGCCGCTTGAGGGCGTAGACCACCGCGCCGAGCGTGTAGGCCAGCCCGCCGCCGGCGACGAGCCAGACGACGGCCGGCCCGCCGGTCGTCCAGAACTGCGGCAGGAAGCCCACCGCCACCCACCCGAGCGCGACGTAGATCGGCACGTACACCCACCGCGGGGCCGAGAGCCACACCAGCCGGGCGGCGATGCCCAGCACCGCTCCGACCCACACCACCACGAGCAGCACGGTGGCGGTGGCCCGGTCGAGCAGCAGGACGGCGAGCGGGGTGTAGGTGCCGGCGATGAGCAGGAAGATGTTGGAGTGGTCCATCCGGCGCAGCACGGCCAGCGCCCGCGGGGACCACGTGCCGCGGTGGTAGACCGCCGAGGTGCCGAAGAGCACCACCGACGAGGCCGCGAACACCGCGGTGGACACCTTCCCCGCCGTCGTCGGCGCCAGCGCGACGAGCACGATGCCGGCGAGCAGCGCCACCGGCGCCGTGCCGGCGTGGATCCACCCGCGCAGCCGCGGCTTGACGGCGTCGGCGACCTTGCGCACGCCCGCGCCGAGGGTGGTGTCGTCGGGCAGGGGATGGGCTGCTGCCATGGGACCTCCAGGTCCGCGGAAGGAGAGGGGGCCCGGGGCCGCGACCGGCCCGAGCCGGAACCTACGCTACCGTAGGTTCGCGGTGCCGACCTCCCGCGGCGGTAACGTTCCTCCAGCGGGTCCGACGCAGCCTCGGGCCCCGGCGCGGCCGCCGGCCGCGACGGCCGGAGAGGAGTGTCGAGCGGATCGTGCCTGCGGGACTGCTGTACCAGCTCTACGAACGTCGTCTCGTCAGGGGGCTGGACCGGGCGAACGTTCCCCGGCACGTCGGCGTCATCCTCGACGGCAACCGGCGCTGGGCCCGCGGCCTCGGCGCGCCCGTGGCCCACGGCCACCGGCGCGGGGCGGACAAGATCTCCGAGCTGCTGCACTGGTGCGAGGACGCCGGCGTCGAGGTCGTCACCCTGTGGATGCTCTCGACGGACAACCTCGACCGCGACGCCGCCGAGGTCGTCGAGCTGCTGGAGATCATCGCCGGGGCGGTGGAGACGATCGCCGCGTCCGGCCGCTGCCTGCGCGTCATGGGCTCCCTGGACCTGCTGCCCGAGCCCGTCGCGGAGCGGCTGCGCGCCGCCGAGGGGCGGGCCCAGGGCCGGCCCGGCCTGCAGGTCAACGTCGCCATCGGCTACGGCGGGCGGCACGAGATCACCGACGCCGTCCGCGCGCTGCTGCGTGAGCGCGCCGCCGCCGGGCAGAGCATCGAGGAGGTCGCCGCCGAGATCGGCGTCGACGACATCACCGACCACCTCTACACCCGCGGCCAGCCCGACCCCGACCTCGTCATCCGCACCTCCGGCGAGCAGCGCCTCAGCGGCTTCCTGCTGTGGCAGTCGGTGCACAGCGAGTACTACTTCTGCGAGGTCTACTGGCCGGACTTCCGCCGGGTGGACTTCCTGCGCGCGCTGCGCGACTACGCCCAGCGCGAGCGGCGCCTGGGCCGCTGAGCCCCGCGCGTCAGGCTCCCGGCGGCGCCGCCGACATGTCCGGCGGGTGAACAGTTGCCCCCACCGCCGGGGCCCGGGCGTGTTTGTGGAGGACGAAGGGCCCTCCCGGCCGTACCGTGCGATGTGATGGACGGCACACCAGCCGCCCTCCGGGAGGTCAGCCCATGCAGCACCCAGCTGTGGACGGGAGGGGCCGGCCGGTCCCTCCTGGGCCGGCCTGTCGCCCCCCCCCACCACGCACGACGGCCCGCGACCCGCGGGTCCGCCGCGCAGCTGAGCTCGGCGCCACGGCGCCGGAGGGAGCCCTCGTGAGCATCGATCGCACCATCAGCACCCCGGAGCACGCCTCCGCCGCCCCCGCGGCCGGAGCCGCCGTCGCCGCCGAGCTCGGTGTCGCCGAACCGGTCGGCACGGCGCTGCGCACCTACGTGCTGGACACCTCCGTGCTGCTCTCCGACCCGCGCGCGTTCCTGCGCTTCGCCGAGCACGACGTCGTCGTGCCCGTCGTCGTCGTCACCGAGCTCGAGGCCAAGCGGCACCATCCGGAGCTGGGCTACTTCGCCCGCTCCGCCCTGCGCCTGCTGGACGACCTGCGGGTCAAGCACGGCCGGCTCGACAGCGCCGTGCCCGTCGGCGACGACGGCGGCACGGTGCGCGTCGAGCTCAACCACTCCTCCGACCAGGTGCTGCCCTCGGGCCTGCGCCTGGGCGACAACGACACCCGCATCCTCGCCGTCGCCGCCAACCTGGCCGCCGAGGGGCACGCGGTCACCGTCGTCTCCAAGGACCTGCCCATGCGGGTCAAGGCCTCCGCCGTCGGGCTGAACGCCGAGGAGTACCGCGCCCAGCAGGTCCTCGACACCGGCTACTCCGGGATGACGACGGCGGAGCTGACCGAGTCCGAGATGGCCCAGCTGTGGGGGGAGGAGAGCGTCGACGTCGCGGACCTGGCCACCCCGGGGGACGTGGCGTCCCAGCCGGTCAACACCGGCGTGGTGCTGCACTCCCCGCGCGGCTCGGCGCTGGGCCGCCTCGGCGCCGACGGCCGGCTGCACCTGGTGCGCGGGGACCGGGAGGTCTTCGGGGTGCGCGGGCGCAGCGCGGAGCAGCGGGTGGCCATCGACCACCTCACCAACCCTGACATCGGCATCGTCTCTCTCGGCGGGCGCGCCGGCACCGGGAAGTCCGCCCTGGCCCTGTGCGCGGGGCTGGAGGCCGTCATGGAGCGGCGCGAGCACCGGAAGGTCGTGGTGTTCCGGCCGCTGTACGCCGTCGGCGGGCAGGAGCTGGGCTACCTGCCGGGGGACCAGGCCGAGAAGATGAACCCCTGGGCCGAGGCAGTCTTCGACACCCTCGGGGCGCTGGTCGCCCCGGAGGTGCTCGAGGAGGTCCTCTCCCGCGGGATGCTCGAGGTGCTGCCGCTGACCCACATCCGCGGCCGGTCCCTGCACGACGCCTTCGTCGTCGTCGACGAGGCCCAGTCCCTTGAGCGCAACGTCCTGCTCACGGTGCTCTCCCGCATCGGGCAGAACTCCAAGGTGGTGCTCACCCACGACGTCGCCCAGCGCGACAACCTGCGGGTGGGCCGCCACGACGGCGTCGCCGCCGTGGTCGAGGCGCTCAAGGGCAAGGAGCTCTTCGCGCACGTCACCCTCACCCGCTCCGAGCGCTCCGCCGTCTCGGCGCTGGTCACCGAGCTGCTGGAGGGCGTGGACATCTGAGCCGGCCCGCTCCCGCCCGGCGCGCGCCGGGCGGGAGCGGCCGTCCGCCGCGCTGAGGCGGGCCGCCACCTGTCGGTCAGCGCAGCGGGTCGAACGGCCACAGCTCGGCGGGCACCTGGCCGCCGGTGACCAGGTCGGCGACGAGCTGGCCGGTCAGCGGGCCCAGCGTGATGCCCCACATGCCGTGCCCGCCCGCGGCGACCACCCGGGGGGAGCGGGTGGGCCCGATGAGCGGCAGGCCGTCGGGGGTGACGGGGCGCGAGCCGACCCACTCGTCGACCCGGTCGTCGAGGTCGCCGGCGAGCAGCGGCCGGGTCGCGTCGACGATCGCCTTGATCCGGCGCGGGTCGAGCGGGTCGCCGGGCCTGCGGAACTCCATCATCCCGGCCACCCGGTAGCGCCCGCCCAGCGGCGTGCAGGCCACCCGCTGGATGGGGAAGTACAGCGGCATGGTCGGCATGGGGTCGACCGGGACGGTGAAGGAGTAGCCGCGGCCGGCCTGGACCACCATCCGAACCCCGAAGGGCCGGGCCAGCTCGCCCAGCCACGCCCCGGTCGCCAGGACGACGACGTCGGCGCGCAGGATCTCCTCCCCGTCGCGCCGGGCGGGTGCCTCGGTCTCGCTGCCGCCGGGCACGGGCTGGGTCGGGCGGGTGCGCACGAGCGCGGGCCGGGTCTCGGTGCCGCCGTCGACGGCGAGGACGCGGACCCCCTCGCGCAGCTCCACCCCCGCCGCCACCACCGTGTCGGCCAGCGCCAGCATGTACCGGGGCGGGTCGATGAAGCGGGTGCCCGCCAGCCGGATCCCCGCGGTGACCTCGGTGCTCAGCGCCGGGGCGAGCGCGCGCAGCTGCGCGCCGTCGAGCAGCTCGGCCTCCACCGGCTGCCCGGCGGCGCGGATCGCGGCGAACTCCTCGAGCAGGTCCCGGCGCTGCCCGGGACGCCGGTAGCAGGCCAGGAAGTCGCCCGTCGGCACGGTCGGCTCGGCCACGCCGGCGGCGGCGAGGACGTCGAAGGCCTCCAGCGCCCGCCGGTTGAGCGGGACGTAGGCGGCCATGGCCCGCCGCCACGCCCGCCCGGTGCTGTGCCGGACGAAGCCGAGGAGGAAGCGCAGCAGGTCCAGGTCGGGGCGCAGCGGGACGTACACCGGGGAGGCGGGGGAGACCAGCGCCCGCACGCCCGAGCGCAGGATGGCCGGCTCGGGCAGCGGGGTCGTGATCGGCGGGGTGAGCCAGCCGGCGTTGCCCCATGACGACCCGGCGGCGACCCGGTCCTGCTCCAGGACGGTCACGTCCAGGCCGGCGCGGCGCAGGAACCAGGCGGTGGACAGCCCCACCATGCCGGCGCCGACGACGACGGCGCGACGCGGGGACGCGGAGGTGCTCATGCGGGTCATCCTGTCCGATGACGGCGGCCCGCGCCGAGGCTTACAGGTTGCCGATCTGGTGGACCAGGTTGGCGGTGCCGTCCGCGAGGGTGTACTCCACGCCCACGATCGCGGTCCGGCCCTCGGCGACGGCGGTGGCCAGCGAGACCGAGTAGTCGTGCAGCTGTGTCACCGTGGCCGTCACGTGCTGGCGGCGGAGGTCGGCGTCGTCGGCCAGGCGCACCCCGCGGGTCGGCCCGGCGGCCGGGGCGCCGCCGTCCTCGGTGGGCGCGAGCAGCGAGGGGATGACGCGGTCGACCACGGCGCGCACGAACCCGGTGGGCATCTCGCCCGTGAGCAGGGCCCTGGTGGCCGCGCCGACGGCGCCGCACCTGTCATGCCCGAGCACGACGACCAGCGGGGCGCCGAGCACGTCCACGCCGTACTCGATGGAGCCGATGACCGTGGTGTCGAGCACCTGCCCGGCGGTGCGGACGACGAACAGGTCGCCCAGGCCCTGGTCGAAGATGAGCTCGGCGGCCACCCGGGAGTCGGAGCAGCCGAAGAGGACGGCGTAGGGGTTCTGGTCCTGCGCCACCTCGGCGCGTCGGTCGGCGCCCTGGGAGGGGTGCTGCATGTTGTCGGCGACGAAACGGGCGTTGCCCTCCTGCAGGCGCTGCCACGCCTGGGCCGGGGTGAGGTCGGTGCTCATGGACCCCCATCTTTCCACCGTGGCCGGAGGGCTTCCGCCGCAGGGGCGCGTGCGGTGGCGCGGGCGGGGCCTAGGAGCACGCACCGACGGGGCCCACAACGCCGCACCGACCGCGCCCCCTGCGGTGCGGCCCCGCAGGCCAGGGGGCGGACGGCGGCCGTCGCCTCTCCGGTGGCGGACAACGGTCGTTCGCGGTTTCCTGAAGACCGACGACAGGTGAAGGAGGTCACGTGCGACGGCGCAGACTGGTGGGGGCGGGCCTCGCGCTCGCCGTGGCCGCGGGCATAGCCGCCTGCTCCGCCGAGGCCAGCACTCCCACACTGACGTGGTACATCAACCCCGACAACGGCGGTCAGGCGGAGATCGCCAAGCAGTGCACCCAGGAGGCGGGCGGCAAGTACAAGATCGAGACCGCCCTGCTGCCCCGGGACGCCGCCTCCCAGCGCGAGCAGCTCGCGCGCCGGCTGGCCGCCAAGGACAGCTCCATCGACATCATGAGCCTGGACCCGCCGTTCATCCCCGAGCTCGCCGAGCCCGGGTTCCTCGCCCCCGTGCCCCAGGACGTCGCCCAGAAGACGACCGACGGCGTGGTGCAGGGCGCCATCGACGGCGCCAGCTGGAAGGGCGAGCTGGTGACGGTGCCGTTCTGGGCCAACACCCAGCTGCTCTGGTACCGCAAGTCCGTGGCCGAGGCCGCCGGGCTCGACATGTCCAAGCCGGTCACGTGGCAGCAGATCGAGGACGCCGCGAAGAGCCAGGACAAGCTCCTCGCCGTCCAGGGCGCCAAGGCCGAATCCCTGACGGTGTGGATCAACGCCCTCGTCGCCTCCGCGGGCGGGCAGATCGTCACCAACCCGGAGGCGCCGGGCACCGAGATGCAGCTCGGGCTCGAGTCCGACGCCGGGCGCAAGGCCGCGCAGATCATCGGCGACATCGGCAAGTCCGGCATCGGCGGGCCCAGCCTGCCCACGGCTGACGAGTCCGCCTCGCTCACCCTGTTCCAGGGGGACAAGGGCTCGTTCATGGTCAACTGGCCGTTCGTGTGGTCCTCGACCGTCACCGGCGTCGAGCAGGGGACCTTCGACAAGGCGCTGCTCGACGACATCGGGTGGACGACCTACCCGCTCACCGACGAGGGCAGCAAGCCGGCCCCGCCCTACGGCGGGATCAACCTCGGCGTCGGCGCCTTCAGCAAGCACCCCGACTTCGCCTACCAGGCCGTCGAGTGCATCGTCACCCCCGAGCACCAGGCCACCTACTTCGCGACCAACGGCAACCCGGCGGCGAACACCAAGGCCTACGAGGACCCCAAGGTGCAAGAGGCGTACCCGATGTACCAGGAGATCCGCGACTCGCTGCAGCAGGCGGTGCCGCGGCCGCAGACGCCGTACTACAACGAGGTCTCCACCGGCCTGCAGCAGACGTGGTACCCGCCCAGCAGCGTCAACCCGGACACCACGCCGCAGAAGTCCACGGATCTCATCACCTCCGTCCTGCGAGGGGAGAGCCTGCTATGAGCTCAGCAGTCCCACCGGCCGCGCCCCAACGGCAGGCCGCGCCGGCCCCGGTCGTGACGGCCGGCGCCCAGCCCGGGCCGACGGGCGGGATCAGCGAGCGCACCCGCTCCGAGCGACGGCTCGGGTGGTGGCTGGCCGGGCCCGCCTTCGGCGTCATGCTGCTCGTCACCCTGTACCCGATCCTGCAGGCCGTCTACGACTCCCTGTTCGCCTACCGCCTCACCGCCCCCGGCGAGCGCCGGTTCGTGGGCCTGGGCAACTACGGCGTCGTGCTCTCGGACCCGGTGTGGTGGCGCGACCTGGCCGTGACCGTGTTCATCACCGTGGTCACCGTGGTCATCGAGCTCGTCCTCGGCTTCGCGCTCGCGATGATCATGCACCGGGCGCTGCGGGGCCTGCGCGGGCCGCTGCGCACGGTGATCCTCGTGCCCTACGGCATCATCACCGTCGTCTCGGCGTTCGCCTGGTTCTACGCCTTCGACGTCACCTCCGGCTACATCAACAACTGGTTCGACTGGGTGCCCGGCATCAGCCCGGACCTCAACTGGTTCGCCAGCCAGGGCACCTCGCTGTTCGTCATCATCGCCTCCGAGGTGTGGAAGACGACGCCGTTCATCTCCCTGCTCCTCCTCGCCGGCCTGGCGCAGGTGCCGGGCGACATGGAGGAGGCGGCCAAGGTCGACGGCGCCACCCCCTGGCAGGTGCTCAGCCGGGTGATCCTGCCGAACATGAAGGCCTCGATCATGGTGGCGGTGCTCTTCCGGGCCCTGGACGCCTTCCGCATCTTCGACAACGTCTTCATCATGACCAACGGCGCGAACGGCACCGAGACGCTGTCGCTGCTGGCCTACCGCACCTCCATCGGCCGCCTCGAGATCGGGCTGGGCTCGGCTATCTCGGTGCTGCTGTTCCTGTGCGTCCTGCTCATCGCCTTCGGGGCGATCAAGCTGTTCAAGGTCGACCTGTCGAGCGCGAGGGGGGAGTAGCCGTGCGCCTCACGACGCGGCAGAAGGTGGCCTGGACGATCATCGCCGTCCTGGTCCTCGTCTACGCCCTGTTCCCGGTCCTGTCGATCTTCATGACCTCGCTGAAGGCCAGCAGCGAGATCAACTCCGGCACGTTCCTCCCGCCGCACCCGACGTGGGAGAACTACGACCAGATCCTCGTCGGGTCCGCCCAGAGCCTGTTCCTGCCGGCGCTGCGCAACTCCATCGGCATCTCGCTGATCGCCACCGCGATCGCCGTCGTGCTGGCGACGTTCTGCGCCTACGCCATCGCCCGCCTGGACTTCCCCGGCAAGCGGATCATCCTCACCACCGCGCTGGGCGTGTCCATCTTCCCGGTGATCTCCATCGTCACGCCGCTGTTCAACCTGTGGCGCAACATCGGGCTGTACGACACCTGGCCGGGCCTGATCATCCCCTACCTGTCCCTGACCCTGCCGATCTCGATCTGGACCCTGTCCGCGTTCTTCCGGCAGATCCCCTGGGAGCTGGAGCAGGCGGCGCAGGTGGACGGCGCCACCCCCTGGCAGGCGTTCCGCAAGGCGATCGTCCCGCTGGCCGCCCCCGGGGTGTTCACCACGGCGCTCATCGCGTTCTTCATCGCCTGGAACGACTTCGTCTACGGCATCTCGCTGACCTCGACCAGCGCCGCCCGGCCGGTGCCCGCCGCGCTGGCGTTCTTCACCGGGGCGTCCTACTTCGAGGAGCCCACCGGCGCCATCTCGGCCGCATCCATCATCGTCACCATCCCGGTCGTGATCCTCGTGGTGCTCTTCCAGCGCCAGATCGTGTCCGGACTGACCCAGGGAGCCGTCAAGGGCTGACCGCCCTGACGCGAAGGAGGAGAGCCCCAATGGCATCCATCACCATGGACCACATCGTCAAGCAGTACGGCGACGGGTTCCCGGCCGTCAACGACGTGTCCCTGGCGATCGACGACGGCGAGTTCGTCATCCTCGTGGGGCCCTCGGGCTGCGGGAAGTCCACGCTCCTGCGGATGATCGTGGGCCTGGAGGACATCACGTCGGGCACCATGCGCATCGGCGACGAGGTCGTCAACGACAAGGCCCCCCGTGACCGCGACCTGGCGATGGTGTTCCAGAACTACGCCCTGTACCCGCACCTGACGGTCTACGAGAACATCGCCTTCCCGCTGCGGCTGCAGAAGGGCCACTTCAGCAACGAGGAGATCGACCAGCGGGTGCGCCGCGCCTCGAGCCTGCTCGAGCTCGACGAGCACCTCGACCGCAAGCCGGCGAACCTCTCCGGCGGCCAGCGCCAGCGCGTCGCCATGGGCCGCGCGATCGTCCGCGAGGCCCGGGCGTTCCTCTTCGACGAGCCGCTGTCCAACCTCGACGCCAAGCTGCGCGGGCAGATGCGCACCGAGATCGCCCGCCTGCAGCGCAACCTCGGGATCACCACGGTCTACGTCACCCACGACCAGACCGAGGCCATGACGCTGGGCGACCGGGTGGCCGTGCTGCGCCGCGGCATCCTGCAGCAGGTGGCCAGCCCCCGCGCGCTGTACGAGCAGCCGGTGAACCTCTTCGTGGCCGGCTTCATCGGCTCCCCGCCGATGAACTTCCTGGCCGGGTTCGTCGAGGGCGACGTCCTGCGCCTGCCGATCGCGGACGTGCCCATGGACGACCGGCTGCGCGCCGCCATCGGCAACAGGGATTCCGTGATCGTGGGCATCCGGCCCGACGGCTTCCAGGACGCCGACGCCGTCACCGAGGAGAAGCGCGCTCGCGGGGTGAGCTTCGAGGCCAACGTCGACGTCACCGAGTGGCTCGGCGAGGTGCTCTACGCCTACGTGCCCTACCAGATCCACGAGAGCGTGCGGGCCAAGCTCGAGGAGCTCGACCGCGAGCTCGAGGGCGAGGGCGTGCGCTCGCAGCTGGTCGTGGCGCTGGACGCGGCCAGCCCCATCGGCGACGGGGACGTCGCCACCCTGTGGTTCGACCCGACGACGATCCACGTCTTCGACCCCGAGTCCGGCGACAACCTCACGCGCGACGACGCCCGCGCCGAGCAGCTCGACGAGAACGCCAAGCGGCAGCGCCAGCGGGCCCTGGAGCGGGCGAAGCAGCGCGCCGCCGAGCGGGAGACGGCCACCCAGCCCGCCTGACCCCTCGCGGCGAGACGTCAAGTTGGGCGCGAGACGTCAAGTTGGGCGCGAAACGTCTAGTTCGGCGCGCGACGTCCGGCACCACGCGCACGAGGATCGCCGGGGCGTTTCCGCGGAAACGCCCCGGCGCATGACATCGCCGCGCGGATGCGCCCGTGCGCTGGCCGCGGTGACCCCCGCCGGTGCGCTATCCGGGGTGGCCTCCGCCGGCGCGCTACTCGGCCGCGGCGCCGCCTGCGCTACTCGGCCGTCAGTTCGGCCCGGGTGGGCGGGTTCGCGCCCTCGCGGGAGACCGTGATGGCGGCGATCCGGGCCGCCTGGTCCAGCACCCGCTCGAGGGTGCCGGCGTCGATGGACCGCAGCGACTCGCGGTGGTCGGCCCCCAGCAGCCCCGCGGCCCACAGCCCGTCGAGGAGGCCGGCGGTGAAGGAGTCCCCGGCACCGACGGTGTCAACCACCTGGGAGGGTGCCGCCGGCACGCGGTGCTCCAGGCCGCCGGCCGTGACCGCCCAGGCCCCGCCGGGGCCGTGCGTGACGACGACCAGCGCCGGGCCGGCGGCCAGCCACCGGCGGGCGACCTCCTGCGGGTCGGCCCCGGGGGCCAGCCAGGCCAGGTCCTCGTCGGAGACCTTCACGACGTCGGAATGCGCGACGAACCGCTCCACGACGGCCAGGGTCTGGCGCGCGTCGCCCATGAGCGCGGGCCGGATGTTGGGGTCGTAGCTGATCGTCGCGACGTCGCGGTAGCGGGCCACCGTCTGGGCGACCGTGGCGGCGCCGGGCTCGAGCACCGCCGCGATCGACCCGGTGTGCAGCACGACCGGCGCGACGACGGGCTCGGGGACGGGCGGGGCCCACTCGAGGTCGAACTCATAGGTCGCGCTGCCCGCGGCGTCCAGGCGGGCCCGGGCGGTGGAGGTCCGCACGGCCCGCGCCGAGGCCGCCGAGAGCCGGACGTTCTCCAGCTCCAGGTGGGACCGCAGGACGCTGCCGTGCGCGTCGGCGGCGAACCAGCTGACCAGC
Source organism: Georgenia thermotolerans (assembly GCF_009193185.1). GTDB lineage: Bacteria > Actinomycetota > Actinomycetes > Actinomycetales > Actinomycetaceae > Georgenia > Georgenia thermotolerans. The sequence continues at coordinate 39,946 of NZ_VUKF01000025.1, read as the reverse complement.
TCGACGTCGCGGCCGAGCCGGGCCAGGCCGACGGCCACGTTGGCCGGCGAACCGCCCGGGTGGCCCGAGGGCTCCTCGCCGGGCCGCTCGACGATGTCGATGAGCGCCTCGCCGACGACGAGCGCGGCGCCGTCGTCGTGCTCGCCGGGCAGCCGGTGCTCCCCAGGGCGATAGGCGAGGGAGGTGGCGGGCGGGCGAGCCGTCAGCTCGGGGTCGCCCGTGGGGCGGAACGGGTCGTGCTTGGCGGGCGCCTTGGGCGACCGGGCGGGCACGTCCTGTGCGGTGCCGCCCGGGGCGGCGCCCGCCCGCGCGGGCGGGGCGTCGTCGGGCTCCATCGGACGGTGGCCCTGGCTCATGCGTCCTCCTCGCCCAGACCGGCGGCGGCGTCCTCGAGGGCGGCCTCGCGCGCGGCCTCCGGGTTCTGGGCCGACGGGGCGCGGCGCTCGCCGTCGCGTGCCCGGGCGGCGTCCAGGCGCTCGCGGGCGCCGTCGAGCCAGGCCTGGCAGCGGGACGCCAGGGCCTCGCCGCGCTCCCACAGCGCCAGGGCGTCCTCCAGGGTGGTGGAGCCGGCCTCGAGGCGGTGGACCACCTCGAGCAGTTCGTCGCGGGCCTGCTCGTAGGACAGGCTGGACACCTCCGGCCGCTCGGCCGCGTCTGTCTGGCTCACGGGTTCAGTCTCCTACAGGGCTCGGGCGTCCGCAGACGGCGCGGTCTGGCCGTCGGCAGGCGTTTCGGTCGGGGGCGCGGCGGGGGCGGACTTGTTATCCGCGGCGGCGTCGGTCGGGTTGTCGGCGGCCGGGTCGATCTGACCGTCCGCGGTCGGGTCGGTCTCAGCGGGTTGAGGGAGGACCTCGACGCCGAGCCGGCCGGCCGCGAGCAGCGCCTCGAGGCGCTGGCCGGTCCGGACGTCGTCGGGGGAGCGGACCACTCGTCCGGTGTCGTCGCGCAGGACGGCATAGCCGCGGGCGAGGGTGGCGGCGGGGGAGAGGGCCCGCAGCTGGGACCGGGCGCCGCGCAGCTCGTCCGCCGCCCGGTCGGTGCGCCAGGTGACGGCCCGCAGCGCGGTGGCGCGCAGCCGCTCGACCTCCTCCGCGCGGGCGGTGACGAGCGCGTGGGGGTTGGCCACGACCGGCCGGGAGCGCAGGTGGTCCAGGCCGCGCTGCTCGGCGGCGAGCCGTGCGGTGATGGCCGCACGGATGCGCTGGCGCGACTGAGCCAGGCCGCGGCGCTGCTCGGCGACGTCGGGGACGATGTGCTTGGCGGCGTCGGTGGGGGTCGAGGCCCGGTAGTCCGCCACGAGGTCCAGCAGCGGGCTGTCGGTCTCGTGGCCGATGGCGGAGACCAGCGGGGTGCGGCAGGCCGCGGCGGCGCGGACCAGGGCCTCGTTGGAGAAGGGCAGCAGGTCCTCCACCGCCCCGCCGCCGCGGGCGACGACGATGACCTCCACGGCCGGGTCGGCGTCGAGCTCGCGCAGCGCAGCCATGACCTCGGGCACGGCCCGGGCGCCCTGGACGGCGACCTCGCGGATCTCGAAGCGCAGCGCGGGCCAGCGGGCGTGGGCGTTGACGACGACGTCGTGCTCGGCCTTGGACTCCCGCCCGCAGATCAGCCCGACGCAGCGGGGCAGGAAGGGCAGCGTGACCTTCCGCTCGGCGTCGAACAGCCCCTCGGCGGCCAGCACGCGCTTGAGGTGCTCGATGCGCGCGAGCAGCTCGCCCACGCCCACCGGGCGCAGCTCGTCGGCCTGCAGTTGCAGCGAGCCGCGCTTGGGCCAGAACGTCGGCTTGGCGTGGACGACGACGTGGGCGCCCTCCTGCAGCGGGGTCGCCATCGCGGCGAGCACCCGGGACTGCACGGCGACCGGCAGGGACATGTCGGCGTCGGTGTCGCGCAGCGTGAGGAAGGCCAGGGTGGCGCCGGGGCGTCGGTTGAGCTGGACGATCTGCCCCTCGACCCACAGCGGTGCCATGCGGGCGATGTAGTCGTTGATCTTCGACGACAGCAGCCGCACCGGCCAGGGGTTCTCGGCCGTGGTCTCCAGGGCGCGCGTGGCGAGGCGGCGCGGGGCGGGCGCGGCGTGGTCGGTGCTGCTCACGCCCCCCACCCTCTCACCGCCCGCCGACGCCGGGCACGAGCCGCCGGCGGGGCGGTGGACACAGCGCGCGGTGCGCCGGGCGCTGGCGTCGGTCAGCGCCCGGCGGCGAGGACCTCGCGGGCGGTGGGGTCGGAGTCGTCGAGCAGCTTGCGGCAGCGCACTGCCTCGTCGTCCTCGCCGATCGCCGCGGCGGCGTCGGCCAGGGCCAGGACGGACAGGAGGAAGCCGCGGTTGGGTGCGTGGGCGGCGGGCACCGGCCCGGCGCCGCGCCACCCGGCCCGCCGCAGCGCGTCGAGGCCGCGGTGGTAGCCGGTGCGCGCGAAGGCGTAGGCCGCCACCGGGTCGCCGGCCTCCAGCGCCGCGCGGGCGAGCGTGGCCCAGGCAAGGCTGGCCGCGGGGAAGCGGGCGGCGACCGCCCGCGGGTCCTCGCCGGCCTCCAGGGCGGCGCGGGCCGGCACGTCGGGGTGGTCCTCGGGCAGCAGGGTCGGCGTGGGCTCGCCGAGCAGGTTGGTGGGCATGGCGCCATGCTGCCATGGCCGGGTGTGGGGTCGGACACGGGGCATGGCCCGTCCGGCGGGCCCCACGTACCCTGGCCCCATGACCACCGCACCCCTCGCCACCGGCCCCGCCGCGCCCGCGGTCCCGGCCGGCTCCTCGCTCGCGGGCGCCTCGGCCTTCCCCTCCTCGATCCCGTCCGAGCCGGCGCCCGACGGCAAGCGGATCCTCCTCGCCGCCCCGCGCGGCTACTGCGCCGGGGTGGACCGGGCGGTCGACGCCGTCGAGAAGGCGCTGGCGCTGTACGGCGCCCCGGTGTACGTGCGCAAGGAGATCGTGCACAACAAGTTCGTCGTCGAGACGCTGTCCGAGCGCGGCGCGATCTTCGTCGACGAGACCGACGAGGTGCCCGAGGGGGCGCGGGTGGTCTTCTCCGCCCACGGCGTCTCCCCGGCCGTGCACGCGGCGGCCGCGGCCCGCCGGCTGGCCACCATCGACGCCACCTGCCCCCTGGTGACGAAGGTACACAAGGAGGCCGTGCGCTTCGCCAGCGACGACTACGACATCCTCCTCATCGGCCACGACGGGCACGAGGAGGTCGAGGGCACCCAGGGCGAGGCCCCCGAGCACATCCAGGTGGTCAACGGCCCGCACGAGGTGGACAAGGTCGAGGTCCGCGACCCCGAGAAGGTCATCTGGCTCTCCCAGACCACCTTGTCGGTGGACGAGACCATGCAGACCGTCAACCTGCTGCGCGAGCGGTTCCCGCACCTGCAGGACCCGCCCAGCGACGACATCTGCTACGCCACCCAGAACCGCCAGGTCGCGGTCAAGAAGCTCGCCCCCGACGCCGACGTCGTCATCGTCGTGGGCTCGGCGAACTCCTCCAACTCGGTGCGGCTCGTCGAGGTGGCGCTGGAGGCGGGCGCGGGCGCGGCCTACCGGGTGGACAAGGCCGACGAGATCGACCCCGCCTGGCTCGAGGGCGCTACCACCGTGGGGCTGACCTCCGGGGCCTCGGTGCCCGAGATCCTCGTGCGCACCGTGGTCGACCGGCTCAAGGACCTCGGCTACACCGGGGTCGAGGAGGTGCGCACCGCCACGGAGGACATCATGTTCTCGCTGCCCAAGAACCTGCGCGCGGACCTCAAGGCCGCCGGCGAGCAGCCGGACCGGCCCCACAAGGTGCGCCGGGAGCGCGTCCGCGCCGACGGCTGAGCCGGCAGCTGGCCGCGCATGCCCGAGGCCCAGGCTGACGGCCTCGGCCTCGTCCCGCACACACGCACGAGCCCCGACGTCGGACGCCGACGTCGGGGCTCGCGCGCTGCCGGCGGGAGTGCCGGCGTGGGCGGTCAGGCCGAGCGGCCCTCCAGGTCCGCCAGTGCCAGCTCCGGCGCGGTGAAGGTGCGCACCTGGGCGTCGTCGGTGGCGATCGCCTCGACGTCGAGGTCCTTGGTGGCCAGCGACTCGAAGTCCCGGGCGGTGACCAGGAGCCGCTGCTCGATCGACCCCACCACCTTGTTGTAGTGCTGCACGCTCGAGCGCAGCGACCGGCCCAGGCTGGTGAGGTGCCCGGCGACGACGCCGAGGCGCTCGTAGAGGGTGCGGCCCAGCGCGAGGAGCTCACGCGCCTCGGCGGTGACCTGCTCGGCCGACCAGATCGACGCCGTCGTGCGCAGCAGCGCCAGCAGCGAGGCGGGCGAGGTCGGCGCCACGCCCTGGCGCAGGGCGTGCTCGAGGAGGACGGGGTCGGCCTCTAGCGCGCTGGCCAGCAGCCCCTCGGACGGCACGAACATGATGACCAGCTCGGGGGAGCCGGGCAGCTGGTCGTGGTAGCGGCGCTTGGCCAGGGCGTCCACGTGCCCGCGCAGGGCCCGCGCGTGGGCGGCGAGCAGCCGCTCGCGCCGCTCGGCCTCCTCACCGGTGGCCCGCTCGCCGATGGCGCTGGCCTCGAGGTAGGCGTCCATGGGCACCTTGGCGTCCACCGCGAGGTACTTCTCCCCGGGCAGGTGCACGACGACGTCGGGGCGCCCGGCGTTGGCCTCGCGGCGCCCGCCCGGCGCCCCGGCGGCGCCCAGCGAGTGCTGCTCGACGAAGTCGACGTGCCGCATCATGCCCGAGGCCTCGAGCACCCGGCGCAGCTCGACCTCGCCCCACTGGCCCCGCGCGGAGGTGGACCGCAGCGCCGACTCCAGCTGCGCCGTCGTGCGCTGGAGCTCGACGCCCGAGCGGCGGGCGTGGTGGAGCTGCTCGGTGAGCACGGTGTACTGCTCGGTGCGCTCGCGCTCGAGCAGCGCGACGTGCTCGCCGACCTGGGTGAGCGTGGCCTGCACCGGCGCGAGGGCGCGCAGCACGTCGTGGTCCCGGCGCGCCCGCTCCTGGAGGGACTCCACCTCCTCGGCGAGCCGCTCCGCCCGCGCCTGCGCCGCGGCCGCCCGGGCCCGCAGCTCCGCCGTCTCCGCCGCCGAACCCGCGCCCACGCCGCCGCGCGTCGCCGCCCGGGCGGTGGCCACCGCGAACCCGAGCGCCGCGCCCACGACGAGCGCGAGAACCACCAGCACCACCGTCACCATCTGCATGCCCGGCACCTTCTCAGGCCCCACCGACATCGCGGTCACCGGCTCGCCGCGGCCGCCCCGGGGGGCCGGGGCGGGCAACCTCACGCCGGAGCCGGCGTGGCCAGGACGTAGACTCGGCCCACGTGGCCCTCACCATCGGAATCGCGGGACTGCCCAACGTCGGCAAGTCGACCCTGTTCAACGCCCTGACCCGCGCCAGCGTCGTCGCGGCGAACTACCCCTTCGCCACCATCGAGCCGAACGTGGGCGTGGTGCCGCTGCCCGACAAGCGCCTCGACAAGCTCGCCGAAGTGTTCGGCTCCGAGCGGATCGTGCCCGCCACCGTGTCGTTCGTGGACATCGCCGGCATCGTCAAGGGCGCCTCCGAGGGCGAGGGCCTGGGCAACCAGTTCCTGGCGAACATCCGCGAGGCCGACGCGATCTGCCAGGTCACCCGCGCGTTCCAGGACTCCGACGTCGTCCACGTCGAGGGTCGGGTGGACCCCAAGGACGACATCGAGACCATCTCCACCGAGCTGATCCTCGCCGACATGCAGACCCTGGAGAAGGCGCTGCCTCGCCTCGAGAAGGAGGTGCGCGGCAAGAAGACCGACCCCGAGGTGCTCGAGACCGCCAAGGGCGCCATGAAGGTGCTCGAGGCCGGCACGCTGCTCTCCGCCGGCGCCCAGGCGGCGGGGCTCGACCCCGAGGTCCTCGCCACCTTCCAGCTCATGACCTCAAAGCCGTTCATCTACGTCTTCAACACCGACGACGCCGGGCTGGCCGACGAGTCCATGCAGGCCGAGCTGCGCGAGCTCGTCGCGCCGGCCGAGGCAATCTTCCTCGACGCCAAGTTCGAGTCCGAGCTCGTCGAGCTCGAGCCCGACGAGGCCGCCGAGATGCTCGCCGAGACGGGCCAGGACGAGGCCGGCCTGGACAAGCTCGCCCGGGTGGGCTTCGAGACCCTGGGCCTGCAGACCTACCTCACCGCCGGGCCGAAGGAGGCCCGCGCCTGGACCATCCACAAGGGCTGGACCGCCCCGCAGGCGGCGGGCGTGATCCACACCGACTTCGAGCGCGGCTTCATCAAGGCGGAAGTCATCTCCTTCGACGACCTCGTCGAGCTCGGCTCGGTGGCCGAGGCCCGGGCCCACGGCAAGATGCGCATGGAGGGCAAGGACTACGTCATGCAGGACGGCGACGTCGTGGAGTTCCGCTTCAACGTGTGAATCGGAGCGTCTATGCAGGTCAGAGGTGGTGTCGGAGCCTCCAGTCCGCACGAAGTCCGCAGGAGCTTCAGCAGGACGGGCTCGACCGGGCTATTCGTGGGGCCTATCTGTCTCAGGTTCGCTGTTACCCGCTGGCGCTCTGTGACGCCACTTCCCTGAGTGATGGCGGACCTCTGCGGCTGGCGGCAATGGAACGTCGTCTTACGAGCCGAAGGGTTCGGCTGGCCGGAGCAGGTGCCGGGCCGTCGCTAGATCCGGCATGAGGGACTTGGAGCATGCTGACCGCGACTTAGCGACAGCGACCGGGGATAGAGGAGCCGGACATGGATGTGCGCGCAATCTTCGAGTTGCCTGTCCCAATTTGGGTCACGCGCGAGACGCTCGGAGCAAGCTACCCGACTGGATACGGCGCGCTCCAGTTTGACATCGTTATGCCGCACGATCATCCACCTGTGGGTGCACCGCCCGCCGTGCCCGGAATAGAGATGTCAACCTTGAGCGGCGAGTTGGTTGTCTGGGCGCAGGAGTACGGTGCGTTCATTCCGGAGTCTCGTCGGCCCGCCACAGCCGTTCACCGCGTCGGTGTGGCAGTTGTTAAGGGTCCGACCTATGACCATCGATCATGGTTCACGCCCGATCACCAGCTGGCGGAGTCCATCGATGGCTGGTTCGACAATGTGCGCACCTGGGTGGAAGTTGTGACCGGACAGGACCTAGATCCCCGTCACCGCGTATACGACGCGGAGGTGGTTGGCGCCGGATTAACTTTCATTGAGCCACCCCACGAGGGCGCTCTTGGCCTCGTTGCCGCTACGCCCCGCGTCACGCCGCTCCACAGAAGTGAATGGGCGGAGATCCTTAATTACGTCCAGCAAGGGACTGAGCCACCGCTCGAGGAGGTCCTGAGCCGAGATGCGCGCGCTGCCCAGAGGCGCAATGCGAACCGACGCGCGATCATCGACGCGGCGACCGCGCTTGAGATCGCCATCGGGCGGCACGTCCGCGAGCACGAGGCCGACCTGCCCGAAGTTCAGCGTCGCAGACTCAATACCAGGAGCGCGCTCGGTGACTACATCTCGATCGCCAAGGAGTCCGGCTTAGAGCTCGCTGTGCCGATCGCTCAATTGCGCCGACTTAACAGGCTCCGCAACGATGCCGCGCATCGGGCCGCCACAGCGAGTAACTGGGAGGCGGGCGAGGCAGTTCAGGTGATGATTGAATTCCTCGGCGCGCACGGCACCTATCGCAGGACAGGCGAAGGTGAGCCCGACGGAGGAGAGTTCGTTGTGGCTGAGCCGGAATCGTCGTAACGCGTCTCGCCCGTTGGCGTGGGGACGCAAACGCCTGAGCGTGTTCTGGCTCTTCGCGGGCTCGCCACTAAGGTCATGGCGTGACCCAAAGCATGGAGTTCGCGGGCTTGATGGCCTCATTGCGTGCGCCGAGGGTCGCCATTGCGATCCCGGACGAGGACTGGGAGTACTTCGCCTTCCGAGGGATGGAGTTCTTCAGTAGGACATGGGGAGGGGCGGGCGGCGTTCTTCTCCCGGTCTCCCAGGGGAGATTCGCTCCTGCGGTGGCCCGCCTTTTGCGACATTACGACCCCGACTACCTCACCACCCTTCAGGTCACAGTGGGTGACAGGGAGGCGCTACAACCTGGACTGCTTCCGATCACGGTTGACGGAAAGACTCTCGAAGGACAGGAACGCAAGGACTTCCTCGCACAGACTGAAGAGCATGGCCGGCAGGTGATTGCCGTGACCATCGGTCGCGACAGTCTCACAGCGTTGGCCAGCGATTTGTCGACGTTCGGGGATGACGACGGCGATCAGAGGATCTACTCCGTGCACCCGATGGGCAGCATGCCAAGTGAGCTCTCTGCGGTCGAGGGCGACCATGCCCACCAGATCCTGTTGGAGTCTGGCGACGAACTGGTTGACTTGGCGATAGCGATCCGGAACGGCCGACCAATCAGCCCTCTCGAGGTGCGGCGGATATCAGATGGCTCACTGAGTCATAGGGAAGTGGCCGGCCTACTAACGCGCGACGACGCCATCCAAGTGGGATCGCCATTCGAGGCAACGAGACGAGGCCTGTCGTGGATCAGCCACGGCTTCGTGCGCAAGAGTCCCGTGTTGGTCTTGGGCAGAACCGCGAACGACATGGCTATCGCAATGCTCTGGGACCGCTTGGTCGGGACTGGTATCTGGTTGCCATTCACTGGCAGGCACAAGCGCTGGCACCGGTGGCTCGGTAGTGCCGTCGACTGGAGCCGACTGAGAGCCGACCGCAAGTTCGTAATTACGAGCGCGTCGTGGTCTGAAGAGCAGTGCATGGACTTCATGAGGCGGCTCTGGGCGGCGCGGTCCATGTGGGATCCCTCCGAGACTGAGGAGCCGTGGAAATACGTACCGCCCGAAGAGCTGGACTCGCCGGGACGGATCGATCTGCGTCTGAACGATCGGTGGGATGAGCGGTTCGCTGTACCGGTCACGATCTCTGGCGATGGATCAGCGGAGATGGCAACGACGTTCCCTCTCCTGGCCCCCGAGGACCTAGCTAATAGCCCTCGGGGATGGATCGTCGACACCGAGTGGTCTGAGCACCCGATTCATTCGCACCCTGCTGTTCGTGGCAGTGACCTCATGGCTTCCGTGCAAGACAAGTACGAGACCTTCGTTCGGCCGTCTGGTCGGTCGATCTCCTTCGAATCCGGGCGCTTCGACTTTGTTGCCTCCGGCGCATCCAAGTACGGCCAACTGGCGCAGCCGCGGTTGCGGTGGCCTGGCTTAATGAACACACTCGGTCTCGCCGCGGCGTCCAGCGGGCACCGGGTTCAGTCTTCGCATGCGGGGCGAACGGGTCGGCTCGCTTCAGAGCTCTGGCGCGGCCGCGAGCGCCTTGCCGATGACCTTGCCGGTAGCCGGCGTGTCCTATTGGACGCTCTCACAACGACGAAGACCAAGAACGGTCCGATTGACAAGGGCGATGGGGTCACCAACGAGAACGCCCGGCTAATGGTTTCGGGAATCTGCGTTGTTCCTCTAGCGGCCCTCGAACGAATCGCAGACAGCGCCGTAGCGCGCCCAGGCATCCGATCCTGGCTCGACGAACTGATCGAGGCTGGGGCCATCAGGATGGGACTCGTCCTTGAATGTGCCATCTGTCCGTGGCCGGACTTCTATCGGATCGACGAAGTCGGAACACACTTCGACTGCAAGCGGTGTGGGTCGCGTAATGCGCTCGCTCAAGAGCGCTGGCGCGATCCGAAGGGCGAGCCGAGGTGGTACTACAGCCTTCATCCCACGGTCACTCAGTTCCTTCAAAGCAACGGTGACGTTCCGATCCTGGCGGTCCGGCAGTTCGCTGCTGCTCGACGCGCTTACGACGTCGAGTTCGAACTCGAGATTCTCGTCGAGGGTGAGATCCGCCCGAAAGTGGAGATCGACTTCGCTTTCATGTCACGTGACGGGCTCGTGATAGGCGAGGCGAAGAGCGTTGGCAAGCTCGACGGTCAGAATGAGAAGGAGCGAGTCCGCGACGTGACCAAGTTGCTGGATGCCGCAGAGATCCTGGGTGCGCGCGAAGTCTGCTTCGCGACGACTATGACCTGGGGCTCGGAGTCCATGAGGGCCATCGACATCGCCGTGGGGCGAGCAAGGAGGGCAGTGACGGTGTCAATACTCGAGCAGCTCGGATCGTCCGCGCCGGCAGCCCGACGGGTTCTACACAACCCGGCTGGCCCCTAGCCTCGATCGTTCCTCGAGCCAGAGAGCAGGGTCGTGCGCGCGATCGCGCTGGATGCCGTCAAGCGTCGGTTCAAACAAGGCAGGAGGTTTGCGGGCAATGAGTAGATGGCAAAAAGTTCGCGCAACGTTGGAAGGTATCGGCGGAATCATCATCGGCGGCGTGGCATTCCTGTTCTGGGGGCCTTTGTGCTCGGAGCGCTGGCGCTGGTCGCCTATCTCTTTTTTACGGCTACCGGCTCGAACCGCTACGACGGGTGATGCCGCGGCCGCCTTCCCGGTGTCGCTGCGAATCTCTCTTGGGACCACAGGAATCTGGCGAGGCCGTGTCTAGACGGCGAATGCGGTCCCGCACGCAAGACCGACGGCCCCACGTCGGGCCACCCCACCCGCTCCATTGGTCGATCGAGACTAAGTCGTGACCCTCGCCAACTCGGCGGGCTGGTCAAGCGACGCCGACATGATCGATTCCGCTGCCTTCCTCGTGCGGTCCTCGGCGGTGGGCCAGAGGTGGGCGTAGGTGTTGAGGGTCGTCGTCGCCTTCGAGTGGCCCAGCGAGCGCTGGACGGTCACGACATCGCAGCCCGCAGCGATCAGCCCGGAGGCGTAGAAGTGCCGCAGGTCGTGGAGTTTGATTCCGGACAGTCCGGCGTTCCGCAGCGTCTGTCGCCACCAGTAGGCGACGGTGTTCTGGTGTGGCGGGCCATCCTCCTCGCCGGTGAAGAGCCAGCGATTCTTGCCCGTGGTGCCGTGGTTGGTCACGTGCTCGGCGAGCAGGTTGACGAGGCTGTGGGCGATGTAGACGACGCGCTCGGAGCCGTACTTCGGCGGTCGGACGTCGATCCCGCCGCCGTTGATGCGCTGAACTTGGCGGGAGACCTTGAGCGACCTGCGAAGGAAGTCCACGTCGCCGAGCTGGACTCCGGCGGCTTCGCCGAGCCGTAGGCCGGCGAACGCGCAGAGGGCGATGAATGGCTGGAACCGCTCGTCACCCGCAGCCATGAGCTGTCCCACCTCCTCCGGAGTGGGGATCGACATCGCCACATCCGCCCGACGACCACGGGGGAGGCGTACGCCGTCGGTCGGGTCGGAGCCAATCACCCTGTCCTTGACGGCGGCACGGAACACCGACCTGACGTTGACGTACCGCGTCTTGATCGTGCCAGGGGCGAGGCCCGCGGCCTCCATGTGCTTGATCCAGGTCTCGACATCGGAACGGCGGACCTGCTTCATTGGCTTGCCCATGAAGGGCACTGATCTGGCCGCCAGCGACATCGCGAGCACGGTTCCGGGCGCCCAGACCTGCCGGGCCGACCACTCGCCGAAGAACGCCGCGAACGTTATCCGTCCGGCCTGGGGATCGGCGTACGTGCCCGTGACCACCGCCGAGGTGACCTGGTCCAGCCACTGCTGGGCGTCGATCTTGCGATCGAAGTGCCGTGCGTGCTCCTTGCCGGCCTCGTCGCGGTACCGCGCCCGCCACTTGTCGTTGGCCCGTTTAGCGATGTTCCCCGCCATGACGCTCCCTCCGGGATGACTCCATCGTCCGTCTGCCAGCCGACGACGGCGGTGTCAGCGGTGGTTCTGTGGACGGTTGGCCTGCTCGGCCAGCCAGCGGACGACGTCGGCGCGCCAGTAGCGGACGTGGCGGCCGATCTTGAAGCTGCGCGGTCCCGCGCCGAGGTGGCGCCAGTAGCGCAGGGTGCCTTCGGGGATACGGAGGTAGGCGCAAACTTCCTGAAGGGTGAGCATCTCGTCGCCGGGGTTCTTGATGGGACGGTTCTCACTGGGGTTGGTCGGTGATGCGGTCATGATTGCTGCTCCTTGGTGCATTCGACCCCGCGGGGTCGTCGGCCGGTGTTTCCGGCCTCAGCAAGGAGGTGTGCATAGCAATCCAATCGATGATCGGCGATCATTGACGAGTGGAACCGATGACGGTGATCGAGTTCGCCCGCCGGGCGGCGGGCTTGTCGCAGCGTCGGTTGGCCGAGTTGGCGAGGACCCAGCAGTCGTCGGTCTCGGAGTACGAGTCGCGCCGCAAGTCACCGACACTGGAGGTCGTCGAGCGGTTGCTCGATGCGGCTGACGCGGAGCTCGCGGTGAAGCGTCGGGTCGAGTTCGTCTATGTGGAGGACCCCGCGCTCGGGTCGTTTCCGGTGCCGAACCGGCTGTGGCAGGTCCCGGTGCCTTTGTGCTTCTCGCGCGTCCAGGTCTTCCCCTTCGGGGCATACGCCGACGGCAAGGAGATCTGGGACCTCTCGGATCCGAGTGAGCGGGCCGAGTTCTACGAACTGGTGTTGTGCCGCGGCCTCGACGACATGCTCCTCGAGACTGTCGACGCCGCCCTGCTGGTCGAGGCCTGGCCCAACATGGACCTTCCTGACTCGGTCCGCGCGGCCTGGCAGCCGTTGATCGATGAGGCCAACGGTGGCGCCTCCCGGGACGATCCGCCGCGCGACCCCGCAGGGATCAACGCGCGGATGGCAGCGGACATCGGCATGGTCTGGCCACGAAGGGCCAAGGGAGGGCGGCGCCGTCCTGTCACAGCCTGAGGCTGCGGTCGCCGGCCGCCCGGACCGGCCGATGCCGGCGCTGAGGGCCGTAGCGGTCGATCGCGCCGATTGCCTGGCGTCGGGCGTGCGCTGGCCCGAGGTCGGCGCGGTCGCGGCTGAAGATCTCGATCCATCGGTTGCGGGCCTCGTCGACGTTGGCAGCGACAAGGTGCGCGACGTTGGTCTGTCGGCCGCGGGTCATGGCGACGTACGCCGACGCGGCACCGGTGTGTTCACCGATGGCGACGTGAGCCTTCGTGACGGTGCTTCCCTGGGCGCCGTGGACGGTGGTGGCGTAGGCGAGCTCGACGAACCGGGTCGCATAGTCGGACGGGATCTCTCGATCCCGGCCCCGCCCGCGCAGAAGGAGGCTGCCATCCTTGCCGATCCCGGTGACGGTCCAAGTCTGGCGGTTCGTGACCTGCAGGTCGGGATCGTTGCGTCGGGTCGCGACTCGGTCCCCGATCCCGATCCGATCGCCGGCAGCAGTGGTGATGGCAGAGCGGGCCCTGTCGTCGCCGTAGCGGTCGCGGATGGCGGCGTTGAGCTCGGCGACCTGTTCGCGGGTGTCGGCGATGACGAGGTCCCCGCTGGTGCCGGCGTCGGAGAGGGCGGCGGTGCGTTCGGCCTCGGAGGGGTGAATCACGATGTGTCCGCGGCGGTGGAGGGCGTCGAACACGCCGCCGGCGTCGTCGCCGTTACGCATCCACAGGCTGAGCGCGGCGTAGTCGGGGTCGGTGAATCGGTGGACCTTCTCCAAGGTGGCGACGGCGGCTGGGTGCGCCCACGCCACCGCGTGGTCGAAGACGCCGCCCCGCCCGACGGCCGGAAGCTGGTGCCGGTCTCCGACGAACGCCACCCGTGCGCCGGTCTCGTCGGCGATGGTGAGCAGCGCTCGGGCGGTGTCCTGGTCGAGCATCCCGGCCTCGTCGATGAGCAGCAGGTCCCCGGCCCGGAGCCGTGCGCTGGGATCGGGGGCTGCGTCCGGCTGCCGGGCCCAGTGTCCGTCGGCGTCCCAGCGCCATCCGTGCTGGTGGATCAGCCAGGCAGCGGAGTGACCGTCGGCGCCGGTTTCTGCTGCGGCGACCTCGGCCGCCTTCAACGTCGGCGTCACCACCATCAGCCGATGTCCCCTCAGGGACAGCAGTTCCCGAGTGCACCGAAGCGTGGTGGTCTTCCCGGCACCCGCGGCACCTTCGACCACCACGAGGGGTCCGTCGCCGGCCAGGGCACCGGCCACGGCGGCTTGGGCCGGGTCGATCCGGACCAGGCCGCGCCCGCCCATGCGCACCTTGCGGGCGGGCTGGGCCGCCCGGCGTGCGAGCCGAGCGACGATCTCCGCCTCGACCTCGAGAACCCGCGGTGAGCTGAACGACCGGATATGCTCGGGCACGTCGGTCCGGGTGAGCAACCTGACGCACCGGTTCGTGGCCCGGGCCGTGATGTCCTCGGCGAGCTCGGCTCGCGCGGCCGGGTCGGCGAGGAGGCAGGTCTGTGCGAGGAGGACCTCGGTCTTCCCGCGGATGTCGGCGGTGTTCCATGCCGACCTCTTCGCCCCGAGGATGGCGACGACGAGGTCGGCTGCGGCATCGCGGTCGATCCAGCCTGGGCGTGTCCCCGCCAGGGGAACAGGTTCGGTCGGGTCGCGGTAGCCCAGCTCGCGCAGCTCGCCGTTCCAGCGTGCCACGAGGTCCCGGCCGTCCGTCGGGACGACCTTGTCTGGGCGGGCTTGTGTCCACGCCCGCCGGCCCCACGCCTCTCGCAGCCGGGGACCCGGCTCCTCGCCGGGGTGCTTGCTGCGCCACTCACCTTCGTAGCGGTTGACGTTGCGACGGATCTGCGCGGTCCGGGCGCTGAAGGCCCCAACGTACGGGATCAGCTGGCGAATCTCGCTCGTTCCCGGATCGAGCGTCAACCCGTGCGCCGCGAGCACCGCCCGGAACCGCGGGTCGGTCGCGACCGCGACATGACCAATGCCGTTGATCGCCTCGATACTGTCGCGGATTCCTACAGAATGGATACCGCGCCAGGCGCCGGCCGCGTAGACGCGGGCATTGAGCTGCAGATGAAGATGCCGGTGCGGATCACCTGCACGAGAGGTGTAGTGCCGGATGGCCGCGGCCTCGATTCTCTCGACCGGTACCTGCACCTGCCCTCCACGCGGCCCGACGCGCGTCGTCGCATGCTGGGCGACCCAGCCGACGATCTCGGTGGCGGCTCGGTCCTGGGCTTGGTCCAGCGCGGCAGAGACCTCCGGATAATGCGCGGCGGCGAGCGACCAAGTCTTGGGGCCGTTGACGGTGACCTCGACGAATCGCAGCGCGTTAGCGTCCTTGCGGATCCAGCCCTTCGGCCGGCCCGTGTCGATGTCGATGCCGGCGACCCACTGCTCATAGGTGTCGCCGTCCATTGACCCCGCGCGCTCGACGCTCTCCGGTGTCGCGGTGAGTCGCCCGGCGACGCCGGTTCCCTCACCGAGGTAATAGTCGTCAGCTCGGGACCGATCGCGCTCGACGTAGGCCCGGGCGGCCTTCGCCGCGCCGCGGTAGAACTTCACCCCACCATGCACCCGGACCACCGCCCCCACGACGTCCGTCGATAACCAACGGACCCCTAAAAATGCCGCGTGGGCCGCCCGATCCCGGGCGGCCCATCCACGTCCTTCGTAGCATGCGTGCCGCTTGATAGGGAGGGCGTGAGAGGGGCCGGGAGGTAATAGGTGGGAGCAGATTCTGGCGGCAGTGGAATGTCAACGATTTCCAGCGACGGGTGCGCAACGGAGTGGGGAAGGGGGGCTCTCCGGGGGTGGCCACGTCGTTATTGCTCGGCGCGCCGTTGAGGTGCGGCCGAGGTGGGCGGGCTCGGCCTGGGTGATCGGCACGCCGGGCCGAGGGAGGTGATCGGCGGGCTGACCCTCGTCCGGCCCGGCTCCCGGAAGGCGGGAACTAAGCGAAGTGGCTATGTCAAGGCGAGCGAAAGTACTGTCAGGCACCCTTCAGGCGATCGACGCGCCAACCCCCGGCTATACCCTCAATCGCGAAGTGCCGCATTACCGTTTATCCATGGGGTTGCAGAAGCAATTGCTCGAGTCGGCGTGGGACTGGCTGAAGGATTCACTGGCTGATCTCGACGGTGATGTGGTCCTGACCAGTCCGTACCTAACCTTCGAGGTCTGCAACCGCCTTGCACAGACTGCTCACGCCACCTCCGTGTCATGGCTTCTTGCGACGAGTCTGGACCCGAGCGCCGTCGCCAACGGGTACCTATCAGTGCAGGGGCTGCGCCGCATGCTCGATTCCGGTTTCGAAGTACGTCACGTCGAACGGCTGCACGCCAAGTGCTTCGTGCTCGGCAGCAGAGGCATGCTCGGATCCGCCAATCTCACCGGGGCCGGTCTGGGCAGCTCTGCCGGGGCGAACCGCGAACTGGGGGTCGAGCTCGATCCAGCCCAGGCCGAACAAGCACGAGCGGTGATCCTCGCTTGGCCCGCTCGGGTTATCGGGCATCGTGACCTCGATGAGCTGTTGGAGGAGTCGCGCCGCCTGACCAGGACCTCCGTGCGAGGGCAGGAGCACGAACTCGATGCCGCCTCGGCGCTGAAACTGGCTGAAGAGCTCCTTGCCGACGCGCGCGACCCCCAGCGGTCCCTGTGGCTCAAGCTCGAGTACGGCGAGCCCGGGCTCGACGGCTGGCGACAGGAGTCGTGGATCGCCAGCCCGAAGAAGGGCAAGCCAGGTTTTCGTCCCGGCGACCTCGTCATCATCTGCGCGAAGGCCACCTACGACTGTTACGCAGTCGTGGAAGTGATCTCCGATCCAGAATTCCAGCCGCAGGACTACGCCGAGTGGGCGGCCGGATACACGCCGGACGCACTGGCCCGCTGGCCGTGGATCAACCGCACTGCGCCGCGCTTAGTCCCTTCCACGCTCATGGAGCTCAAGCTCGAAGAGTTGGGGATTCGGGGCCAAGGGCTCCAGAACGGCCACGTCAGCCTAAAGTTTGATCAATTCACGGCAGGGGTGCGCGCCCTCGCGCGCCTCGCATCGAACTGACCGCGGTTCAATTCGCACGGCTTGTCGGTGGGCGGCGTAGGAACCTCCACCTTCGGAATGCCTGCCTCCCCATCCACCCAACGACGCGCCCACCCCGCTACACCCTCAACTGCGAATAGCCCGATTGGGGCCGCTCGTAGTCGCCGGGGTTTCCCACTCCTGACCAGGACTTCTCTTTTGCTGTGCCGGCCGTGCCGCGCCGCTCCCAGGGAGCGCTCACAGGCAGGTGCCGGCAGTCGGGAGTCATTCCGGCGTGCCGGAGTCCTCCGCCGTGTCGATCAGGGCCGCGAACTCGGTGTTGCTGAGAACCCGAAGCCCGAACTCTTCAGCCTTGGCGCGTACCGCGTTGTCGGCGGTCACCACGGCCCATTCCTGGGGGTTGAGGTACTGCCTCTCGCGGTCCCGGCCGTCCAGTGCACACGCGACGACCAGGGGGTCCGCGCCGCCGCGGTTGGCGTACAGGTCGACGAGCCTCGTGTCGTCCATCGGCACCGTCGCCATGACCCGGGTCAGCCATTGCAGCACCGAGGGCGTGGTCGGGTGTTCGAGCCCTTGCAGCGCTTGGAGATCGTGGAACTGGTCGGCCTCGTGCAGGACCTCGCTCGGGATTCTCGCCTTCTCCAGAAAGAACGTGCCGGCGCGCCGCCGCCGTCCCAGCTGGCTGAGAGTGTTGGTGTCGACGACGTACACGGTCCCGAAGTCGGTCAACCCACCGCCCTCCTCAGGTCGCTTATCTGGTCCTGTCCGAGCTTGTTCAGGCACACCGCGCGGCAGAACTCTTTCGGGGTCATGCCGCCGGAGTCCATGACGTCGAGCATCCTGCGGGACAGCTCCCGGCCGGCGTACTTGCGCACGGCGTTCTCCGGCCTGATCGGGGTCATGCCCTTCCTCTCGGGGCGTCCGCAGAACTCCTCGCGGAGCTGGTCCAGGTGGGCGCGCGCTGTCTCCCCGCTGATCTGCCCCAGCCGCATCGCCCGGACGGTCACAGCGCTCGGGGTGACCTTGAACTCGTCGGCCGCGCTCTTCATGTCGTCGAGCGACGCAGGGCCCAGTGCCCGCATCCGCTCCGTGGGCATGAGCATCGCCCCCGCAACGTCGTATTCGCGTCCGAAATCGGTTCCTGTGCTCTGGCCGTCCCAGGTGACGGGTTTGAAGATCCTGCGCGCCACGAGCACGGACATCAGGGCCAGGGTAAAAAGCGTGCGCCCAACCGGTTCCTGGTGGTCGCCGTGGTCGCCGCCCGCCAGGAACACGAAGGGCACCTTTGAGTCCCGGACGGTCATCCCGCTGAAGCTCACATGGGTCAGGCGCTGCGGCATGTAGTGCTGCACGCTCCGGGCCACTAGGACCTGGTTGGCCTCCAACCGCTCGATCATCAGCTCCAGCGCCACCTCCTTCTTCCGGCACGAGCGCAGATCCGCGTGGGTCAGTCCGATAGCGGACATGAGCCGGGCCGCATCCGCCTCGGGCGACGCGCCGGGCTTGCGCAGCACACCGACGATCTTGTTCCTCGCGAGCGAGCCGTCGTGCCGCTTGAGCAGCTCCTGCTTGCGGATCAGGTCCTTGACGATTAGCTCCACGTCCCGGAGCTCCACCTTCTCGCGGGTGCCGATCTGGAACGTGTCCCTGCTGACCCCCGCCAGCAGTTTCCGGGTCTTGGCCGCCACCTGGGCCTCGACGAGCCGGAGCGGCGCGAAGAACAACGGGTACGGGATGTCGCCCTTGCGCGCTAGCCGGACCAGGGCGGGAAAGGGAATCGAGCCCGCAGCGAGCGCCTTCTCGTAGTCGACGTACGTCCCTGCGACCGAGTTATCGAGCAGCGTCCTGAACACCGCTTCGTCGATGGGGACGGAATCGCCCTCCAGGAGAACGTCAATGGTCATCCCGCGTATCCGATCTTTATGAACCAAGCGTACCGAATAGGGAGCCTTTCACCGGACAGTTTTGCGGGCGTGTCATATGGGACAGGTGGGCACCACGTGATCCCGCGGACGGCCAGGCGTCCGCAAGGTGTCCCCTAAGCATCGATGCCACGCCGAGCGAGCCAGCGCTTCGAGCTCGGCGCGCCAGCCGGCCTCGTCCCGCACGTGTGCCGGGCGCCTAGCAGTCCGCAAACAGTCCGCAAGAAGATCCGCGGAGCCCGATGACAACCAACCAGACCCAACGGTCTGATAGTGACGTTCGCCCAGGTCAGGGCATGTTTCCGTCGTCTACCGACGAGGACCGCAATCAGTCAGAAACCGGCGGAATCGTTCCGCTTCAACGTCTGAATCGCCTCATTTCCGCAGACGGGGTAACGGGACTGGCAGTCCGACAGGAATCCCGTCGGGCGCAACAGCCGGTAGGGACTCCCCGACACGACGCGCTGCCCCAGGTGTCGGATGCGGTCTCGGGCGGCGGGAACGGTGAGGCGGCTGTGCGGAGCTTCGCTCGTCTAGCCATGTACCGACGGGCTAGGTCGAGGACGGCGTGGGTGAGTACCGGCGAGGTACGCTGGGCTTTCCGGGTCAGCAAACCCCGTGACGACCTGACTTGGACGCCCCCATGACTGAGTCGCCGGTTGGCCGTACGAAGTCCGCACATGGAGTGAGCCGGTACGGATGGAGTCCTGCCGATCCGCCCGAGCGGCCGGCGCTGTTCATCAACCCACGATCGGGCAACGGTGCGGCCACGCGGGCGGGGCTCGCCCAGAAGGCCCGTGACCGTGGGATCGACGTCGTCGTCCTCGAGGCGGGCCACGACCTGTCACAACACGTGCACGATGCCGTGACAGCGGGCGCGGACGCGCTCGGGATGGCGGGTGGGGACGGATCTCTCGCCGTGGTGGCCACGGCCGCCGCGAAGCACGGCCTCCCCTTCATCTGTATCCCCGCCGGCACACGCAATCATTTCGCGGCCGACCTGGGTGTGGATCGGCGCGACCTGGACGGCGCCTTGGACGCGTTCAACGGCGTCGAGCGCCGGATCGACCTGGCCGAGGTCAACGGCCGCACCTTCCTGAACAACGTCTCCCTGGGCATCTACGGCGAGGCGGTCAGCCAGTCGACCTATCGCGACGCCAAGGTGCGCACCCTGGCGCAGGTCGCCCAGGCGGTGCTGTCTCCCATGGGAGGGGCATCCACGCTGCGTCTGACCGACGATGCCGGACGCGAGCACGCACAGCTCGCCGTCGTGCTCGTGTCGAACAACCCCTACGCGCTCGACCCGCCCGTCCCCGGGGGGCGCGCGTCGCTCGACAGTGGTCTGCTGGGCATCCTCATCCTCGATGCGCCAGACCGTGGCCCCGGTCGGGGCCGCGCCTGGACCGCCCCGGAGTTCGAGATCCTCGCCGGCACCACGGTGGACGCGGGTGTCGACGGGGAGGCGGTGGCGCTGAGCTCACCGCTCCGGTTCGCCATGCGCCCACGGGCGCTCCGGGTGCGCATCTCGCCGCGCCATCCGGGTGCCTCGCCCGCGGCACGCCGGCGGATGGCGACGCCGGGGCGGAGGCTGCCCACCGTCCGCCGTGGGTCAGGGTAGGTGGCCGCGCACCGGCTGCTCTCGTGGCGACAGCCGGTCCTGGAGCGCGGCCGTCACGACGGCGGCCGTCCCGGCCCCGATGAGCGAGCCCAGCACGACGTCGCTCGGGTAGTGCACGCCGGTGTGGACCCGGGAATACGCAAC
Organism: Georgenia thermotolerans; assembly: GCF_009193185.1. GTDB lineage: Bacteria > Actinomycetota > Actinomycetes > Actinomycetales > Actinomycetaceae > Georgenia > Georgenia thermotolerans. The sequence continues at coordinate 19,557 of NZ_VUKF01000025.1, read as the reverse complement.
CGCGGCCGCCAACAAGCCGACCGGCAGCGCAAGCATCGAGTAGCGGCGGCTCACCGCATACGCGAAGGCGAAGGCCGACGCGGAGTGGCCGGACGGAAACGAGGTGGACGTCGGCGTGGGCACCATCCGCGCCGGGCGCCGCGCAGACGCCGAGCGCTCTGGACGCCGCCGACGGACGACCGGCTTGATGCCGAGGTTGACGGCCGCGGAGGTGGCGGCGATGGACAGCACGCCCTCCAACGCGGCCAACCGACCGCGTCTGCCCCCCAGCATGGCGATCGCCCCCGCCATACCGAGCCACAGCCGCGAGTGGTTCGCGGCCGTCGAGAGCAGGCGGAAGACGTCGTCCAGGTGAGGCGTGGGCGTCACCGCCACGGCGTGATACACCGCGCGGTCGAGCGCCCCAAGCTCGCGCAGCGCGTGCGGCATCGGGCGCCGCCCTCCCCGCCCCGCGTGCGATCCCGGCGCGACAGCCGTGGCCGTCCGGTGCTCGTCGACCCGCCGGGACATGGTTGCGATGGTACGGCGGGCACCGTCTCGACAGGGCCGGCCGTAACTCATCGACTTGTGCCACCAGTGTGTGCTGCTGCCCACGCCCCGTGGCAGCGGTGCGTGCGCCCAGGCCACACACCACATTCAGAACACGGCGCCTGGGCCACTCAGGGTCAGCGCGATCGCGACGCCGGCGATGTTTCCCGTTCCCACCCGCGAGGCCCGGCCCTACGCAGAACGCCTGAAAGGAGGAGACGCCCTCGCCGCCGCCTTCCCGGGACCCACGCAGCTGCCGCACCAGTCGACCAAACATCCGGACTGCACGAACTTGGTCCGGAAAGTCAAGTAGAACCCCGCGCCCAGGAGCAACCAGATCAGCAGGAAGCTCCACGGGAAGTTGCTGATCGGGTCGATGAACTGCTGTTGGACGAAGTCCACTGCCCACCTCCGTTAGCCTGGGTGCCCTGGCACTCAGACCCACAGTTGGGGCTGCTTCCGACCGCTTCCCGCTGGTGGAGGTGCAGATGACCGGCAGTCCTGTCAGCGACTTTCTCAGTCGCCTCCATGCGCAGATCGTCCCTCAAACCGGTGGCGATGTCGCCACCTACATCCCGGAGCTCGCGCAGGTCGATCCGGACAAGTTCGGGCTTGCCGTGGCTGCGCTCGACGGGGTCGTCTACACAGCCGGGGACGCGGAGCAGCCGTTCACCATCCAGTCGGTGTCCAAGCCGTTTGTGATGGCTCTGGCCATCCAGGACCGTGGCCTGGAGGGACTGTTGTCTGTCGTTGGCGTGGAGCCGACGGGCGATCCGTTCAATGCGGTGACCCTCGAGGAGGACACGGGACGTCCGTTCAATCCGATGGTCAATGCCGGCGCGATCGTCACCTCGGCGCTGGTTGCCGGCGACGACCCGCAGCAGGGGTGGCAACGCATCCTCTCTGGTCTCGCTGCCTTCGCCGGACGGCCCCTCGGTATCGACGAGCGGGTGCTGCGCTCCGAGCTCGAGACCGCGGACCGTAACCGCGCCATCGCGTACCTGATGCGCTCGATGGGGGCCTTGCGGCTCGGAGTCGAGGAAGCGCTCGGGGTCTACTGCCGCCAGTGTTCCACCCTCGTCACGGCGCGCGATCTGGCCGTCATGGCGGCCACGCTGGCTCACGGGGGGCGCAACCCCGTCACCGGTGAACAGGTGGTGCGACCCGAGGTGGTCACTTATGTGCTCTCCGTCATGCTGACCTGCGGGCTGTATGACTTCTCGGGGGAGTGGATGTTCCGCACCGGGATGCCGGCCAAGTGTGGCGTCGGTGGCGGCATCAGCGTCGTGCTGCCGGGCCAGTTGGGCATCGGAACCTTCAGCCCCCGGCTGGACCGGCAGGGCAACAGCGTCCGCGGGGTCGCCGCGTGCGAGGTGCTTTCCCGGCGGCTCGACCTGCATGTGATGCGCCCGCGGGCCGACGCCACGCCCGCGGTCCACCGCCACCTACACGGCAGCCAGGTGCGGTCGCGGCGCGGCAGGCCAGCGCGCGAACGGGCGGTGCTGGATGCGGCGCGGGCCATCGCCGTCATCGAGCTGCAAGGCGTCCTGGCCTTCAAGGAGGCCGAGTTCACCTCCCGGCTGATGGCCGATCAGACATGCCGGTGGCTCGTGCTCGACGCCGCCCGCGTTGACTTGGTCGATCCGGTCGCCCGACGCCTCCTGGACGCCACCATCCGGAAGCTTGACGTGGATGGTGCGACGGTGCTCCTGTCTGGGCCGTGGCCACCTACCTTGACGGCCGGGAGGACCCACTTCATGAGTGCCTCGGATGCCGTGGAGGCCTGCGAAGACACGCTGGTGCTCGAGGCGGGCCTGCCCGGCCCCCGGGAAGCCGTCCCGCTCACCTCAAACGACCTGTGTGCGGGGATGTCCGGCGAAGACGTGGCGCTGATCGAGTCACTCGGCGAAACCTTGGACTTCGATCGAGGCGATGTCATCGAACGCTCCGGCACCGAGGGGTACGCGTTGATCTTCGTCATCCGAGGGGTGATCGCCATGCAGTCCGCGGCCGATCAGAAGCCAAGCACCGCTTCCCTCGGCGATGCGTTGAAACTGACTTCGCGCTCCGCCGGCACCGCAGTGTCCTCACTCGCATTCGGGACGACGAACGCTCTTCCCCGCCTCGTTGCACAGACGCCCGCCACGGTCACCGCGCTCACCGGTGAAGCACTGCAGACGGTAGAGACCGAGCACCCCACCGTGGCGGTCAGGCTCTATCGAAACGCGGCAGTTGCCGTGGCCGCCGAGTACCGATGGTCGGCGGCCGAGAACGTCGCCATGTCGCGCTGACCGACGCCGCGCCGGCGGGGACCTTCCAGGCGGGCGACCCACGGTGACCTTGCGCCGGCTCCGTCTGATGTGTCATCGGGCAAAGCGGTCCGAGTTGTATCCCTGAATTGCCGCCCCAGTCGGGCCGCCCGAACGCCGACCGGGTCGGCAACGAACCGGTCGCGGCCATATCCGTGGCCGTTGGGACGACCGATTCATGAGCGCCGAGCGCCGCGGCCGGGCCGCAGCTGTGGGCTAGGGAAGAGGGCTGTCCAGCCTGTCCGATCACCACCGGTTTCACCCACGCAGGGTGAAGCCGGACGACGGCCGCGCCGCGAGGCTCGGATTGCAGTCCCACCCACGGGTAAAGGAGGAGCCATGAGCCAGAGCGACCCCAAGGACAACCTCAGCAGTGTCGCTGAGGGGGACCACCCGGTACTCGAGACCGTGTTTGCGATCAACATCGATGCCCTTGAACGTTCCGGCCTGGACCAAGACACATATCTCCTCGTGCGCCTGGCCGCTCTCGTCGCCCTGGACGCGCCCCCGGTGTCCTATGCGGTGACCCTCGGCGCCGCCGTCGACTCCGGTGTGACCGCTGAGAAGGCGCAGGCAGTGCTTGTCGCCATCGCGCCGCTGGTCGGCACGCCGCGGATCACCGCTGCCGCCGGCAACATGCTGCGCGTCCTGGGTGGCATGGAGGCACTGGCCGAGTCCGAGCCCGAGTAGCCCCAGCAGTCGATCAACTTGTGCCCTGACGGCAGGGAGCCTGTTTCGCCACGGTGGCGGCCATCGGTCTGGGAAATGCTCGCCCACCTGCAGCCCACCTACCCCTCAATGGGGATGAGCCGCTGCAAGGGCGATACTCGGGCACGTCGGGGGTTGCAGGTGCTCCCTTTCCGCGCCAAGCGAAGGTCCGTGAGCGCCGCACCCGGATAGCGTTCGCCGATGGAGACGCTCAAGGACGACCTCGGCCGCTACCTCGACGGGCTCAACGACGCGCTGCTCTGGAAGCTCGACGGCCTCGGCGAGTACGACCTGCGCCGGCCCCTGACGCCGACCGGCACCAACCTCCTCGGCCTCGTCAAGCACGTGGCCGGCGTCGAGGCCGGCTACCTCGGCGAGGTCTTCGACCGACCGTTCCCCGAGAGGTACCCGTGGATGGAGGACGACGCGGAGGACAACGCCGACATGTGGGCCACGGCGGAGGAGTCGGCGGAGTGGATCACCGACCTGTTCGGCCGCGTGCGCGCCCACTGCTCCGCCACCATCGCCGCGCTCGACCTCGACGCCGAGGGCTACGTGCCGTGGTGGGGCGAGCAGAACCGGCACGTCACGCTGGGCAGGATCCTCGTCCACGTGACCACCGAGGTCGCCCGGCACGCCGGCCACGCCGACATCGTGCGGGAGAAGATCGACGGCGCCTCCGGCCTCCGGCCGTCCGCCATGAACCTGCCCACGGGCGACGGCGAGTGGTGGGGCCGGTACACCGACCGTCTCGAACGGGTGGCCCGCGAGGTTGCCGCCCCGACCCGATAGGTCGTCGACACGTAGCAGCCCTTCAGCGGCTGGGGGACGGGACACCGCCGCGGGGCCAACGCCCTTCCTGGGCACCCCCAAAATCCCTTGTCGTCGTGACGGCGCCACTTCTAGCGTGCGCGCATGCCTCGACTCCTGGCGGTGACGTACGACGCGCACGACCCGGCCCGGGTGGCGCGGTTCTGGGCCGGGCTCCTCGGCCGGGAGGTTGTCGAGGACGCCGGGGACGCCGTCCTGGCCGGCGACGAGACGCAGCTCGGCCTGCGGTTCGTGCCGAACCTCGCGCCGAGGGTGGGACGCGACCGCATGCACCTCCACCTGACCAGCGCCAGCCTCGACGCCCAGCGGCAGACCGTGGCGACCGCGCTCGGGCTTGGCGCCGATCACCTCGACGTGGGCCAGCGTCTCGAGGAGGGACACGTCGTCCTGGCCGACCCCGAGGGGAACGAGTTCTGCGTGATCGAGCCGGGCAACTCCTTCCTCGCCGGGTGCGGCTTCCTCGGGGAGATCGCCTGCGACGGCACCCGGGAGGTCGGCCTCTTCTGGAGCACGGCGCTGGGCTGGCCCGTGGTGTGGGACCAGGACGGGGAGACGGCGATCCAGTCGCCGCACGGCGGCACCAAGGTCGCGTGGGGAGGGCCGCCCGTCGCCCCGCACCTGCGGCGGAACCGGCAGCGCTTCGCCGTCGCCCTAGCCGGTGGCGAACTGGGTCCGGAGATCGACCGTTTGGTCGGCCTCGGGGCCACCCGGCTCGAAGGCGACGGGGACGACGACGTGGTGGCGCTGGCCGACCCGGACGGCAACGAGTTCGAGCTGCACGCCGGCTAACTCCGGCGCCCCGTGGGGTGGGCCCTCTGCTGATGGGCGGGCCCTGCGCCGGGCCCGCCCTCGAGAGCCGATCAGGAGCTGGACCCGAACACGGCCGACCACAGGTCGTTCTCGGCGTAGAGGTCGTCGACCTCGGCGAGCTCGACGTCGGCCAGCTCGGGGGAGCCGTCGGCACGGTCGGCGACCCACCACTCCGCTCCCGCAAGGCCGGCCGAGGCGTAGGCGCGGGTGCCCGGCTCCTGCCGCGCGTACGAGGGTCGCGGCTGGGCGACGACCTCGCCGTGCGCCGGCTCCCACAGCCGGACCGACCCGTCGTCGTCTGTGCCGAGCACCACCGCGTCGAACCACCGCCACACCACGGCCTCGGCGCCGTCCGGCCCGGTGGCCACCGCGACGAGATGGCCTGGAGACACCCGCTCGACGCGCGGGGAGGGGAACATCGGGGCGAACCCCACCGAACGAAGTACGCCCTGGCCATAGACGTCACAGGCGTGTTCGCGGACGCGGACCACGCGGGCAGCGCAAAGTCGGCGCGCGGCGAGGGCGGCCCTCGACTCCTGAGTCATGCGCCGAAGTCTTGCGGACACACGCCACATCGGAGACGACGTCCGTCGTGTCCGGCCCGTCGTGTCGCCACTGGCGCGGGTCTTACCGCCGCCTGAAGCGGAAAGGGATCGGGATCCCGCCGCAGCAGCACACGCCCTCAACATCTGTCGAGGCCAGCAGCGCCGCCGCCCGGTAGCACGCAAGGAAGCGCACCGCCGACGGGACCAGGGCGCGCAGCACACCCTCGCGAAGGACGGCGTCGCGCACGGCGGCCGAGCAGGACTGGCCGCCGTGCGCCACGAGGTGGGCGCACGTCCAGCCCTTCCGCGGTGAGATCCGGGCCTGGTAGAGGCGGATCGCGGCGTCGGCCGCGCGGGTCGCCGGGCGCATGCAGGCACGCTACCGGCCGACCCGCCGGGCGGCGCGGGAAACCGGCAGCTCGGGCCGACGGCGCCGCGCACGTGGCAGAGTCGGGCACGACCGCCGGGGGGCGAGCCGAGGAGGAGACATGCAGGTCGCGGTGGCGCAGATGGGCGCGACGACGGACAAGGCGGCCAACCTCACGGCCGCGACCGACCTGATCGCCCGCGCGGCCCGCGCCGGGGCCCGGTTGGTGGTGCTCCCCGAGTACGCCATGGCCTGGGACCCCCGGCCCACCCCGGAGGCGCTGGCCGCCGAGGCGGAGGGGCTCGACGGGCCCTTCGTCGCCGCGCTGGCCCGTGCGGCCCACGCGCACGGCGTCACCGTCGTCGCCGGCATGACCGAACGTCACGGCGACGGCCCGGCGCGGCCCTACAACACGGTCGTCGCCGTCAACGCCGGCGGGGAGCTCATCGGCGCCTACCGCAAGGTCCACCTATACGACGCCTTCGGCGACCGCGAGTCCGACCGGCTCGCCCCGCGCCCGCCCGAGGCGCTGGTCCTCGCGCTGGGGGACCTGCGGGTGGGCGTGATGACGTGCTACGACCTGCGCTTCCCGGAGATGGCCCGGTTCCTCGTCGACGCCGGCGCGAACGTGCTCGCGCTGCCGGCCACCTGGATCGCCGGGCCGGGCAAGCTCGACCACTGGCGCACCCTGGCCAAGGCCCGCGCCATCGAGAACACCGTGTACGTGCTCGCCGCCGGGCAGACCGGCCGGTACCGCACCGGCCACAGCCTCGTCGTCGGCCCCTCCGGGGAGGTGCTCGCGGAGGCGGGGGAGGAGCCGGGCGTCGCCGTCGCCGAGGTCTCCGGCGCCCAGGTCCAGGCCGTGCGCGAGCGCAACCCCAGCCTGGCGAACCGGCGCTTCGAGGTCCGGCCGGCCGACGCCTGACCCCGGGTGGCCGCCTAGGTCAGGTCGCGACGACGACGGCGGTACCGCCTCCCAGCGGGCCGCGCGCCCGTACCCTGGGCGCCACGGACGACCCCATCGGAGGCATCATGGCCCAGCCCACCACCGGCAACGTCAACCTGCCGACCGAGACCGCGCGCGAGGTACTCACCGTGCGCCGCGTCTTCGGGGACGCCTACGAGCGTGACGGGGTCACCGTCATCCCCGTCGCCAAGGTCATGGGCGGCAGCGGCATGGGCTTCGGCAGCGGCGCCATGGGCAAGGAGCAACAAGGCGCCGGCGAGGAGCGGCAGGCAGCCGCCCCGGACCGGCCCGCGGCGGGCGAGCACGGCGGGCACCGGCGTCCGGGCGCCGGGGAGGGGTCTGGGGGAGGCGGCGGGTTCGGGGTGCGGGCCCGGCCGGTGGGCGTCTACGTCGTCAAGGACGGGAAGGTGTCCTGGCAGCCGGCGCTCGACCTCAACCGGGTGATCCTCGGCGGGCAGATCGTCGCGACCGTCGCGGTCGTCGCCCTGTCCTGGGCGTTGCGCCGTCGGCGGTTCACCCGGCGCTGATGCCGACGGCCGCACTCGTGCCGGCACCGAACGCCCGGATGTTCCTGGCCCAGCCGCCGGACGGCGACGCGTGGTTCGGGCCGTTGCAGTCGTGGACCGGGCCAGCGGGCTCGTGGTCGGCGGGATCGGGCTGTTCGGCCACCTGACACCGGCGGCACGGTGCAGCTCGGCTATGGCGTGGCACCGGAGGTGGAGGGACAGGGTAATGCCACCGAGGCGCTGTGCGGCCTGTTGAGGCATGCCTTCGCCACCGGTCGGCGCCGGACCGGCGCACCATCGCCGACACCTCGTTTGCTCGGGTCGACGTCCGATCCGGTCGGGGACACGGTGTCCGTTGAACTGGTGGCACAGGCACCAGGTGCGTCCGGAAGCCGGTTCACGCCGGTTCGGGGCCGGCCCGGTGTCACGTGTAGCGCACATCACCGCAGGCCCTGGCGCCAGCCGCTGTTCCGCGGACCCACCGCCGCACGTTTCCGGCGTCTCACATGGCGGTCACGATCCCGTAACGATGTCACCGGTTATTTCGTTCCGGGCCACCCTCGCGCCTATTGTTTCGGCATCCCGCGCCAGCGAGGCGGCCGTGCCGTGTTGCACTGCGGCCCGGTGCCGGGCCAGAGCGAACAGCTCAGCTATCAGGAGGAACATTGAAGACCAGGCGTATGGCTGGCGTGGCCGCCTCGATCCTCGCCGGATCGCTCGTGCTCGCCGCGTGCAGCTCCAGCAGCCCTGACGACAACGCGTCGGAGGGCGCTGCCACCGAGGGTGGTGCCAGCACCGGCGTCGTCACCGCGAACGGCAGCGAGCCGCAGAACCCGCTGATCCCGACCAACACCAACGAGGTTGGCGGCGGCAAGATCCTCGACCTCATCTTCGCGGGTCTCGTGTACTACGACGCCGACGGCGCCGTGCACAACGAGGTCGCCGACTCCATCGAGACCGAGGACAACCAGAACTACACGATCAAGATCAAGGAAGGCTGGAAGTTCACCGACGGGACGCCGGTGACCTCCAAGTCCTTCGTCGACGCGTGGAACCAGGGCGCCCTGCTCAGCAACGGCCACCTGTCGAGCTACTTCTTCGAGCCGATCGAGGGCTACTCCGACACGGAGGACTCCGAGCTCACCGGGCTCAAGGTCGTCGACGACCAGACCTTCACGGTCAAGCTCAAGCAGCCCGAGGCCGACTTCCCGCTGCGCCTGGGCTACTCGGCGTTCTTCCCGCTGCCCCAGGCGGCGTTCGACGACCCCGAGGGCTTCGGCGAGAACCCGGTCGGCAACGGCCCGTACAAGCTGGCCGGCGACGGCGCATGGCAGCACAACGTCCAGATCGAGCTCGTCCCGAACGAGGACTACGCCGCGGACCGCAAGGCCCAGAACGGCGGCGTGACGATCAAGTTCTACGACACGCAGGACGCGGCCTACAACGACCTGCTGTCCGGCAACCTCGACGTGCTCGACGCCGTGCCCGACTCGGCGTTCGGCACCTTCGAGCAGGAGCTGGGCGACCGTGCGGTCAACCAGCCGGCGGCGATCTTCCAGTCCTTCACGGTCCACCAGGAGCTGAAGCACTTCGCGGGCGAGGAGGGCCAGCTGCGTCGGCAGGCCATCTCCCACGCGATCAACCGCCAGGAGATCACCGACACGATCTTCCAGGGCACCCGCACCCCGGCCTCGGACTTCACCTCCCCGGTGATCGACGGCTGGTCGGACTCCGTGCCCGGCTCCGAGGTGCTCGAGTTCGACCCGGAGAAGGCCAAGGAGCTGTGGGCCGAGGCCGACAAGCTCTCCCCGTGGGACGGCAAGTTCACCCTCGCCTACAACTCCGACGGCGGCCACCAGGCCTGGGTCGACGCGACGATGAACTCCATCAAGAACACCCTGGGCATCGAGGCGGAGGGCCAGCCCTACGCCCTCTTCGCCGACCTGCGCACCGACGTGACCGACCGCAAGATGACCGGTGGCTTCCGCACCGGCTGGCAGGCGGACTACCCGGCCCTCGGTAACTTCCTCGGCCCGATCTACGGCACCGGCGCCGGCTCGAACGACGGCGACTACTCGAACCCCGAGGTGGACGACCTGCTGAAGCAGGCCGCGGCCGCCCCGTCCATCGAGGAGTCCAACGCGCTGTACCAGAAGGTCCAGGAGATCCTCTTCAAGGACCTCCCGGCCATCCCGCTGTGGTACTCGAACGTGACCGGCGGCTACGCCGAGACGGTCGACAACGTTGAGTTCGGCTGGAACAGCGTGCCGCTGTACTACGAGGTCACCAAGGCCGAGTGATTCGGCCCCCTCACGGGGACCGCTGACAGCAGCACACACACGGTTGGGGGCGGGACCTCTCGGTCCCGCCCCCAACCTCTTTTTGCGGTAAGAGTCACGCCAAGAACGGCTACACGGATTCCGTCTCGGACGGTGCCGGGGCGTATCGTCGGACGGCGTGCCTGGCGGCTGCCTGGGTGCAGCCACGACATCAACGAGGAGGCGACTCGATGCTCTCGTACATCGGGCGCAGGGTCCTGCAGGTGATCCCTGTGTTCCTGGGGGCCACGCTGCTGATCTACTTCATGGTCTTCGCCCTGCCCGGCGACCCCGTGGCCGCCCTGGGCGGTGACCGCGGGCTCTCCGAGGGTGTGCAGGCGCAGATCCGGGAGCGGTACAACCTGGACGAGCCGTTCATCGTCCAGTACCTGCTCTACCTCAAGGGCATCTTGAGTCTCGACTTCGGCGTGACCTTCTCCGGCCGCGACGTCATGGACGTGATCAAGGAGGCCCTGCCCGTCACGTTCAAGCTGGGCGTCATGGCGCTGATCTTCGAGGCGATCTTCGGCATCGTGCTCGGCCTGATCGCGGGCCTGCGCAAGGGCGGCTTCTTCGACGGCACCGTCCTCGTCATCTCCCTGCTGGTCATCGCGGTGCCGACCCTGGTCATCGGCTTCGTGCTCCAGTTCGTCGTCGGCGTCCAGCTCGGCTGGCTGCCGACGACGGTGGGGGCCAAACCGACGTTCATCAGCCTGCTCATGCCGGCCGTGGTGCTCGGCGCCGTCTCCCTCGCGTACGTGCTGCGCCTGACCCGCACCTCCGTGTCCGAGAACCTCACCGCGGACTACGTGCGCACCGCGACCGCCAAGGGCCTCTCCCGCCGGCGGGTCGTCACCGTGCACGTGCTGCGCAACTCGCTCATCCCGGTGGTGACCTTCCTCGGCGCCGACCTCGGCGCGCTCATGGGCGGCGCCATCGTCACCGAGGGCATCTTCAACATCAACGGCGTCGGCGGCACGCTGTACCGGGCCATCGGCCAGGGCGAGTCCGCCACCGTCGTGTCGCTCACCACCGTGCTCGTGCTCGTCTACATCGCGGCGAACCTGGTGGTCGACCTCCTGTACGCGGCCCTGGACCCGAGGATCCGTTATGCCTGACATCGTTCACACGGGCCCCGGTGCGGGCCCCGCCCCCGTGACCGTCCGTCGTCACCAGGAGCACTTCTTCGCCGAGCTCGACGAGACCGGTCTCGGTGCCGTCGACGCCGTCGCGGAGTCCGGTGCACCCTCCAGCATGTGGAGCGAGGCATGGGCCAAGCTCCGCCGTCAGCCGATGTTCTGGGTCTCTGCCGTGATCATCGTGCTGGTCTGCGCCGTCGCGGCCTTCCCGCAGCTGTTCACCTCCCAGGACCCGAAGTTCTGCGAGCTGGCCAACAGCTACGGTGAGCCGACGGCGGGCCACCCGTTCGGTTACACCCGGCAGGGCTGCGACATCTACGCCCGCACCATCTACGGGGCGCGAGCCTCGGTGACGGTCGGCGTGCTCGCGACCCTCGCCGTGTTGATCATCGGCACCGTCATCGGCGCGATCGCCGGCTTCTTCGGCGGCTGGTTCGACACGATCCTCTCGCGCATCACCGACATCTTCTTCGCGATCCCGCTGGTGCTGGCCGCGATCGTCGTCATGCAGATCTTCAGCGGCAGCCGCACCTCGGTGACCGTGGCCGCGGTCCTCGCCTCCTTCGGCTGGACCCAGATCGCCCGCATCACGCGCGGGTCGGTGATGAGCGTGAAGAACAACGACTACGTCACCGCCGCGAAGTCGCTCGGCGTCAGCCGCACCGCGGCGCTGGCCCGGCACATCCTGCCCAACGCCGCCGCGCCGATCATCGTCTACACCACCGTCGCGCTCGGCACGTTCATCGTCGCCGAGGCCACGCTGAGCTTCCTCGGCATCGGCCTGCCGCCGTCGGTCGTGTCCTGGGGCGGCGACATCCAGCAGGCCCAGACGGCGCTGCGGTCCCAGCCGTCGGTGCTCTTCTACCCGGCCGGTGCCCTGGCCCTGACGGTGCTCGGCTTCATCATGATGGGCGACGCCGTGCGCGACGCCCTCGACCCGAAGGTGCGGGAGCGATGACCACGACGAACCAGAAGACGGCGCCGGTCGCCACCGGGCTGGACCCGCACGCCCCGCTGCTGGAGATCCGCGACCTCGAGGTGGCGTTCCGCTCCTCCACCGGCCTGGTGCCCGCCGTGCGTGGCGCGAACCTGACGATCTACCCCGGCCAGGCCGTGGCGATCGTGGGCGAGTCCGGCTCCGGCAAGTCCACGACGGCGCACGCCATCATCGACCTGCTCCCCGGCACCGGCAAGGTGACCGGCGGGTCGATCAAGTTCCTCGGCCGCGACCTCGCCACGGCCTCCCGCAAGGAGATGGAGGCCCTGCGCGGCAAGGAGATCGGCCTGGTGCCCCAGGACCCGATGTCCAACCTCAACCCGGTGTGGAAGATCGGCTACCAGGTCAAGGAGGCCCTCACCGCCAACGGCATGGACCGCGCCGACGCCAAGGAGCGCGTCAACGAGGTCCTCGCCCAGGCCGGCCTGCCCGACGCCGAGCACCGCGCCAAGCAGTACCCGCACGAGTTCTCCGGCGGCATGCGCCAGCGTGCCCTCATCGCCATCGGGCTGGCGGCGCGGCCCAAGCTGCTCATCGCCGACGAGCCCACCTCGGCGCTCGACGTCACCGTCCAGCGCCAGATCCTCGACCACCTCGAGCACCTCACCAAGGAGCTCGGCGCGGCGGTGCTGTTCATCACCCACGACCTGGGCCTGGCCGCCGAGCGCGCCGAGCACCTCGTGGTGATGCACCGCGGCCGCGTGGTGGAGTCCGGCCCGTCCCGGCAGATCCTGTCCAACCCGCGCCACCCCTACACCCAGCGGCTCGTCTCCTCGGCGCCGTCGCTAACCTCACGGCGCATCCAGAGCGCCAAGGAGCGTGGCGAGGAGTCGGAGGAGCTGCTCGCCGACGTCGACGCGGCCGTCAAGGCGCCGAACATCGTCGAGGTCGAGCACCTCACCAAGGAGTTTCACCTGCGCGGGGCCGTGCCGGGCGCCGGCCGGACGTTCAAGGCCGTCGACGACGTCTCCTTCGCGATCCCGCGCGGGGCGACGATGGCCCTGGTCGGGGAGTCCGGCTCGGGCAAGTCGACGGTCGCGAACATCATGCTCAACCTGCTCGAGCCGACCTCCGGCCGGGTGGTGTTCGAGGGCACCGAGGTGGGCAAGCTCGGCAAGCGCGAGCTGTTCACCTTCCGCCGTCAGGTCCAGCCGATCTTCCAGAACCCCTATGGGTCGCTGGACCCGATGTACTCGATCTTCCGCACGATCGAGGAGCCGCTGCGGGTGCACAAGGTCGGCGACAAGAAGTCGCGCGCCGCGAAGGTGGCCGAGCTGCTCGAGATGGTGGCCCTGCCCAAGTCCACGATGCGGCGGTACCCGAACGAGCTCTCCGGCGGTCAGCGCCAGCGCGTCGCCATCGCCCGGGCGCTGGCCCTGCAGCCCAAGCTCATCGTGTGCGACGAGGCGGTCTCCGCGCTCGACGTGCTCGTGCAGGCGCAGGTGCTGACCCTGCTCAACGACCTGCAGGCCGAGCTCGGGCTGACGTACCTGTTCATCACCCACGACCTGGCGGTGGTCCGGCAGATCGCCGACTTCGTCGCGGTCATGGAGAAGGGGCGGATCGTCGAGCAGGCCACGACGGACGAGGTCTTCGACCGCCCGTCCCAGCCCTACACCCGCGAACTGCTCGCGGCGATCCCCGGCGCCAGCCTCCAGATGGAGGTGGCGGGGCCGGCGGGCCCGTGAGCCGACGGCGCAGCCTGGGCGAGCCCCGGTCCCCACGAGGGGCCGGGGCTCGCCGCTTCCCGGAGGCACGCCGCCGCTCCGGCCGCAGCCAGATTGGCAGCCAGTCGCAGCCAGAGTGGCTAGCCGGGCGCGGGAGGAGCGCCGCCGCTTCCGGACGCTGACCGGCATGTACCGTGGGCCACGTCCTGGCGCGACCCACGAAGGCTGGCCGATGCTCCGCTACCTCGCCCGCAGGTCGGCGGGGTACGCGCTGCTGCTCGTCCTCGCCGTCAGCCTCACCTACCTCCTCGCCGCCAGCGTGCTCGACCCCCGCTCCCTGTACGAGTTGCGCAACCCGCCACTGCCGCCCGAGGCCGTCGAGGCCACGCTGCGCGCGGCCAACCTCAGCGACGCCGTCCCGCTCGCTGAGCGGTACCTGACCTGGCTGCGCGGCGTGGCCACCGCCTGGGACTGGGGCCGCACCCCCACCGGGGCCAGCGTGAATGCCGAGGTGGGCGCGCGGCTGTGGGTCTCGCTGCGGCTGGTCACCCTCGGCACGCTGCTCGGCACCGTCGCCGGCGTCGCGGTCGGCGCCTGGGCCGCCGTGCGCCACCACCGCGCCGGTGACCGGCTGGTCACCCTCGCCGCCCTGGTCGTCATCTCCACGCCCACGCTCGTCCTCGCCGTCGTGCTGCAGATCGTCGCCGTGCGCGTCAACGCCGCCGCCGGCGTCCAGGTGTTCGAGTTCCTCGGCGAGAGCGGCGCCCACGGCCCGGGCTGGCTCGCGGCGACGGGGGACCGCCTGCAGCACCTCGTGCTGCCCACCCTCACCCTCGCCGCCGGGCAGGCCGCGTTCTTCAGCCGGATCCAGCGCGGCCTCCTCCTCGACACCCTCGGCGCCGCCTACGTGCGCGCCGCCCGGGCGCGGGGCCTGCGCCGCGCGGTCGCGGTGCGCCGGCACGCCCTGCGCACCGCGCTGGTGCCCACCGGGACCTACCTGGCCTACACCGTGACCACGCTCGTGCTCGGCGCGGCCTTCGTCGAGTCCGTGTACGGCTGGCACGGGATGGGGATCTACGGCGTGCAGGCCATCGCCGGCCAGGACGTCAACGGCACCGTGGCCGTCGCCGCGTTCGGCGGGGCGTGCGTGCTCGCCGGCGCGCTGCTCGCCGACCTGCTCACCGTCGCCCTCGACCCGCGGGTGCGGCTGTCATGACCCCGCCGCTCCCGCTCGCCCCGGCCCGCCCCGCCCGCGGCCGGCTCGTCCTGCGGCGCCTGCGCCGCGACCGCCCCGCGCTGGCCGGCCTGGCGGGGCTGGCCGGCCTCGTGGTCCTCGCCGCCATCGGCCCCGTGCTGGCCCGCTGGGGCGCCGGGGAGGTCGACGCCCGCGCGTTCCTCGCCGCCCCGAGCGCCGCCCACTGGTTCGGCACCACCCAGGCCGGGCGCGACGTCTTCGCCCTGACCGTCGCCGGTCTGCGCACCTCGCTGCTCGTCGGGCTCGGCGCCGGGCTGCTGCAGACGGCGATCGCCGCCGTCGTCGGCACCCTGGCCGCCTACCACGGCGGCTGGCCCGACCGGGCGCTGCGCTGGGTGGTGGACCTGCTGCTGGTCGTCCCGTCCTTCTTCCTCGTCGCGATCGTCTCGGTGGGCACCGGCGGCCGGGCGGGCTCCGTGCTGCTCCTCGTCCTGGTGCTCGCCGGGCTGGGCTGGATGCTCTCGGCGCGGGTGGTGCGGGCGGCCACGCTGACCCTGACCGGGCTGGACTACGTCACCGCCGCCCGGTACATGAACGTCCCTGCGCACCGGATCATCGGCCGGCACATCCTGCCCAACCTCTCCTCCCTCCTGGTGGTCGACGCCACCCTCGCCGTCGCCGGCGCCGTGCTGGCGGAGTCCTCCCTGTCCTTCTTCGGCTTCGGGGTGCAGCCCCCGGCGACGTCGCTGGGCACGCTCATCGCCGAGGGGCAGCGCACCGCGACCACCTTTCCGTGGGTCTTCCTCGCCCCGGCCGGCACGCTGGTGGCCCTGCTGACCTGCGTCAACCTCGTCGGGGACGGCCTGCGCGACGCCCTGGACCCCTCCGACGGCGGGCGCGCGTGAGCGCCCGGCCCGCCCTGGAGATCGCCGGGCTGGACGTGCGCCTGCGCTCGGCCGACGGCGTGGTGCACGCCGTGCGCGGCGTGGACCTGGCGGTGGCGCCGGGGGAGGTGCTCGCCGTCGTCGGCCGGTCCGGCTCGGGCAAGTCCGTCACCGCCCTCGCCGCGCTGGGGCTGCTGCCCCCGTCGGCCCGCGTCACCGGCTCGGTGCGGCTGGGCGGGGAGGAGCTCCTCGGCCGCGGC
This sequence comes from Georgenia thermotolerans, assembly GCF_009193185.1. Taxonomy (GTDB): domain Bacteria; phylum Actinomycetota; class Actinomycetes; order Actinomycetales; family Actinomycetaceae; genus Georgenia; species Georgenia thermotolerans. The sequence continues at coordinate 3,526 of NZ_VUKF01000025.1, read as the reverse complement.
GACGCGGAGCTGTCCCGGGTGCGCGGCGCCCGCATCGGGTTGGTCGAGCAGGACGCCCAGGCGGCGCTGACCCCGGTGTACCCGGTGGGCGAGCTGCTCGTCGAGGCGCTCCAGGCCCACCGCCGGATCGGCCGCGCCGCGGCCCGCGCCCGCGCCGTGGAGCTGCTCGAGCTCGTCGGCCTGGACCGGCCGTCCGCCCGGTTCGGCGCCTACCCGCACGAGCTCTCCGGCGGCATGCGCCAGCGGGTGGCCATCGCCCTGGCCGTCGCGAACGACCCGGAGGTGCTCATCGCCGACGAGCCGACCTCCGCCCTCGACGTCACCGTCCAGGCGCAGCTCCTCGACGTGCTGCGCACCGCCCGGGAGGAGGCCGGTGCCGCGCTCGTGCTCATCACCCACGACCTGGGCGTGGTGGCCGGCCTGGCGGACCGGGTCGCCGTCATGGACGCCGGGCGGGTGGTCGAGGACGGCGACGTCGAGCGCGTCTTCGCCCGCCCGCGCGCGGCCGCGACGGCCGCCCTGCTCGCCGGCGTGCGCCGGGCCGCGCCCGCCGAGCGCCCCGCCCCGCGCGCGGACCGCCCGGTCGTGCTTCGCGTGCACGACCTCCGCCACCACTTCCCGCTGCGCCGGCCCGGGCTGCTGCGCCGGCGCGCCGGCACGGTCCGCGCCGTCGACGGGGTCAGCCTCGAGGTGCGCGCGGGGGAGGTGCTCGCCCTGGTGGGGGAGACGGGCAGCGGGAAGTCCACCACCGTGCGCGCCGTCCTCGAGCTCACGGCGCCCCAGGGCGGCACCGTGGAGGTGCTCGGCCGCGACGTGGCCCAGCTCGACCGGGCCGCCCGGCGGGCGCTGCGCCGCGAGGTCCAGGTGGTCTTCCAGGACCCCGACGCCGCGCTCGACCCGCGCCTGCCCGTCGCCGACCTCGTCGCCGAGCCGCTGCTCGCGGACGGGCGCCGCGGGGAGGCGGTGGCCCGGCGGGTGGCGGAGGTCCTCGACCTCGTCCGGCTCGAGCCGGCGCTCGCCCACCGCTTCCCCCGCCACCTCTCCGGCGGGCAGCGCCAGCGGGTGGCCATCGCTCGGGCGCTGGCCCTGCAGCCCCGCCTGCTCGTGCTCGACGAGCCCGTCTCCGCCCTCGACGCCCCGGTCCAGGCCGACATCCTCGACCTGCTCGCCGACCTGCGCGCCCGCCTGGCCCTGAGCTACCTCCTCGTCTCTCACGACCTCACCGCGGTGCGGCGCCTGGCGGACCGCGTCGCCGTCATGCACCTGGGCCGGATCGTCGAGGCCGGCGCGGCCGCCGCGGTGCTGAACCGCCCCGCGCACCCCTACACCCAGGCGCTGCTGTCCGCGGTGCCGCTGCTGGACCCCGCCGTCGAGCGCCGCCGGCCCCGCACCCTGCTCGTGGGGGAGGTGCCCTCGCCGGTGGACCCGCCCGCGGGGTGCCGCTTCCGCACCCGCTGCCCGCTCCACCTCACCCTCGACGACGCCGCCCGGGCCCGCTGCCGCGCCGAGGACCAGCGCCTCGCCGCCCTGGGCCCGGACCACCAGGCGGCCTGCCACGCGGTCGGGCGACACGCGGTGGAGTGAGACGCGCCGGTCCCGTGCCCCCAGGACGTGGTTCAGTACTGCCAGGACGCTGCACGGCCGGAACCCCTCCATCGGTCTGCCGTGTCCCTGGAGGAGGACACCCACCGATGAGAAGGCGTGCGACAGCACTGCTCACCGGCGCGGCGCTGGCGCTCGCGCTCGTGGGCTGCGCCGCGGACGACGGAACCGGGCCCGGGCCGGCCCCCACCACCGCGGGCGAGCTGGCCGATGTCAACGCCACCCCCCGCGACGGGCTCGCCGAGGGCGGCACGCTGCGCCGCGCCGTCGAGCGCCTGCCCGCCCAGTGGAACCCGCTGCACGTGGCCGGCGGCGACGTGTCCGCGTCCGAGATCCGCGGCCCCATCAGCGTCACCAACTGGGACACCGACGCCCGTGGCGTCACCACCCCGAACGACAACTTCGTCGTCGACGTCGAGGACGAGGTGGTCGACGGGCAGGAGGTCGTCACCCTTCACCTCAACCCCGACGCCGTGTGGAACAACGGCGAGCCCATCACCTGGGAGGACTACGCCGCCACGGTCGACGCCTGCTCCGGGGGACGGCCCGACTTCGAGTGCGCCACCGGAGCCTTCGCGGCCGTCGAGTCCGTCGCGCAGGGCGAGAGCGAGTTCGAGGTCGTCGTCACGTTCGCCGCGACGTTCCCGGACTGGCCGGCGCTGCTGGGCACCGTGCTGCCCGCCGAGGGCGTGGCCGACGCCGAGGCCTTCAACACCGGCTGGCTCGACCACCCGGAGGAGTGGTTCACCGGCCCCTTCCGCATCGGCGAGGTCGACACCGCCCAGCAGGTCGTCACCCTGGTGCCCAACGAGCGGTGGTGGGGCCCGGCGCCGAAGCTCGACACGATCGAGTACCGCGCCGTCTCGGCGGACGCCGCGGCCACCGCCTTCGCCAACCACGAGCTCGACGTCCTCGACATCGGCGCCGACGCCAACGCCTACGAGCGCGCCCGGGCGGTGCCCGACGCCGAGGTGCGCCGCGCCGCCGGGCCCGACTGGCGCCAGATCACCTTCAACACCACCGCGGGTCCCCTCGCCGACCCCGCCGTGCGCCAGGCGATCGCGCGGGCGATCGACCGCGACGCCGTCGCCGCCTCCAGCCTGGCCGGGCTGCCGGAGGACCTGCAGCGCCCGCTGAACAACCACATCTTCATGCAGGGCCAGGACGGCTACGAGGACAACGCCGGGGAGTACGCCTACGACCCGGACGCTGCGGCCGCCCAGCTCGACGACGCCGGCTGGGTGCTCGACCCCGCCACCGGCGTGCGCGCGCGCGACGGGAAGTCGCTGACGCTGCACTACACCGTCTTCAGCGGGGTGCCCGCCTCGACCAACGAGGGTCAGCTCGTCCAGGCCCAGCTCAAGGAGGTGGGCATCGCCGTCGTGCTCGACCCGGTGCCCGAGACCGCCCTGGGCCAGGTGCTCGGCGAGGGCGACTTCGAGCTCGTCAGCTTCTCCTGGTACGGCTCGCCGTACCCGCTGCTGGGCGTGGCGAACCTCTACGGCGACCCGGCCACGACGCCGATGAACTACGCCCGCCTGGCCGTGCCCGGCCTGGACGACCTCCTCGGGCAGATCATGACCGAGACCGACCACGCCACCCGCCTCGACCTGGCCGACCGGGCCGACGAGCTGCTCTGGGAGGCCCTGCCGATCCTGCCGCTCTACCAGCGGCCGCAACTGGTGGCCACGGCGAGCGACCTGGCGAACGTCGGCGCGGCCGGGCTCGGGTCCACCCGGCCCGAGGACTGGGGCTACGTCAGGTAGCCGGCACCGGCCCGGTCAGAGCGCGACGGCGAGGACGGCCAGCGCGATCGTCGCGCCGAGCAGCCCCACCGCCAGGGCGTTGACCCGGGCGCGGGGCGCGTCGGAGCCGGCCGCGCCCGCGCCAGCCGCGGCGGCGGCCGCCCCCGCGGCCGCCCCGG
>NZ_VUKF01000024.1 GCF_009193185.1 Georgenia thermotolerans | reverse complement strand
CGAGCCGGGCGGGCGCGGGCCGGGCGGGCGCGGGCCCCGCCGTCCGCCCCGGGCACGCCGCGGCCGGCGCCGGTTCACCTCCATCCGCACCCGGATCTTCACCATCGTCGTCCTGCTCGCGATCGTGGTCCTGGGCAACACCGTGTACGCCACCACCGTCATGCGGGCCATGGCCAACGACACCGCCTACCTCGCCGACCTGCAGAACAACGTCGTCGAGCCGCGCCAGGTGGTCGAGAACGGGGCGCTGCGCTCGCGGCTGCTCGTCGAGCAGATCGACTCGCGCACCAACAAGCAGATGGAGGACGAGCTCGTCGCCGAGCTCAACGGCGTCACCGGCGACGTCGAGCACGCCATCAGCCGGTACAGCGCCACCGAGGCCGGCAACTCCGCGCACTGGCAGGACTTCCTCGACGCGTGGCGCCAGTGGAGCACCCTGCGCGACGAGACGCTCGTGCCCAACGGCCTGCGCGAGATCTACTCGCGGACCAACGAGGACACGAGCGAGAAGCTGGCGCAGCAGTACACCGCCGCCCTCAACGCCGCGGGCCAGGAGATGGACGTCGTCGTCGCCCGGGTCACCGAGGACGCGGGGGCCCGGGCCCTGCAGAGCATGGCGATCCTGGCGGGCACCTCCGCCGTCGCCCTCGTCCTCGCCCTCGTCGCCGGGTACCGCCTGGCCATGTCCATCCGCGGCGCGCTGGGGAAGGTCGGCGCCTCCGTCGACGCCCTCGCCGACGGCGACCTCACCGTCCGCGCCGACGTCACCAGCGAGGACGAGGTCGGGCGGATGGCACGCAGCCTCACCCGCGCACAGATGAGCCTGCGCACCCTCGTCGGAGACCTCGCCGCCACGTCGAACGCGGTGGCCGCCGCCGCGCAGGCGCTCGCCAGCGCCGGCAGCCAGCTCGCCGCCGGCTCGGAGCAGACCAGCGAGCAGGCGGGCACCGCCGCGGCCGCCGCGGAGCAGGTCTCCCACAACGTCCAGACCGTCGCCGCCGGTGCCGAGCAGATGGGCGCCTCCATCCGGGAGATCGCCACCAACGCCAACGAGGCGGCCGACGTCGCCACCCGCGCCACCGAGGTCGCCGCCTCGACCAACGACACCGTGACCAAGCTGGGGACGTCCTCGCAGGAGATCGGCAACGTCGTGCGGGTGATCACCTCGATCGCCGAGCAGACCAACATGCTCGCGCTCAACGCCACCATCGAGGCCGCCCGGGCCGGGGAGGCGGGCAAGGGCTTCGCCGTCGTCGCCAGCGAGGTCAAGGAGCTCGCCCAGGAGACCGCCCGCGCCACCGAGGACATCGCCCGCCGCATCCAGGCGATCCAGACCGACTCCGCCGGCGCGGTGGACGCCATCGCGGAGATCTCCTCGATCGTGTCCTCCATCAGCGCCCACCAGCTCACCATCGCCTCGGCGGTGGAGGAGCAGACCGCCACCACCAACGAGATGCTGCGCGGGGTCGGGGAGGTCGCGGCCGGGTCGGAGGAGATCGCCGCGAACATCGCCCACGTCGCCCAGACCACCGCCTCCGGCTACGGGGCGATGACCCAGATCAACGCGTCCATCGACGAGCTGGCGAAGATGTCGGACGACCTTCGCACGCGCGTGGCGCAGTTCCGGTACTGACGTGAGCGCCCTCCGCCCACCCGCCGTGCCGCCCTGGCGCGGCAGCGCCGGCGCGCCCGGCCGCCGGGTGAGGGTGCTCGTCGTCGACGACTCCGCCGTCATGCGCCGCCTGGTCACCGGCGCGCTCGGCCGGGACCGCAGCGTCGAGGTGGTGGGCACGGCCGCGGACGGGCGCAGCGCGCTGGCGCAGGTGGTCGAGCTGCTGCCGGACGTCGTGACGATGGACGTCGAGATGCCCCAGCTCGACGGCATCGGCGCGGTGCGGGCGCTGCGTGGCGCCGGCCTGCACGTGCCGGTGATCATGCTCTCCACCCTCACCGAGCACGGTGCCACCGCCACCCTGGACGCCCTCGCGGCCGGCGCCAGCGACTACGTCACCAAGCCGACCGGCAGCGTCAGCCTCAACGACTCCCTGCGCCACCTCACCGCCGAGCTGCTCCCGCGCATCCACGCCCTGGCCCTGGGCGGCCCGGCGCGGGAGCTGGCCCGCCCGGCGCCGCCGCGCCGCGAGCCGGTGCCCGCCCGCGCCGTCGTGCTAGGCGCGTCCACCGGCGGCCCGGAGGCCCTCTCCCGGCTGTTCGGGGCGCTGACCGCGCCGCCCACCGTGCCCCTGCTCGTCGTCCAGCACATGCCGGCCGTCTTCACCCGCCAGCTCGCCGGGCGGCTCGACCGCGTCGGGCCCACGGGCGTGGCCGAGGCCACCGGCGGCGAGGCGCTCGAGCCGGGCCGGGCCTACATCGCCCCCGGCGACCACCACCTCGCCGTCGTCGCCGACGGCGGCCTGGTCCGTGCGGTGGTGCGCGACGACCCGCCGGTGAACTTCTACCGCCCCTCCGTCGACGTCCTCTTCGCCTCCGCCGCGGAGGTCTACGGCCCCGCCCTGCACGCGGTCGTCCTCACCGGTATGGGCACCGACGGGCGCGACGGCGCGGCCGCCGTCGTCGCCGCCGGCGGCACCGTGCACGTCCAGGACGCCGCGAGCTCGGTGGTGTGGGGCATGCCCGGCGCGGTGGCCGAGGCCGGGCTGGCGCACGACGTGCTGCCCCTGGATCGCCTGGCGCGGGTCATCGCCACCGCCGGCGCCGTGGGCCGGACGGAGGCGCGCCGATGAGCCTGTCCGCCGCGTCCTTCGACTTCGTCGCCGACCTGGTGCGCCGCGAGAGCGCGGTGGAGCTGGACGGCAAGGAGTACCTCGTCGAGTCCCGCCTCGCCCCGCTCGCCCGCGCCGCCGGGATCGACGGCGCCCGGGCGGTGGACCGGTACGTCCACCTGCTCCGCCGCTCCGCCCGCCCCGCCAGCGACGTCGTCGAGGCGCTGGTCACCACCGAGACGTCCTGGTTCCGTGACCGGCCCACCTTCGACGCGCTCACCGGGCAGCTGCTCCCGGCCCTGGCGGACCGCGGGCCGCTGCGGGTGTGGTCGGCCGGCTGCTCGACCGGGCAGGAGCCCTACTCGGTCGTCATGGCGCTGCTCGACGCCGGCGCCGACGCCTTCTCGGTGCTCGCCACCGACGTCTCCGCGACCGTGCTCGAGCGGGCCCGGGCCGGGCGCTACACCGCCCTGGAGATGGGCCGGGGGCTGCCCCGCTCGGCCTGGGCGCGGTACTTCACCCCCCGCGCCGGCGAGTGGCAGGTGGCCGCGCGGGTGCGCGAGCGGGTGGACCTGCGCCGGCACAGCCTCCTCGAGCCGAGCCCGGCGGCGCACGCGGGGACCTTCGACGTCGTCCTCCTGCGCCACGTGCTGATGTACTTCGACCTGGCCGCGCGTGCCGTGGTGCTGCGCCGGCTGCGCCGCTGCCTCGCCCCGGGCGGCTTCCTCGTGCTCGGCACGACCGAGACGCCGCTGGGCATCGATCCGGCCTGGGACCGGGTGAAGATCCCCGGCACGTCCATCTACCGACTCACGGGAGGTTCCGCATGAGGGCTCTGGTCACCGACGACTCGCGCGCGATGCGGCGCATCATCACCGGCATGCTCACCGACGCCGGCCTGGTCACCACCGAGGCCGGGCACGGGCGCGAGGCGCTGGACCTCCTCGAGGCGCACGGGGTGGGCCCCGACGGGTTCGAGCTGATCTGCATCGACTGGAACATGCCGGTCATGGACGGCCTCGAGCTCGTCGGGCACATCCGGCGCCGGCGCGAGTGGCGGGCGCTGACGATGATGATGATCACCTCCGAGAGCGAGCACAGCCAGGTGGTCCGCGCCCTGGCCGCCGGCGCCCACGAGTACCTCGTCAAGCCGTTCACCGCCGAGCAGCTGCGGGCGAAGATCGCCCTGCTCGGGCTGGTGGAGGCACGGGCATGACCGCGGCGGGGACCGCGATCGAGGACGCGCGCGCGGCCAGCGTGCTGGCCGTGGCCGAGGACGTCTTCACGACCATGGTCGACGGTGAGCCTGGTCACCTTCGCCCCCGGCAGGGGGCCGCGGCGCCGTCCGGGAGCCGGCTGCACGCCTGGGTCGACATCGCGGGAACGTACCCTGTACGCGTGGTGCTCGCCGCGGGCCACGGCACCGCCCGGCGCCTGGCCCGCGCGCTCGCGGGCTGCGGGCCGGAGGAGGACGTGGACGACGCCGAGGTGGCCGACGCCTTCGGCGAGGTGGCGAACATGATCGGGGGGAACCTCAAGGTCACGCTGCCGCCGGGCAGCCGCCTCGGGCTGCCCGAGGTGGCCGAGGAGCCGCCCGCCGGGGAGCACCGTGTGAATGTGACGCTGGAGTGGCGCGGGGACGAGATCGTGGTCTCGATGCTCGCGCTGACGAGGGAATGACCGGGGGACGTGACATGAGGGTGCTGGTGGCCGACGACAGCCGGGTCATGCGGCGCATCGTCGTCCGCGCGCTGCGCCAGGCGGGGTACGACGGGTGGGAGGTCCTCGAGGCCGGCGACGGCGCCGAGGCCCTGAAGATCGCCCAGGCCGAGCCGCTCGACCTCGTGCTGCTGGACTGGAACATGCCCGAGCTCTCCGGCCTGGACGTCCTGCGCACCCTGCGGGCCGGTGGCGCCGTCATGCCGATCGGGTTCGTCACCTCCGAGGGCTCGAGCCCGATGCGCCAGCTCGCCGAGGAGTCCGGCGCCTCGTTCCTCATCGCCAAGCCGTTCACCGCCGAGACCTTCCGCGACGTGCTGGAGCCGGTGCTGGGATGAGCGCGCTGGCGGGACAGACGCCGCTGCCGAGCATCAAGGACGTGCGCGACCTGCTGCACGCCATGCTGGGCCGGGACGTGGAGGTCACCGGCACGATCGACGCCCTCACCCCGGCGACCCTCGGCGGGGTGGTCGTGGGCGTGTACACCACCGAGGGCCTGCGCACCGCCGCGCTGGTCGCCCTCGACCTGCCCCTGGCCGCCCGCGCCGGCGCGGCGCTGGCGCTGCTGCCCTCGCGCGCGGCCGAGGCGGCCATCGGCCACCAGTACCTGCCCGAGCAGCTCATGGAGAACGTCGCGGAGATCCTCAACGTCATGGCCTCGCTGCTCAACGCCGACGACGCCCCGCACGTGCGGCTCTACCGGGTGCACGGTCCGACCGAGCTGCTGCCCGCCGACGTGGCCACCTGGCTGCGCGGCTACGGCCCGCGCATGGACGCCGGGGTGAGCATCCGCGGGTACGGCGACGGCGGCGTGGGCGTCGTCGTCCCCTGACCCCCCGCCGGCTCGCGAGACGTCAAGTCGGGCGCGAGACGTCAAGTAGTGCGCGAGACGTCAAGTAGTGCGGCTCAGCCCCGCACCGCCGGGACGACCACCCCCAGCTCGGGCCGCTTGGGCGGCCGGGCGTCGCCCGAGGAACGGCGCCGCAGCCGCCGGCCCACCCAGGGCCCGGCGTACTCGCGCACCCAGCCCAGGTCCTGGCGCAGCCGGGCCGCCCGGGCCACCGGCGGCAGCGGCGCGAGGGGGTCCTCCCAGGCAGCGTCGTCGGGCGCGAGGCCCAGCGCCACCAGCGCCGCCTGCGTGACCCGCTCGTGCCCGGCGGTGGTGAGGTGGATGCGGTCCTCGGCCCACATCCGCCAGTCCTGCAGCGCCCGCAGCCCCCACACGTCCAGCACGTGGGCGCCGTGGCGGCGGGCGATCGACCACACGTGCGCGTTGAAGACCGCCACCCGCGACCGGGTCGTGCGGATCACCGGGGTGGCCCGGGCGTCCATGCCGGTCGCGAGCAGGACGTCGGCGCCCGCCGCCCGGGCCCGGACCACGGCCCGCTCCAGCTGGGCGCCGAGGCGGTCGGGGTCGGCGCCGGGGCGGAGCAGGTCGTTGCCGCCGCCGACCAGGCTGACCAGGTCCGGCCGCATCGCCAGCGCCGCCGGCAGCTGCTCGTCGACGATCTCGCCCAGCAGCCGGCCGCGCACCGCGAGGTTGGCGTACTCCAGGGCGCCGGCGTCGTGCGCGTGGCGCCGCTCCGCGAGGCGCTGGGCGAGCAGGTCCGCCCACCCGCGCGGGGTGTCCGGCGCGGCGGGGTCGAGGTCCCACAGGCCCTCGGTCATCGAGTCGCCCAGCGCCACGAACCGGCCCCACGGCGGCGTCGCCCGGACGGCCGGGGGCTGGGCGGTGGGGGAGGAGGTCGGCACGGTCATCCCCCGATGATGCCTCCGGCACCCGGGGCGCGTCCCGGCGGCGGCGCCGTCAGAGGGCCCCGGCGTCCTCCAGGGCGGCGACGGCGAGGATCACGTTCGCGCTCGACCACGTCAGCGGCGCGACGGCGGCCGGCGCACCGCCGGCGAGCACCTTCTCCGGGATGGCGCCGGAGCCGGTGCGGTGGGCCGCCACCCAGTCCAGCCACGCCCGCGCCTGCGCGTCGTGGCCGGTGGCGGCGGCGGTGAGGGCGTACAGCGTGGTCTCGGGGGTCCAGGAGATCCCGTCGCGCTTCCACCCCGCGCCCGGCGCCAGCCCGCCCGCCGGGCGCGCCATCTCCTCGGCGGAGGCGAGCCACGCGTTCTCGGCGCCGGCCGGCGGCTCGGCGACGAACGGCGGCAGCAGCATCGCCGTCGCCGCGTCCCGCCCGTCGGTGCCCAGCAGCGCGGTCATCGGCCCGCCGGTCCCGGCGTAGCGGGTGTACCCGGCGGCGCCGAAGTCCTTCTCGACGGCGGCCCGCACCTGGGCGGCCCGCTCCCGGGCGGCAGTGGCCCGGGCCGGCAGCCCGGCGTCGTCGTAGATCCGGGCGCCGTGCTCGAGCCCGGCCAGCAGCGGCGCGACCGTGCCGAGGGTGAGGGCGTCCTCCTGCACCTCCCAGTAGTCCGCGGAGGCCGGGGGCAGGTGCGGGGCCCGGGCGGTGAGGGCGAGGATGTGGTCGACCGACCCGTCCACCAGCGGGCGCAGCTCGGTCCAGGCCGCCGCCCGGGCGGCGGGGTCGGCGATGGCGTCGAGGACGGTGGCCACGGACCACACCGCCCACCCGTTGCCGTCGAGCTGGATGCCGCGCCCGTCCGGCACGCCGGAGCCGTCGGCGAGGTAGCGGGCCTGGAACCCGCCCTCGCCGCTCTGCACGTCGCGGAGGAAGCCGAGCACGGCGACGGCGTCGTCGGTGTGGCCGGTCTCGGCCAGGGCGGCGGCCACGAAGGAGGCGTCGCGCGGCCACACGTAGCGCCACCGGTCCGTCCAGCCGGCGACGGCGGCCCCCGGGGCCGCCGTGATGGTGCGGCCGTCGACGTCGAACCGGGCGCCGGTCAGGGTGTGCAGGTCGAGCAGGGCGCCCTCGACGAGCTCCTCGTAGGGCGTGCCGGCGCCGGGCACGGTGCCCGCGGCCAGCCAGGCGCGCTGCTCCTCGGCGAGCGCGCGGGCGGCCGGGTCGGCGCCGTCGGCGGCGCGCACCCGGGAGCCGGGCAGGTACTCCACCGACCGCCGCGCCGGCACGTCCGCGACCGTGCCGTCGGCCTGCAGGTGGATCCCGTCGAGGTAGAGGTCCACGAACTCCTCGGTGGACTCGGTCGCCTTGAGGTGCACCGACCACACGGCGACGAGGACGTAGACGAGGGCGGCCGCCGTCCAGCCGCGCCAGCGCCGGCGGCGGTAGGGGCGGATCCGGACCGGAGGGCGGTCCGCGCGGGCGGGCGCGGGGGCCTCGGCCTGCGCGGCGAGCGTGGACGTCACCCGCCGAGGGTACTGAACGTGACCCGTCGGTAAACGTCAGGTGTCCGTAAAAGTTCTCGTCCGCGCCCGGGGCAGTGCGTTTGCCGGCCGGTGCTGATGCCGGCGGGGCCGGTGGTTGTGCCGGCCGGTGCCGGGCACGCATGCCCGCGGGCCGGGTCAGTACCCCGACGATCCCGTCGACGCCGGCGCCTTGCCGGTGATCGGCTGCCCCTGCGGGCTGACCACCCACCAGACCCCGCCGACGCCCTGGCCGGTGGTGTCCCCGGGCTTCTGGTCGGCGGCGTAGTAGTACAGCGGCGCGTCCTTGTACGTCACCTGGGTCGAGCCGTCGCTGCGCTGGGTCGTGCCGAGGAGCGCGGCGTCGGCACCGTTGCCGGCCTTCGCCGGGCCCTTCACCGGTGGCCACGCCGCCAGGCACTGGCCCTCGCAGGTGCTCTTGCCCGGGGAGTCCTGGGCGAAGACGTACAGGGTCTTGCCGTCCTCGTCGACGAGGATCGTGCCCAGGCTGGTGCTCGCGGTGGAGATCTCCTCGCCGGAGGCCGTGCCCGAGCCGGACGCCCCGCCCGAGGCGGTGCCGCCCGGGGACTCGCTCGCCGTCGCCCCGCCGGTGGCAGACTCGGTGGTGGACGCCCCGGTGCCGCCCCCGCCGCAGCCCGCCAGCAGCGCGACGCCGAACAGCCCCGCCGCCGCCGTCCGCAGCCCGATGTGTGTGCGCATGATCCCCTCCGAGAGGCGAGCCGATGTGGCGGAGACCCCGGCGACCCCCGCCCGCGGCAGTGGTACGTCCCGACGGCGCCGCCGGATTGCCCGCAATCCCGCCGCTGCCCGTGCCCGTACCACCGGGCGTGCAGCTGTACCCGCGCGCCGACCGCGCCGCCGACGCCGCGCTCGTCGACGGGCTGGCGCTCGACGACGCGCAGGCCGCCGCCGCCTTCGTGCACCGCTTCCAGCGCCCGGTCTACGGCCTGGCGCTGTCGATCACCCGCGACGCCGCCCTGGCTGAGGACGTCAGCCAGGAGGTCTTCGTGCGGGCCTGGCGCGCCGCGGCCAGCTACGACGTCCGCCGCGCCTCGGTGCTCACCTGGCTGCTGACCATCACCCGCAACGCCGCCATCGACGCCGTCCGCATGCGCCGGGCGACGCCGACCGAGGGTGCCGAGCTCGAGGAGATCCTCACCGAGACCCTGCGCGCGCCCGACACCGAGCAGACCGCGCTGCGCAACGTCGAGCGCGACCAGGTGGTCCGCCGGCTGCGCGAGCTGCCGCCCGAGCAGATGCGGGCGGTGGTGCTCGCCGTCATCGGCGGGTGCACGGCGCTGGAGATCAGCCGCCTGGAGGGCATCCCGCTGGGGACGGCGAAGACCCGCATCCGCACCGGGCTGCGCCGGGTGCGCCAGCAGCTGGAGGAGGCCCACCGTGACTGACCGGCACGCGGACCCCGACGGCCTCCTCGACCTGGCGCTCGGCCACGCCTGCGAGCCCCGCCGCGGCGCGCTGCTGCGTCACCTCACCACGTGCGAGGCCTGCCGGAGCCAGTACGCCGAGCTCGCCGCCGGGGTCGACCGGGTGCTCGTGGCCGCCCCGGCCGCCGACCCGCCGCCCGGCTTCGACCGCGCGGTTCTCGCCGCGATGGGGATGCCCGAGCCGACGACGACGTCCGGCGGCCCGGCGGCGGCGCTCGCCCATCCGACGACGGCGCCCAGCGGTGCGGCGACGGCGCCCGCCGGTCCTCCGAGGGCTGCGGGCCCGACGAAGATGCCCGCGGGCCCGACGGGCCCGACGGGCCTGACGGGGCCGCCCGCCGCCCGCCGGCGGCCCCGGCGGCGCGCCCTGGTGCTCGTCGCCTCCCTCGCCGCGGTGGCCGGCGCGGCGCTCGGCGCCGTCGTCACCGCCAACGTCGTGGGGGAGGAGCCCGCGGCGCAGGTCTCGGCCGGGACCCCGGTGCTGACCGCCGGCGGCGACCGCGTGGGAAGTGTCACCACGACCTTCTACGACGGCGGCCCGGTGCTGGTCCTCGACGTCGCCGGACGCCCGGGGGCGACCTACGAGTGCCGCCTGGTGCGCGACGACGGCACCAGCGAGACCCTGGGGCGCTGGACGCTGGGCCATGACGCGGCGACCTGGGTGATGCCGACGCCGGCGTCGGGTGGCGAGCTGCAGCTGGTCACCCCGGCCGGGCAGGTGTGGGCGTCCGCCCGGCTCTAGAGTGCTGCGGGACCGATCGACGGCGGCGCGCTCCCGCCACGTCCCGAGCCGCGCCACGCCCCGTCCCGAGTCGCGTTCCGCGCCTCGCCGGAGGGCCGGTTCGGCGTCGTTCCTGACCATGGCGCCATCGGGGACCGGCATGCGGAACGCGACGTGCCCGCGGGACGTTGACGTCTCGCCACCAGTCCCGGGCGGGCCTTGCACTCACCGGACGAGAGTGCCAATATCGAGTTAGCACTCTCCCGGTGAGAGTGACAAGAACTACCGGCTGGCCGGCGAGGCCAGGGAGTCGTCGGGACATGACCGGCGGCGCCCGGGTCGTCCGTCGCGGGCGCTTGGTCAGCCACACCCGCCATCAGTGGAGGATCGAAGCATGGCCAAGACCATCGCCTTCAACGAGGAGGCCCGTCGCGGCATGGAGCGGGGTCTCAACACCCTCGCCGACACCGTGAAGGTCACCCTCGGCCCGAAGGGTCGCAACGTCGTTCTGGAGAAGAAGTGGGGCGCCCCCACCATCACCAACGACGGCGTGTCCATCGCCAAGGAGATCGAGCTCGACGAGCCGTACGAGAAGATCGGTGCGGAGCTCGTCAAGGAGGTCGCCAAGAAGACCGACGACGTCGCGGGTGACGGCACCACCACCGCCACCGTGCTCGCCCAGGCCCTCGTCAAGGAGGGGCTGCGCAACGTCGCCGCCGGCGCCAACCCGATCGCCCTGAAGCGGGGCATCGACAAGGCCGTCGAGGCTGTCACCGAGCAGCTGTTCAAGCAGGCCAAGGAGATCGAGACCAAGGACGAGATCGCCGCCACCGCGGCCATCTCCGCCGGCGACAACGCGATCGGCGAGCTCATCGCCGAGGCGCTCGACAAGGTCGGCAAGGAGGGCGTCGTCACCGTCGAGGAGTCCAACGCCCTGGGCCTGGAGCTCGAGCTCACCGAGGGCATGCGCTTCGACAAGGGCTTCCTCTCCGCCTACTTCGTCACCGACCCGGAGCGTCAGGAGGCCGTCCTCGAGGACGCCTACATCCTGCTCGTCGAGTCGAAGATCTCGAACGTCAAGGACCTGCTGCCGCTGCTGGAGAAGGTCATCCAGTCCGGCAAGCCGCTGGCGATCATCTCCGAGGACGTCGAGGGCGAGGCCCTGGCCACCCTGGTCGTCAACAAGATCCGCGGCACCTTCAAGTCCGTGGCCGTCAAGGCCCCCGGCTTCGGCGACCGCCGCAAGGCGATGCTGCAGGACATGGCGATCCTCACCGGCGGCACGGTCATCTCCGAGACCGTCGGCCTCAAGCTGGAGAACGCCGACCTGTCCCTGCTCGGCCGCGCCCGCAAGGTCGTCGTGACCAAGGACGAGACCACCATCGTTGAGGGTGCCGGCGACGCCGACATGATCGAGGGTCGCGTCCAGCAGATCCGCAAGGAGATCGAGAACTCCGACTCCGACTACGACCGCGAGAAGCTCCAGGAGCGCCTCGCCAAGCTGGCCGGCGGCGTCGCCGTCATCAAGGCCGGCGCGGCGACCGAGGTCGAGCTCAAGGAGCGCAAGCACCGCATCGAGGACGCCGTGCGCAACGCCAAGGCCGCCGTCGAGGAGGGCATCGTCGCCGGTGGTGGCGTGGCCCTCATCCAGGCCGCCAAGGACGCGTTCGTCAACCTCTCCCTCGAGGGCGACGAGGCGACCGGCGCGAACATCGTGCGCGTCGCGGTGGACGCCCCGCTCAAGCAGATCGCCATCAACGCGGGCCTCGAGGGTGGGGTCGTCGCCGAGAAGGTGCGCTCCCTCCCCGCGGGCCAGGGCCTCAACGCCGCCACCGGCGAGTACGAGGACCTGCTGGCCGCCGGCGTCAACGACCCGGTGAAGGTCACCCGCTCTGCCCTGCAGAACGCGGCCTCCATCGCCGGCCTGTTCCTCACCACCGAGGCCATCGTGGCCGACAAGCCGGAGAAGGCCGCTGCGCCGGCCGGCGGTGGCGAGCCCG
Organism: Georgenia thermotolerans; assembly: GCF_009193185.1. Lineage (GTDB taxonomy): Bacteria > Actinomycetota > Actinomycetes > Actinomycetales > Actinomycetaceae > Georgenia > Georgenia thermotolerans. The sequence continues at coordinate 56,040 of NZ_VUKF01000024.1, read as the reverse complement.
ACATGGGCGGCATGGGCTTCTGAGCCCAGCCCCTGGCGCCAGCCGCCAGGACTGATCACAGACGAGGGGCGGCATCCCGGACGGGGTGCCGCCTCTCGGCGTCCCCGGGCCCCTTGGCGTCCCCCCAGATTTTCATCAGGTGAGACGGTGCCGGATTCGCGACATCTGTCGCCCTGGTCGGGTCATAGTGGAGGCGGCCGGCGGGAGAGAGCCGGCCGCGCGACTGGGGGGTTGCAGATGGGCCACACGGCAATGCGCGTGGTGGACGAGCGGAGGGACCTGCTCGAGGTCGGCCAGCGGCTCGTGCAGGAGTTCCGGGGACGGCGCTGTGCAGGGGCGGTGCTGTCCGAGGTGACGATCTGCCGGGCGGTGCTCGTGCGGTCCGGTGTGCGCGCCGGCCTCGCCGCCGCCACCGAGGCCATGGCGCGGTGTCGGCTGCAGCGCCGCGCCGAGGCCGACGCGGCCGAGGAGCTGGCGCGCCGCCGGGCGGCGCGGGTCGGCTGACCGGCGTCGTCGCCCGGGCTTGAACTCCAGCGACCCACGTGTTCACCGGGCGTCGTCACGGTGCGGCGGGCCCGCCGACCTCTCGGACGGGAGCCTGCGGCGCGCGGCGTGGCTCCGCGTCGCGCAGCCGCTCTCGACGGCGAGGGGTCAGTTCGGGCTGGCGTCCCCGGCGCCGGTGAGCGCCCGGCGCGCGTGCCGGGACGCCCGCAGCAGGTGCTCCGCCAGCGCGGTGGCGTCGACGGTGGCGAAGCGCGCGGTCGGCAGGGCGACGGTCAGGGCGGCGTGCTCGCCGTCGATCACGCCGAGCGAGGCGCCGATCGCCGTCACCCCCGGCTCGCTCTCGTCGTGGTTGAGGCCGTAGCCGTGGGCGCGCACCACCGCGAGCTCGCGGTGCAGTGCCGGCAGGTCGTCGATCTGCTCCCCGGGCCAGGGCGTGAGGCCGCCGGCGTGGAGGGCGTCGACCGCGGCGTCGTCGAGGTCGGCGAGCATCGCCTTGCCGCCGGAGGTGCAGTACGCCGGCATGTGCGCGCCGGTGCGCAGGCCCACCCGCAGCGGCTGGGTGCCCTCGATGCCGTCGGCGAAGCGGACCTCCGTGCCGTCGCGAACCATGAGGTGCACCGTCTCGCCCACCTCGGCGTAGAGGTGCTCCAGGTAGGGGCGGGCCCGTTCGGGCAGCGGGGGAGCCGCCGTCGTCCGGCCCAGCCCGAGCAGCTCAGGGCCGGGGTGGTACAGGCGCCGGTCGCCCTGGACCGCGAACCCGCGGTGCGCGAGCGTGGAGAGCAGGCGGTGCGCGGTCGACGCCGCGACGTCGAGCTCGCGACCGGCCTCGGTGACGCTCAGGGTGCCGCGCTCGGCGAGGAGCGTCAGCAGCGTCAGGGCGCGGTCGACCGCCTCGATGCGGTACGGATCACTTTTCTGCTGCACGGAACGAAGGTAGCGGCTTATTGCGTTCAGTGGAAGCCTGTGCCTAAAGTCCTACCAACCTTGTGGCGGCCGTCACGACGTCTGCCCGGTCGACCACCCCGCGCTCTCGAGGAGGAGGCACTCATGTCGACAGACCAGGTCATCATGGCCGGTGGAGGAATCGGTGGCCTCGGCGCGGCCCTCATGCTCGCGCGCCGCGGCGTGAAGGTGCGCGTGCTCGAGCGTGCGCCGGAGTTCGGTGAGGTGGGCGCCGGCCTGCAGCTCGCCCCGAACATCACGCGCATGCTCAAGGAGGTCGGGGTCTTCGACAAGATCGCGCCGCTCTCCGTCTTCCCCAAGCGCCTGGTGTTCATGAACGCCAAGACCGGCGAGGAGCTGACCCACCTCGACCTCGCCGACGCGGAGAAGCGCTACGGCGCGCCCTACATCGTCCTGCACCGCTCCGACCTGCTCAACGCCCTCCTCGAGGCCGCGCAGGCCGAGGAGAACATCACCCTGCAGACCAGCGCCAAGGTCGAGGACGTCGAGGACCACGGCGACCGGGTCGTCGTGCGCACCGCCGACGGCGCCGAGCACACCGGCGAGCTGCTGCTGGGCGCCGACGGCCTGCACTCGCGGGTGCGCCGCGAGATCGTCCAGGACGAGCCGATCTGCTCCGGCTACGTCGCCTACCGCGGTGCCGTGCCCGTCGAGGACGTCGACCGGCGCATGTCCATGGACGAGGTCGTCGTCTGGATGGGCCCGGGCATGCACCTGGTCCAGTACCCGGTGCGCGCGGGCAAGCTGTACAACCAGGTCGCCGTCTTCCGCAGCCAGGAGTACCTCGAGGGCAAGGAGGACTGGGGCACGCCCGAGGAGCTCGACCGCACCTACTCCGAGATGTGCGAGTCGGTCCGCGTGGCCATCCCGTCCCTGCACCGCAACAACCGCTGGCCCATGTTCGACCGCGAGCCGATCTCCACGTGGACCAAGGGCCGCGTCTCGCTCCTGGGCGACGCCGCGCACGCCATGCTCCAGTACCTCGCCCAGGGCGCCGGGCAGTCCCTGCTCGACGGCGCCGCCCTCGCCACCGCCCTCCCCGCCCTCGGCGAGGGCAGCTGGGACGGCGAGGCGCTCGCCGGCGCCCTGCGCCAGTACGAGGACGAGCGCGTGGCCTTCGCCGGCCACGTCCAGTCCACCGCCCGCGTCTGGGGCGACATCTGGCACGTCGACAGCTACGTGCCGATGATCCTGCGCGACGAGGTCTTCCGCAGCCGCGACGTCCACGACTACTCCTTCGTGGACTGGCTGTACGGTCCCGTGCAGGACGACGCCGCGGCCGCCGCCGAGCCGGTCGCGGAGCCGGCCGTCGTCGCGGAGCCGGCCGCCGCCGTCGAGCCGGCTCCCGCCGCGCCCGCCCCGGCGACCCCCGCCGCCGCCCCGGCGGACCAGACCACCCGCACCCCCGCCCACGCCTGAGGAGGAGATCAACGATGACCACCACCGACGAGCCGATCGACCACGCGTCGGTCCAGAACCAGATGACCCAGGGCGACAGCCCCGAGCTGGCGCAGCTGTACCGGGACTTCGAGGCCGAGAACCTCATCCCGCTGTGGACCCAGATCGACGACCTCATGCCCATGCACCCCCAGCCCAAGGCGGTGCCGCACGTGTGGCGCTGGTCCACGCTGTACCCGCTGGCCCAGCGCTCCGGGGACCTGGTGCCGGTCGGCCGCGGCGGCGAGCGGCGCGCCATCGCGCTGGCCAACCCGGGGCTGCCCGGCCGGGCCTACGTCTCCCCGACCCTGTGGGCGGCGATCCAGTACCTCGGCCCGAAGGAGACGGCGCCGGAGCACCGCCACTCCCAGAACGCGTTCCGCTTCGTGGTCGAGGGCGAGGGCGTGTGGACGGTCGTCAACGGCGACCCGGTGCGCATGTCCCGCGGGGACTTCCTGCTCACCCCGGGCTGGAACTTCCACGGCCACCACAACGAGACCGACCAGCCGATGGCCTGGATCGACGGCCTCGACATCCCCTTCTCCTACGCCAACGACGTCGGCTTCTTCGAGTTCGGCTCCGAGCGGGTCACCGACTACGCCACCCCGAACTTCTCCCGCGGCGAGCGGCTGTGGTGCCACCCGGGCCTGCGCCCGCTCTCCGGCCTGCAGAACACCGTGTCCTCCCCGATCGGGGCCTACCGGTGGGAGCACACCGACCGGGCCCTGACCGAGCAGCTGCTGCTCGAGGACGAGGGCCAGCCGGCCACGGTCGAGCAGGGCCACGCCGCGGTCCGCTACGTCAACCCGACCACCGGCGGCGACGTCATGCCGACGATCCGGGCGGAGTTCCACCGCCTGCGCGCCGGCACCGCCACGCCGACCCGCCGCGAGGTGGGCTCGAGCGTGTTCCAGGTCTTCGAGGGCCACGGTTCCGTGGTGCTCGACGGCACCGAGCACAAGCTCGACAAGGGCGACCTGTTCGTCATCCCGTCGTGGGTGCCGTGGTCGCTCCAGGCCGAGGAGCAGTTCGACCTGTTCCGATTCTCGGACGCCCCGATCATGGAGCGTCTGCACTTCGACCGCGTCCACGTCGACGGAGGAGACCGATGAAGCTTGCCACCCTGCGCCTGTCCGAGGGCCGTACCGTAGCCGTCCGCGTGGACGGTGACACCGCCGTCGAGACCGGGCACGCCGACGTCGGCGAGCTGCTGCGCGCCGGCGGGCTGGAGGCCGCGGCGTCCGCGGACGGGCCCCGCCACGACCTCGCCGGCGCCGACCTGGCCTCGGTGGTGCCGGCGCCGGGCAAGATCGTGTGCGTCGGGCTGAACTACCGCAACCACATCCTCGAGATGGGGCGCGAGCTGCCCGAGTACCCCACGCTGTTCACGAAGTTCCCCGAGGCCCTCATCGGCCCGCGCGATGAGATCCAGATCCCGCCGGAGTCGGACAAGATCGACTGGGAGGGCGAGCTCGCCGTCGTCATCGGCAAGACGGTGCGGCGGGCCTCCGCCGAGGAGGCCGAGGCCGCGATCGCCGGCTACGCCGTCCTCAACGACGTGACCATGCGGGACTGGCAGTACCGGTCCCCGCAATGGTTCCAGGGCAAGGCGTGGGAGAACAGCACCCCGTTCGGCCCGGTGCTGGCCACCGCCGAGGAGATCCCGGCCGACGCACAGATGGTCACCCGGCTCGACGGCGAGGAGCTCCAGCGCACCCCGATCGACGACCTGGTGTTCAACGCGGTGGACCTGGTGCGCTACATCTCCACGATCTTCACGCTCAACCCCGGTGACGTCATCGCCACCGGCACCCCCGGCGGGGTGGGCCACGCCCGCAAGCCCGCCCGCTACATCAGCGCGGGGCAGACGCTGACGACGACGATCGACGGGATCGGCGAGCTGGTCAACGTCGCGGTCGCCGAGCAGGTCGACGCGGTCGCGGCGGCGGGGGAGGCGGCCCGGGCATGAGCGTGACCTCGGAGGAGGCCGCCCGGGAGGCCCTGCGCCAGCGCCAGGGCGCCGGGGCGCGGTACGACTCCCCGGCCGCCCCGGCCCGCGAGCTGGCCTGGGCCCGGCGCGGGACGGCGTACTTCGCCCGCAAGCTCAACGAGCTGACCGACGCCGAGCTGTACGAGCCGAGCCTGCTGCCCGGCTGGACCCGGGCGCACCTGGTGGCCCACGTGGGCTACAACGCCCGGGCGCTGACCCGGCTGGTCGAGTGGGCGCGCACCGGGGTGGAGACGCCCATGTACGCCTCCACCGAGCAGCGCAACGCCGAGATCGAGCGGGGGGCCACCCTGCCCGCGCGGGCGCTGCGCAACCTCTTCGCCCACGCCGAGGTGCACCTGAACGTCGAGTGGCGCGACCTGACCGACGCCGGGTGGGACGCCCAGGTGCGCACCGCCCAGGGCCGGCTGGTCCCGGCGCGGGAGACGGCGTGGATGCGCACTCGTGAGGTGTGGGTGCACGCCGTCGACCTGGACAACGGCGGGAGCTTCCACGACTTCCCGCCCGACCTGCTGGCCGAGCTGCTCGCGGACGTCCAGCGCTCCTGGGCCCGGCGGGAGGAGCGCGTCGACCTCACGCTCGCGCCCACCGGGGGCGAGCCGGTGGTCATCGGCGACGGCGGCCCCACCGTGTCCGGCGCCCTGCCGGACCTCGTGCGATGGCTGACCGGCCGCGGCGCGCGGCGGCTGACCGGCTCGGACGGGGAGATCCCGGACATCCCGCGCTGGTTCTGACCGGAGCGGAAGGGGACGGCCGGGCGGGTCTGCGGACCTGCCCGGCCGTCCCGCGTCCGGGGTCGCTGCCCGGTGCCGGCAGGCCTCGCGCCGGGAGCCATGGGGATGCCCCGCACGCGCCGGCCGGTCGCTGCGGGCCGAGACCCCTGGGCGGTGTCGGTGGCCTTGGTTAGCCTGGGCGACAGGTGTCCCCGTCCGGGCGCCGGACCCGTCGACGGCGAAAGGTCCCACCGTGCAGCCGACCCGCCCGCCCCGCCCGTCCGCCCTGGCCCGTCTGCGGGGCGCGCTCCTGGCCATCCCGCTCCTCGCCCTCGCCGCGTGCACCGAGAGCACCCGCAGCGCCCCCGAACCGAGCCGGACGCCGGACGCCCTCACCTCGACCGACCCGGAGGGCTTCGTCCGGGCCGAGGGACGCCACCTCGTCCTGGGCGAGGAACGCGTGCGCCTGAAGGCGGTGAACTTCTCGAACTTCTACCACCGCGATCTCGCCGGCGCGGACCTGCTCTCCTCGGCCCACCACTCCGCGGCCGACTTCGCCCGGGTGCGGGAGCTGGGCTTCAACAGCATCCGCTTCGCCATCGACGGCGACTGGCACGCCGACGCCCCGGATCTCTTCTGGGACTGGCTGGACCAGAACGTCGCCTGGGCGCGCGAGCACGGGCTGCGGCTCATCCTCGACCTGCACACCCCCGTCGACAGCTTCTGGCTCGACCCGACCAGCGACCGGGTGAGCTTCGACCTGTGGACGGACCCCGACGCGCGCCGCCGCAACGTCGACCTGTGGCGCGAGGTCGCCACGCGCTACGCCGACGAGCCGGCCATCGCCGCCTACGACCTCCTCAACGAGCCGGTCACCGTCGACGAGACCGGGCAGCAGTGGCGCGACCTCGCCCGCGATCTCGTCGCCGCCGTGCGCGCGGTCGACGACAACCACCTGCTCATCGTCGGCGGGCTCTACGGGGTGGCGGGCCGTTACGGCATCGATCCCGCCGAGGCACACTTCCTCGTCGACGACGACAACGTCGCCTACGACTTCCACTTCTACGAGCCGGTCGCCTACACCCACCAGTACGCCACCTGGGTCGAGGGCCCGGTCCAGGACGGCGGCGCCTACCCCGACCCGCAGGCCATCGTGGCCACCGGCCCGCGGCAGCTGCTCCTCGACAGCCGGATCGTCACGCCCTCGCTACCGAGCGGGACCACCGGGTGGCAGGTCTACGACAGCGGGCCCGTCGAGGTGGCGGACGAGGCCGCCGTCGCCGCGATGCCGATGGTCGTGGCCCAGGGCGGCATGCGCGGCACCGCGTACGTCGACGGCGTGCGCGTCATCGAGTACGGCCCCGACGGCACCGAGCTGCGCCAGATCGTCGACGACCCCCTGGACGCCGACGGCACGGTGGCCTGGTACAGCTGGCAGAGCGGCGGCGTGCCGGCCCGGTTCGCCCGCGAGACCGGCGTGGGCCTCGACGACGGCGCCAGCCTGTCCGTCGGCGACGCCGGGGGCGACGACGCCGTCGCCGGGTGGAGCAACGACCGCCACCTGTTCCCCGTGGTGCCGGGCAACCGGTACCGGATCCTCGGGCACATGCGCGGGGAGGGGGTGAAGCTCGACGGCGACGGCGTCCCGGGCACGGTGGGCCTGCGGCTGGACGTCTACGCCGCGTCCCCGGGGGCGGCGGGGGACGGCTTCCTGCCGCGGGACAAGGCCCTCCTCGAGCACGAGCTGATGAAGCACGTGCGGTTCGGCGCCGAGCACGACGTGCCGATGTCGGTGATGGAGCTCGGGGTCGTCCGCCAGGCCTTCGAGATGGAGGGCAAGGGCGGCGACGGGTGGGTGGCCGATGTCCTCGCCCTGCTCGACGAGCACGACCTCAGCTTCGCCTACTGGGAGTACCACGGCGCCCAGATGGGCCTGTACCTCGGCGCCGACGCGCCGCCCGCCGAGCCCAACGAGCCGCTGCACCGGGTGCTCGGGCGCGAGCTGCGGCGCCGGGCCGCGGGGCTGGTCGGCGCCCGCTGACCCGCCGGTGCACCTCCGGCTACGGGTGGAGGTGGACCTTGTGGTGCTCGATGGCGGCCAGGTCGTCCGAGGTGGTGCGGAGCAGCCGGTCGGCCAGGTCGCGCAGCGCCCGGGCGGCGGCCAGCTCCTCCCCGATCTCGGGGACGTCCTGGTCGTCGGGGTTGAGGCGGGCCCGGCCGTAGCCGTCCAGCGTGCCGCCCGCGGAGGTCGTGAGGACGGCGTGGGCCGTGGTGATCGGCTCGTCCGAACGGACCTCCTCGGCGGTGAAGAGCTGGATCCGGACGTTCCACGTGTGAGCCATGACGGGTCTCCTCTCGCGGGCGACGGCCTTGTCGCCCTTCCATCGTCGGGCACCGGGTTCGACGGCGTCCAGAGACCTTGGTCGGTCGTTCCCGCTCGGATCGCCGACCGGGTTGCTGGCTCGGCTGGCCCCTGCTCGGCCGGGCACGCCCGCGTCGGGAGCGCCTGGCTGGCCGTGCTCCCGCGGTTAGCGGGCCAGCCGGATCTTCTGGTGCTCGATCCGCGACAGGTCGTCGGAGGTGGCCTTGAGCAGCCGGTCGGCGAGGTCGCGCAGGGCCCGGGCCGTGGCCAGCTCCTGGCCGACCTCCGGGTGCGGCTCGTCGTCGGGGTTGCGGCGGGCGCGGCCGTAGCCCTCGACGCGCTGGCCGTCCTCCTTGGTCAGCACCGCGTGGGCGGTGCCGTTGTCGCCGGTGATGACGACGTCGATCGCGATGCTCCAGGTCTCGTTGCTCGTCTCGCTCATCACGCACGCTCCTTCGCCGGTTCCCACCATGGTCCGGCGCGTGCGGGACGGCGTCCATACCCGCCGGCACCCACCGGCGCGGCCCAAGGACGGACGCGCCGTCGTGGCCGCGGCCCAAGGACGCACGCGCCGTCGTGGCGATAGCCCCCGGGCGTCCGGTCAGCCCGGCTCGCCGGTGAGCCGGACGAGCTCGGCGGCGACGTTGCGCCGCGCCGCGTCCTCCCACCGGCTCCGGCCCTGCGGCGTGGCGAAGAGCGGGTCGTGGGCCAGCAGGGCGTGCAGCACCTCGGCGCGGCCGGCGCGGAACAGAGGCTCGGGCACGTGGTCGTACTCCGCCCGGACGGCCGCGGCGTAGCGCCGGTACCGGGTCGGCGAGGCCGCGAGGATCGCCAGGTCGGCGTCGCACAGGGCGGCCCCCGCGGCGTCGTCGGCCGCCGGGGCGTGGCTCGCGGTCAGCCGGACGAGCCGGACGACCTCCGCGCGCTCGTCGGCCGGCAGGTGATCGGCCAGCCAGGCGTCGGCCAGCCGCGCCGAGCCCTCCTCGTCCGCGCCCGGCGCGCCGTCGTAGACGGCGTCGTGAAACCAGGCGGCGAGCACGACCGCGCGGGTGACCGTCGCCCCGGCCGCGGCGAGCACGTCGAGGTGCTCGAGGACGTCGGTCAGGTGGGCGTCGTCGTGGTAGCGCCGGTGCGGCTCGGTCCACCGCGCCAGCAGCGAGGCCCCGAGCGCGTCCCACGTGGCCGCGTCGGCCTCGTGCGGGATGGACGTCCAGCGGCGGGGCAGGTCGTCACGGCGGTGACGCGCCCGCTCGCCCGGCCGGTCGGCCCCGCGCACCCGCAGCCCGGAGCGCCGCAGCCGGGCGAGCAGCTCCCGCCCGCTGACCGGCTCCGCGCCCGCCGCCACGAGCTCGGGAACCCGCTCGACCGGCACGTCGTAGTGGTCGAGGTCGAAGGCCCGCGGCGGGACGGCCGCGGCCCGGGCGAAGGCGTGCAGCTCCTCGAGCGAGGCGTCGGAGACGAGGTGCGCCCACACGGTCCCGTGTGCGGGCCAGCGTGGTGGGTCGACGAGGATGGCCACGGCGCGATGCTACGGCGCACCGCCGGGGCTGCCGAGGCGGCACCGCCGCGGCGTGCCGGCAGCTCTGCTCAGCGTGCGGTCCGCACCACGGCGACCGGGCACTCGGCGGTGCTGAGCACCCCCTGGCTCACCGACCCGAGCATCAGCCCCGTGAACCCGCCGAGGCCGCGGTTGCCCACCACGATCAGGGCCGCGTCAGGCGCCGCCCGGAGCAGCGCCTCGACCGGGTGCTCGCGTGGGCTGTTGAGGGTGACCCTGACGTCGGGGTAACGCTCCGCCGCCCGGTCGACGACGGCCGCGGTGGCCTCCGACTCCTCCTCCAGTGCGGCGGCCTCCGACCGGACCCAGAAGCCCGGGGGCACGTTGAGCGGCAGGCCCGGCTCCTCGTAGGCCGCGTGCACCGCCAGGACGGGTGCCCCGCTCCGGGCGGCGTGCGCGAGGGCGAAGTCGAGGGCCGTCGCGGCGCCGGGGGAGGTGTCGACCCCCACCACCACCGGGCCGGTGCGGTGCTCGCCGCCGCGCACCACCACGACGGAGCTGTGGGCGTGGGCCGCCACCTGCTGGGAGACGGACCCGAGCAGCTTGCCGGTGAGGCGGCCGTGCCCGTGGGCGCCGACGACCACCAGGGCGGCGCCGAGCGAGGCCCGCACCAGCTCGCGCGCAGGACGCCCGAGGAGGAACTCCGACGTGACGGCGAGTCCCTCGTGTGCCGCTCGGATCTGCTCCGCCGCCTGCGCCACGTCGGAGTCCCCGGTCGGGCGCGGCTGCTCCTCGGCGAAGAGCCCGTAGGCGGCGCTCAGCGACAGGTCGGGGAGCACCTGGACGACGTGGAGGCCCGCGGCTCGCCGCACCGCCTCCTGTGCCGCCCACGCCAGGGCCTGCTGGGCCAGGTCGGACCCGTCGAACCCGACGATCACGCCGCTCGCCGAGTGGGGGGTGGCGGCCGGCCGCGGGGCGGGGGCGGGGATGGACGAGGACGACATGGCGGGACCCCTCTCGCGAGGACGGCGGCCCACCGGTGGGCGGCGACCGTGTCGCCGCCGGCGGTCGCCGTCGACCGTCTGTGCCGACAGTCTCCCGCGCGGCCCCGGCCCTGGAAAGGGGCGAAGGTCCAGAGCCCTATCCCGAGAACAGGCTGTGGGCGCTGGCCTCCGCGTCGGCGTACGTCCGCGCCGCCGCGTCCAGCGCGCCGGTGATCTGCTCGAGCGCGGCCTCCACCTGCGCCTGGGCCACCCGCCACTGGTCGGCGCAGGCGCCGAACGCGGCGGACGCGCCGCCCGTCCAGCTGCCCTGCAGCTGGCCGAGGTGCCCGAGCATCGCGGCGACCTCCGCCCGGATCGTGCCCGCGGTGGCGCGCGTCTGCGCCGCCGCCTGGGCGACCTCGGCGCTGTCGACCTGGTAGCGCACCATGGCTGCCTCCTTCGCTCGCACGCACCTCCCGCGGTGCGCTCTCGTCGGCGAGGCTAGGGGTGCACCGGGACGGCGCGCCCCGAGGCGGGGCACGGCTGTGGACCCGCCAGCAGCACGACGCCGCGGCGGCGCCACCGGCGCCCGGGCCCCCGGGTCAGCGCGGGCGCTTGTCCCGCTTGCGGCGCGGCTCGAGCAGCTCGGGCTCACGCTCCATGCCGTGCTGGGGCGGCACCGCCACGGGCGGCGCGGCCGGGCGGTCGCCGTCCGGCTCGGCCGTGTCGGGCGAGGGTGCGGAGCGGGCCTGGCGGCGCTCGCGGAAGGCTGCCTGGGCCTCCTCGCGCTCGGCCCGCATGCCGGCCAGCCGGTCGCGCTGGCTCCGCTCGCGCTCGGCGCGCGCCTGGCGCACCGCCTCCTCGATCCGGTCGCGGGAGCTCTGCGCGACGGCGCGGCGCGCGGCCGGGGCGTCGTCGAGCTGGCGGGGCGCCAGCTGGTCGAGATCGTCCGGCATGGCCTCGAGGGAGGACACCGGCTCCGCCGGCGTCCGGCCCGTCTCGGCCGGGGTGGCGGCGCGAGCGGGCGTCACGGCGCTCGGCACGACCCGGGCGGGGACGACGGCGGCGCCGGCGCCGGGGACCGGGGTGCCCGCGGCCGGGGCGGCCTCGGGCCCGCGCCCGGCGGTCGAGGCCGGTGTGGCCGCGGAGAGCGGGCCGAGGTCGTGGGGGCGGACCACCAGCGGGTGGGCCTCCGCCGTCACCCGCTTGCCCGGGCCCGCCTCGGCGGCGACCAGCCCGTGCGCCGCCTCAGCCTCGGTGACGGAGTCGCCGGGCGCCGGGGTGCCGAGCACGGCGAGCTCGCCGCGCAGGCGCTCGAGCTCGGCGTGGAGGTTCTCCCGGGCGCTGTCCTCCCACTGCTCCCCGAGGGGGCTGAGGAAGATCTGCCGCCGGGCGAGGAGCTTGGTGACGATCGCCATCCGCGCCTCGAGGTAGTGCCGCAGCGGCAGGTGGGCGTACTCCTCGCGCACGGCCTTGCGGTAGGAGCGGTAGTGCTGCGGGTCGGCGGCCAGCACAGCGAGGTCGGCGTCGCACAGGGCGAGGGCGTCGATGTCGCGTGGGTCGGCGTCGTGCCGCTTGAGGTTGAGGATGAGGTAGGCGACCCGGGCGGTGACCTTCTCGGGCACGCCCAGCGCGGCGAGCTCGGTAGTGGCGAGCTCGGCGGAGGCCACCTCGTCCTCGCCGCCGCTGCGGGAGTAGGCCTTGGAGGGCGTCGAGCTGAACACGGCGCCGTGGTACCAGGTCGCGAGCCGGACGACGTCGGGGTGGTGGGTCTCCTCGGCGAGCTCGTCGACGCGCGCGAGGACGTCGACGAGGTGCTTGAGGTTGTGGAAGTGGCGGTCCGGCTCCTGCCAGCGCGCGAGAAGCCTGCTGCAGGTTTCCTCGATCTCCTCGCGGGGCGCGGTGGCACCGACGGCGAGGACGCTGCGGACGAAGGCGGAGGGCAACCATTGTGGTACGTCGGTGACGCCCATGGCTCCGTTCCCTTGACGGTTCGTGTCCAGAGCCCCGAGCGTAGACCGACCCCGCAGGGAATCAAATACGGATGGGGACGGCGTCGTGCGGGGTGGCGGGTCTCACGGGGGAGGGGCCCGGCGAGGCAGGACGGCGATGCTGAGGGCCCGGCGGCCCGAACCCCGACGGCGATGCCGGCACCCGGCAGCGGGACCGGACGGCGACGCCGGCGTGCGACGGCGATCGCGGCCCGGCCCACGGAAGGGTGTCGGGTACGGGCACCGATCCCCGGTATTGTCAGCGGAATGTCATCATCCTTGGACGGGGCGCATGTGCTCCTGACGGGCGCCACGGGATTCGTCGGCCAGGCCGTCCTCGAGAAGATCCTCTCCGCCTACCCGAGCACCCGCGTGAGCGTGCTCGTCCGCCCCCGCGGCGACCTCACCGCGCAGATGCGCATCGACAAGCTCCTCCGCAAGCCCGCGTTCCGCACCTGGCGGGAGGCGGTGGGCGAGGAGGCGGCCGCGGAGGCGGTCCGCGAGCGCGTCACCGTGCTCGAGGGCGACCTGGGCGACCTGCCCCCGCTGCCCGACGACGTCGACGTCGTCATCCACTCCGCCTCGACGGTCTCCTTCGACCTGCCCATCGACGAGGCGTTCACCGCCAACGTCGGCGGCCCGCTGTCGCTGTACCAGGCGCTGCTCGCCACCGGGGCGGACCCGCACGTCGTCCACGTCTCCACCTGCTACGTCGCCGGGCTGCGCAAGGGCGTGGTCGAGGAGCGCGCCCTGGACCACGAGGTGGACCGCGAGCGCGAGTTCGCCTACGCGCTGACCGCCCGGGAGGAGGCCGAGGCCGCCTCGCGCCGCCCCGAGGTGCTGCGCCAGCTGCTGGCGGAGGCCCAGACCGCCCACCGCCGGGCCGGCGCCCGCGCCGTGGCCGAGGCTGCCGAGGAGGCCCGCCAGGAGTGGGTGCGCCACGAGCTCGTCGAGGCCGGCCGCACCCGCGCGAACACCCTGGGCTGGACCGACGTCTACACCTTCACCAAGGCGCTCGGCGAGCGGGTGGCCGAGGACCTGTGGGCCGGCGCCGGCCACCGGCTGTCCGTGGTGCGCCCGACGATCATCGAGTCGGCCCTCAAGCACCCCTACCCGGGCTGGATCGACGGGTTCAAGGTCGCCGACCCCCTCATCGCGGCCTACGGGCGCGGCATGCTGCCGGAGTTCCCGGCGCTCGCGGACACGGTCCTCGACGTCATCCCGGTCGACTTCGTCGTCAACGCCATCCTCGCCGCGGCCGCCGCGCCGCCGGCGCCGGGCGGGGCGAACTACTTTCAGGTCTCCTCCGGGCTGACCAACCCGCTGCCGCTGGGGCAGCTGGTCCGGCTCGTGCGCGAGTACTTCAAGGCCAACCCGCTCACCGACGCCGAGGGCGCCCACGTGGCGGTGCCGGCCTGGTCCTTCCCGCACACCGGCGCCGTCGAGCGGGCGCTGCGCCGCCGGGAGAAGGCCGTCGAGCTCGCCGACCGCGCGGTCGGCCGCCTGCCCGCCACCCCCCGCACCCGCAAGTGGATCTCCGGGCTGCACCGGGCGCGGCGCGACCTGGGCACGCTGCGCAAGTTCACCAACCTCTACCAGCCCTACACCCAGACCGAGGTGATCTTCGACGACGCCCGGCTGCGCGAGCTGCACGCCGCGCTGCCGGCGGAGCGGCAGGACGCCCACGGTTTCGACGTCACCGAGATCGACTGGCGTCGGTACCTGCAGGAGATCCACATCCCCAACGTCCCCGGGCTCATGCGCAGCCGGGGCGGGGCGTCCTCGCCGACGGCGCCGGCGGAGCTGACCGAGCGCACCGACGTCGTGGCCGTCTTCGACCTGCAGCGCACCGTGGCCGCCGCCACGCTGGTGGAGCAGTACCTGTGGGTCGAGCTGGCCGCCAAGCCGGCGACGAGCTGGCCCGCCTCCCTGGCCAACCTCGTCGCGCTGGGCCCGCGCTACCTCCAGGCCGAGCGCCGCGACCGCGGCGACTTCATCCGCCAGTTCATGCGCCGCTACGAGGGCGTCAGCGAGGCCGAGCTGCGCGAGGTGGTCACCAAGCGGGTGACGCCGTCGCTGCGGCGCGGGCTGCTGCAGGAGGCGCTGCGCCGGGTCGCGGCCCACCGGGCCGCCGGGCACCGCACCGTGCTGCTGACCGGGGAGATCGACGTCTTCGTCGAGCCCCTCGCCCCGCTGTTCGACCACATCGAGGCGGGGAAGATGGAGGTCGGCCCGGACGGGCGCTGGACCGGGCACCTGGCCGCCTCGCCGCTGGTGGGCGAGGCCCGCGCGGCGTGGCTGCGCCGCTACGCCCGCGAGGAGGGCCTGGACCTCAGCGCCTCCTACGCCTACGGCGACAGCTATGCCGATCGGTCCTGGCTGGAGGTCGTCGGGCACCCGCACGCGGTGAACCCGGACGCCAGCCTCTACCGTTATGCCAAGTCGCGGCGCTGGCCCGTTCTGACCTGGACCACCACCGCGGAGGGCCGGCTCTCCCCGGTCCTGCGAAGCATCAAGGGGGCGCAGAGGCGATGAGCACGGGAACCGGACAGCGAGGTCCGACGGTGGGGGCGCGCCGCGCCGTGCCGCCGGGCGACTCGGTGCTGCGCGGGCGGGCGCTCATCACCGGCGGCACCTCGGGCATCGGGCTGTCCTTCGCCCACGCCCTGGCCGCCCGGGGCTGCGACCTCGTGCTCGTCGCCCGGGACGCGGCCCGCCTGGACAAGACCGCCGAGCAGCTGCGCTGGCGCTACGGCGTCGACGTCGAGACGCTGCGCGCGGACCTGGCCGACCGCGGCGACGTCGCCGCCGTCGCCGCCCGCCTCGAGGACGCCGACAGCCCCGTGGAGGTCCTGGTCAACAACGCCGGCAGGGGCGTGCACGTGCGCCTCCTCGACCCCGACACCACCGAGCACGAGAGCGCCCTGGACCTCATGGTCCGCGCCGTCCTCGTGCTCGGCGGCGCGGCGGGCCGGGCGATGCGCGCCCGCGGCCACGGCGTCATCATCAACGTCTCCTCCGTGGCCGGGCTGATCCCCATGGGGATGTACTCCGCGATCAAGTCCTGGGTGCGCACCTACTCCGAGAGCCTGGCGCTGGAGCTGGCCGGCACCGGGGTGCGGGTGACCACGCTGCTGCCCGGCTGGGTGCGCACCGAGTTCCACGAGCGGGCCGGCATCCGGGCGAGCTCGATCCCCAGCGGGCTGTGGCTGGAGGCCGACGACGTCGTCGCCGAGTGCCTCCAGGACGTCGAGAAGGGCCGGCTGCGCTCGGTGCCGTCCAAGCGGTTCGCGGTGCTGGCGTTCCTCGCCGAGCACGGCCCGCGCCCGGCCGTGCGCCGGGTCACCGCCCAGCTCTCGCGGAGCCGGCGATGAGCGCCCCGATGAGCCTGCGCCGCTACCGGGCGCGCTGGCACCGGTGGGCCCGGTTCCTCGCCCAGCGCCTCGTGCTGCGCTCGGTGGTGCGCACCACCACCGACGTCCGCGTCGAGGGCACCGACAACCTCGACGGGCTGGCCGGCGGACCGTTCGTCGTCGTCGCCAACCACACCAGCCACCTGGACGCCACCCTGATCGTCACCGGGCTGCCGCGCCGGCTGACCGCGCACCTGGCCGTGGCCGCCGCGGCCGACTACTTCTACAAGCAGTGGTGGGTGAAGGCGCCCACCTCGCTGTTCTTCAACTCCTACCCGGTGCACCGCACCGGCGGCGGGCGCGGCAAGGGCATGTCCGCCCGGCTGCTCGCCGCCGGGGTGCCGATCCTGATCTTCCCCGAGGGCACCCGCTCCCGGGACGGGCAGATGAAGCGCTTCACCCCCGGTGCCGCCGCCCTGTGCGTGGGGCAGAACGTCCCGTGCGTGCCCGTGGCGCTCCTCGGCACCGCCGAGGCCATGCCGGTGGGCCGGTCCTGGCCGGTGCCCGGCCGCCCGCCGGTGCGGATGCTCATCGGCCGGCCCATGCGGCCCCACCCCGGCGAGAAGGCCCGCGACTTCAACGCCCGCGTGCAGGCCCGCGTCGCCACGATGCTCACCATGCAGACCCCCTACGTGCTCGCCGACGGGCCGCAGGGCGGATCGAACCATCCCCAGAACAAGCGGCAGGAGGAGGCTTCGTGAACGGTGTCACGCACCAGAAGTGGTGGGGCTGGGGGGTGGAGGGCGTCGCCTTCCACCACGAGGACAAGCCCAAGCTGGCGCCGTTCGTGCTGGACAAGGTCGGCATCGACCTGCACGCCCCGGGCACGCCGCCGCCGGCCTTCGACGACATCGCCGTGCCCGCCACCCGGCTGGGGGACGAGCTGGCCACCACGCTGCGCCGCGCCGTCGGCGAGGACTACCTCGTCACCGACGACCTCGACCGGGTGGTCCACACCTACGGCAAGGGCCTGGCCGACCTGGTCAAGATCCGCGCCGGCCACCTGCCCCGGGTGCCCGACGTCGTCGTCTACCCCGGCGACGAGGACGAGGTCCGGGCGGTGGTCGACGCCGTCGTCGCCGCCGACGCCGTCCTCATCCCCTTCGGCGGCGGGTCGAACATCTCCGGCTCCCTCACCCCGCCGGCCGACGAGGAGCGCGTCGTCGTCTCCCTCGACCTGGGCCGGATGAACCGGGTGCTCGAGGTCGACGAGGCCGCCGGGCTGGCCCGGGTACAGGCCGGCGTGCTCGGCCCGGACCTGGAGGACCAGCTCGGCGCGCGCGGGTGGACCATGGGCCACCAGCCCGACAGCTTCCGCCACTCCACCCTCGGCGGGTGGATCGCCACCCGCTCCTCGGGCATGCAGTCGGACAAGTACGGCGACATCGCCGACATCACCCGCGGCCTGCGCATGGTCCAGCCCGGCAAGGTCGTCGTGCTGCGCCCGCTGCCCTCGACCTCCTCCGGCCCCAGCGTGCGCGAGATGATCCTCGGCTCCGAGGGACGGCTCGGCGTCATCACCGAGGCGTGGGTCAACGTCCACCGCCTGCCGGAGAACCGCGAGATCATCGCCTACCTGTTCCCGACCTGGGCGGCCGGGCTGGCCGCGATGGCCGAGATCGCGGCCTCCGACGCCGCCCCGTCGGTCACCCGCGTCTCCGACGCCAACGAGACCCAGTTCTCCCTCGCGACGCAGAAGAAGAGCCGCGGGATCAAGGGCAAGGTCTCCAAGGCCCTGTTCGCCGTCCTCGAGCGGCGTGGCTGGGACCTGGAGCAGGCGTGCCTGTCCTACATCGGCTACGAGGGCGGCAAGGAGCGCGTGGCCCGCGAGAAGGCGATCGTCGGCAAGATCGTCAAGGCGCACGGCGGCATCAAGCTCGGCACCGGCCCCGGCGCCCTGTACGACCAGAAGAAGTTCGACACCCCCTACATCCGCGACTTCCTGCTCGACGTCGGCGGCCTCGCAGACGTCTCCGAGACGGCGATGCCGTGGTCGAGGCTCATGGACGTCTACTCCGGCACCGTGCGCGCGGCCCGCGAGGCGTTCGACCGGCTCGGGGTCAAGGGCTTCATCATGTGCCACCTCTCGCACAGCTATCACTCCGGTGCGTGCCTGTACTTCACGTTCGCCTTCCCGCCCGGCACGGACGACGTCGAGGAGCAGCTCGCGCGCTACTGGGAGGTCAAGAGCGCGGTCCAGCAGTCCTTCGTCGACACCGGCGCCACCATCTCCCACCACCACGGGGTGGGCACCGACCACGCGCACTGGCTCGAGGAGGACATCTCCGAGGCGGGCACGGACGTCATGGTCGCGCTGCTGCGCGGGGTGGACCCGGGCCGCAACCTCAACCCGGGCACGCTCATCCCCGCCCAGCGGGAGTGGTGAGCGGGCCGCCGGTGCTGCGGCGCCGGCGGTGAGCTCGGTCGGAACGGCCGGGCGTCCCTTGGTGGGGCGCCCGGCCG
Source organism: Georgenia thermotolerans (assembly GCF_009193185.1). GTDB lineage: Bacteria > Actinomycetota > Actinomycetes > Actinomycetales > Actinomycetaceae > Georgenia > Georgenia thermotolerans. The sequence goes on along the minus strand of NZ_VUKF01000024.1, from coordinate 37,705 downwards.
TTCGACATTCGCGGCGGCCGCCCGGCCCGTCTTAGTCGGCGTCCGGGGTGCGCGCCGGCGTCGTCCGGGACGACGGCGCGGCCTGGCCCGGTCCGCCCTCCGCGGCGGGCGCCGGGGTGTCGGGCCCTTCGCGGCGCGTGGCCTCGTGGGCGGGCGCCGGCGGGTCACGGAGGACCGCGGCGGCCTCGCCGGTGGCCGGCGGTGCCGGCGCCGGGGCGTCCGGGGGAGCGGGCGCCGGAGCGGGCGGCTTCTCCCGGGGCCCGGCGATCGGCATGGCGACCTGCACGGTGGTGCCGCCGCCGGGGGTGGGCACGATCCGCACGCCGCCGTCGTGGGTGCCCATGATTGCGGCGACGATGGCCAGGCCGAGGCCCGAGCCGCCGGAGCTGCGGGTGCGCGAGAGGTCGACGCGGAAGAACCGCTCGAAGACCCGGTCGGCGTCCTCCCGGGCGATGCCGGGCCCGTGGTCGCGGACCTCGAGCAGCGCCCAGCCGTCCTCGGGCAGTCCGACCGCGATCTCCACCGGGGTGCCGGCCGGGGTGTGCTGGAGCACGTTGCCGACGAGGTTGGCGACGACCTGGCGGATCTTGTTCTCGTCCGCCCGCACCGTCAGCGGCGCCGGCGCGCCGTCGCCGGTCAGCGCGACGACCCGGGCGGCGCGGTCGGGGGCCACGGCGCGCAGGTCGGCGACGGCGTCGGCCGCCACCGCCGTCAGGTCCACCGGGCGCAGGTCCAGCGGGCGGCCCTCGTCCAGGCGGGCGAGCTGGAGGAGGTCTTCCACGAGCGCGCCCATCCGCTTGGCCTCGGCCTCGATGCGGCTCATCGCCTGCCCGACGTCCGCGACCCCGCCCATGCGGTACAGCTCGCCGTAGCCGCGGATGGTCGACAGCGGGGTGCGCAGCTCGTGGGAGGCGTCGGAGACGAACCGGCGCATCCGCTGCTCCGAGGCCCGCTGCGCGGCGAAGGACTGCTCGATCTGGGCGAGCATGACGTTGAGGGAGTGGGCCAGCGAGCCGACCTCCGTCGTCGGCGGCTGGGCCGGGACGCGGCGGGACAGGTCGCCCGCGGCGATCGCGCCGGCGGTGGCCTCGATCTCGCGCAGCGGGCGCAGCGAGCGGCGCACCGCCGCCCAGGCGGCCAGGGCGCCCAGGGCCGCGATGAGCAGCCCGGAGACGACCAGCAGCTTGCCGGTGCTCGCCATGGTGGCGTCCACGGACACCAGGGGCAGGGCCACCGTGACCGCGCCGACTGTGGGGCCGCCGGCGCTGAGCGGGTAGGTCACCGCTCGCCAGTGGATGTGGGAGCCGTTCCCGTCCAGCGTGACCGGCGTGGGGGTGCGGTCGAGGTCGTCGAGGTCGACGGAGGGCAGCCGGGGCGTGCCGAGCTGCTGCTGCAGGTGCGGGTTGGGGATCTCGACGGTGTGCCCGCCCTGGAGCTGGATCGCCAGGTAGTAGTTCGACGGCAGGATCGCCTGCTGGGCGCGGCCCGCGACGAGCTGGTCGACGGTGCGCTCGGCGAGCTCCTCCCCGCGCGAGGTCAGCTCGTCGTCGACCTGCTGGACGAGGTGGGCGTGGAGGACGGTCAGGGTGGTGATCCCCGCGCTGGCCAGCCCGACGAGCAGCAGCACCGTGATGATCGTGACGAGCCGAGCGCTGAGCGGCACGGCGCGCCACCGCTCGCGGGCGGGGTGCCGCTCGCGGGGGTGGTGCCCCTCGCGCGGGTGGCGCCGCATCAGCTCTGCTGGCGGAGCACGTAGCCGACGCCGCGGCGGGTGTGGATCAGGGGGCGGATGTCGGCGTCCGGGCCCAGTCCCAGCGCGGCCGCGGAGTCGAGCTTGCGGCGCAGGTAGGAGATGTAGGACTCCACGATCGCGGCGTCGCCGGCGAAGTCGTAGTCCCACACGTGGTCGAGGATCTGCGTCTTGGACACCACCCGCTCGGCGTTGATCATCAGGTAGCGCAGCAGCTTGAACTCGGTGGGGGAGAGCTCGACGAGCCGGCCGGCCCGGCGCACCTCGTGAGCGTCCTCGTCCAGCTCGAGGTCGGCGTAGCGCAGCACGGCGTCGTCGTCCTCCTCCGCCGGGCGGGTGCGCCGCAGGATCGCCCGGATGCGCGCGACGACCTCTTCGAGGCTGAACGGCTTGGTGACGTAGTCGTCCCCGCCGACGGTCAGGCCCTGGACCTTGTCGGTCATGTCGTCGCGGGCGGTGAGGAACAGCACCGGGATGGTGTCGCCGTGGGCGCGCAGGCGCCGCAGCACGGTGAAGCCGTCCATGTCCGGGAGCATGACGTCGAGGACGACGAGGTCGGGACGTTGCTGGGCCGCCGCGCGCACGGCGGCGTTGCCGTCCTCGGCGGTGACGACGTCGAAGCCGGCGAAGCGCAGCGAGGCGGAGAGCAGCTCGCGGATGCTCGGCTCGTCGTCGACCACCAGCAGCTGGGCCTCGGCCGGCTTCTCCCCGGCGGGGCGGCGCGGGGAGCGGGAGGTGGTGGTGGCGTCCATGGCTCCCAGTGTGGCGCCGGTCGCTGGAGGTTGCCTGGGAGCACGCTGGTGCGAGGCTGGGACGACCCTCGGATCCGGCCGCTCAGATCCGCACGGTGCCCTCGACGACGGTCGCGGTGTCCCCGCCCACCCAGATCTCGCCGTCCTCGGCCGCCACGTGCACCCGCCCGGCCCGGCCCAGCACGGTGCCCTGGGCGGCCAGGTAGGCCGCCGGGGCCTCGCCGGTGTCCATGAGCCAGCGGGCGACGCCGGCGTTGAGGCTGCCGGTGACCGGGTCCTCGGTGCCGGTGCCCATGAGCGCGCGGACCTCCAGGTCGGGGCGCTCGTCCCCGCCGGCGGCGCCGTCGTCCTCGGGGTAGGGGCCGACGACGCCGACGAACAGGTCGCCGAGCCGGCCGAAGTCCGGGCGGATGGCGAGCACCTGCTCCGCGGAGGCCAGACGCAGCCCGATCCACACGGGCCCGTTGACCAGCCAGGAGCTGTCGAGCACGTCCGCCGGGTCCAGCCGCAGCCCCGCGACGGCCCGGGCCAGGGTGGCCTCGTCGACCGGCTCGTACCGCGTCAGCGGCGGCCCGGCGAAGGCCCACCGCCCGTCGCGCTCGCGCAGCTCGACCAGGCCCGCGGCGCACTCCTGGACGAGCCGGCCGGGCGTGCGCGGGGTGCCGCCGGCGGCGCGCCAGGCGTGGGCCGAGCCGAGCGTGGGGTGCCCGGCGAAGGGCAGCTCCTCGTCGGTGGTGAAGATCCGCACCCGGTAGTCCGCCTCCGGCGTGGTCGGCGGCAGCAGGAAGGTGGTCTCGGACAGGTTCGTCCAGCGGGCGAACGCCTGCATGTCGTGGTCGCTGATGCCCTCGCCGTCGACGACGACGGCGACCGGGTTGCCGCGGAAGGGCTCGGCGGAGAAGACGTCGACCTGGGCGAAGCGGCGCGGGTTCATGGTGCTCACGGTAGCGGGGGCCGTCCCGGGCTCAGCGCGCGTCGTGGGTGACGCGCCCGCCCAGCACCGTCGCGGCCACCGGCATCGCCCGCAGGCGGGCGGCGGCCTCCGCCGTCGTCGCCGCCGGGGCGAGGGGGTCGGCGTCGAGGAGGACGACGTCGCCGCGGGAGCCGGCGCCCAGCGTGCCCTGCCCGTCGGTGCTCGCGGCCAGCGCCTCGGCGACCCCCAGCTGCTGCTCGGGGTGCCAGGGGGCGCGCTCGTCGGCGCTGCGGTGCACGGCGGCGGCCATGGCCAGCCACGGGTCCAGCGGGGCCACCGGCGCGTCGGAGCCGAAGGCCAGGGGGACGCCGGCGTCCAGCAGGGTGCGGAAGGGGAAGGCGTCCCCGGTGCGCCCGGCCCAGACCCGTTCGGCGACGTCGCGGTCGTCGAGCAGGTGCGCCGGCTGGACGCTGGCGACCACGCCGAGGCGGGCCATCCGGGCGGCGTCGGCGGCGGTGAGCAGCTGGGCGTGCTCGATGCTGCCGCGCGCACCGGTGGCGGCGAAGGCGTCCAGGGCCAGCCCCACGGCGGCGTCGCCGATGGCGTGCAGGGCGACCGTGAGCCCGCCCGTCCGGGCGCGGCGCAGCAGCCGGGCGAGCTCGTCCGGTCCGACGGACTGCACCCCGTGCGGGTGCCCGGCGTCGCCGGGGACGGGGTAGGCGTCGCGGCAGTGGGCGGTGCGGGTGTTGAGGGCGCCGTCGGAGATGATCTTCAGCGGGCCCATGGTGGCCAGCCCGGCCCCGCCGGGCAGCGGGTCGCCGGTGCGCAGCCCGGCCGCGAGGACCGCCTCGAGCCGGTCGGGGTAGACCCCGGCGCGCACCCGCAGCAGGTCCAGGCCCTGGCCGATCCGCTCGGGCCACTCGCGCTCGTTCGCGGCGAACTCCACGTCCACGACGCCGACGACGCCGCGGGCTGCGGCCTCGGCGAGCGCCTGGCGGTAGCCGGCCGCCGCGTCGGCGCCGGGCAGCGACGGGACCCTGGCGAGGGCAGCGAACCACGGGCCCTCGCGCACCAGCCCGTCGTCGCCGGGAGCGCCGGCCGGCAGGCCGAGCAGGGCGCGCGCGGCGGAGCTGAGCCAGCCGCTGTGGACGTCGCCGGAGCTGAGCACGACCGGGGTGGCCCCGGCGACGGCGTCGAGCGCGCCGAGGGTGGGGGCGTCGGGCCACAGGGCGTCGCGGAAGCCGAACCCGAGCAGGGGGCGCCCGGGCGGGTGGCCGGCGAGGCGGGCGCGGACGAGGTCGAGGACGGCGGCGGCGCTGTCCGCCGTCGAAAGGTCGAGGCGCCCGAACGTGCCGGCCCACTGGCCCAGGTGCACGTGGCGGTCCCACAGCCCCGGGGCGGCCCACCGGCCGGCGGCGTCGAGCACCGGCTCGTCGGGCCGCGGGTCCAGGCGCGGGGCGACGGCGGTGACCACGCCGCCGGCGATGCGCAGGTCGACCGGGGCGTCGGGGGCCGCCGGGGCGGGGGTGTGGCCGGCGCGCGGGGCGACCGGGACGAGCCGCACCCGCCGGAGCAGCAGCGGGGCGGTGCGGGCAGGCGTGCCGGGTGGGACGGTGCCGGGCCGGGCGGCCGCGGCGGGGGAGGACATGGGGCCTACAGGTAGCGGTTGGGGTCGAAGGAGGCGAGCGGGATGATCCGCACGCGCGGCAGGACGGCGTTGAAGGCGCCCAGGTCGTCCTCGAGGTCGTAGATCTTCAGGCCGCGGTCGGTGAGCCCGGCCAGCTCGGAGTTGAGGAACTCGCGGAAGCACAGCACGCCGACCCGGCGGCCGTCGTCGAGGAGGCGTTCGACCTGGGGGATGTAGTCGCCGTCGTGCGAGGCGAGCAGGACGTCCCCGGTGCCCTGGGCGAGGATGGCCTCCATCGTGCGCTGGATGCCGATGTCGACGACCTTCTCGGTGCCGGTGCCCGCCAGCGGGATGGGGCGGAAGTCCATCGCCAGCAGCGCCTGGACGAAGCTCATCGGCATCTGCCCGCTGGTGGCGTTGAGGAAGAACAGCCCGCGGGCGTCCTCGTGCCAGACCTCCTGGGTGAAGTGGAGGATGCGGTCCCAGCGCGGCCGCTCCGCGGGCTCGGGCCGGCGGCCGAGCACGCTCATCCCCAGGGTCGCGTCGATGTTCTCGCCGTCGACGAGGAGGTACGTGGTGCGGTCAGCGCTCTCGGACATGCGCTCAGCGTAGTTGGCGACGTGGCGCGTCCGGCACCATTGCCCGCGGCGAGGCCCCGCATCCGGCGCTGCGGCCGGAGGCGGGGCCTCGATGTCTCACGCCGGTGCGGGGCACCGCACGGCGTCAGTACGTGGTCTTGTCCTCCGCCGGGTCGTTGACCGCGGCGGAGCCCTCGTCGGCCCCGGTGGAGCCGGCAGCGGTGGCGCCGATCTGCTGGGGCGCGCTCGTGCCGCCCTTGAGGGCGGCCAGCCGCGCCTCGATCTCGGCGTTGCGGCCGTAGTCCTCGAGCTCGGCGAACTGGTCCTCGAGCGAGGAGCCCTGCAGCTCGGCCTGGCCGGCGACGTACGCCTCCTCGCGGCGCACCTGCTCCTCGAACCGGGCGATCTCGCTCGTGGGGTCCATGATGTTGATGGAGGCGATGGCGCCCTGGACCTGCTTCTGCGCCTGGGCGCTCTTGGCGCGGGCGACGAGCTGGTCGCGCTTGGACTTCAGCTCGTCGAGCTTGACCCGCATGTCCTGCAGGCCGACCTTGAGCTTTTCCACCACCTCGTTCTGCGAGGCGATCATCGGCTCGGCGGCCTTGGCCTCGTTCTCCGCGGCGATCTGCTTGCCGATGGCGACCTTGGCGAGGTTGTCGAAGCGAGCGGCCTCGGACTCGTTGCCCTGCGCCCGGACCTGCTCGGCCTTCTGCGCGGCGGCCAGCGCCTTCTGCCCCCAGTCGCGTGCCTCGGCGACGTCGGCGGCGTGGTCCTGCTCCGCCAGGCGCAGGTTGCCGATGGTCACCGCCACGGCGTCCTCGGCCTCGGCGATGGAGGAGGTGTAGTCGCGCACGAGCTGGTCGAGCATCTTCTGCGGGTCCTCGGCCCGGTCGAGGATCGCGTTGATGTTGGCCCGGGTGAGCTGGGCGATGCGGCCCAGGATGCTCTGCTTCTCTGCCATGGTGGTGCCCTTCTTGGTTGTCGTTAGCGCTGAGCTGGTGCGGCCGCGCCGCCTGCCAAAAATCACTGCCTGCTCGCTCTCCTCAGAAGCCGCCGCCCCCGCCTCCGCCGCCGAAGCCGCCACCTCCGCCGCCGAAGCCGCCACCTCCGCCGCCGAAGCCGCCGCCGCCACCCCAGCCGCCGCCCCAGCCGCCGTGGCCGCCGCCGAGGAGGATGCCGCCGAGGATGAGGGAGCCGACGTCGATGCCGCCGCGGCGCCCGCCGCCGTAGCCGCCGCCCCAGCCGCCGAAGCCGCTGTAGTCGTCGAACCGGTTGGCGTCGCGCTCTGCGAGCTGCTGGGCGGTGGTGGCCATCTGCTCGGCCTGGATGACGGTCTGCAGCGCGGCGGCCGGGTCGGAGCCGGACAGCCGGGCGGCCTCCGCCGCCAGGCGGCTCGCCTCCGACAGGCGGGTGCGGGCCTCGGAGCCGACCGAGCCGCGGCGGGTGGCGATGAAGTCCGACACGGCCTGGATCTGGGAGTTGACCCGGCCCAGCCGGTCGGCGAGCTGGGCGGCGGCGCGCCGGTTGTTCTCGTCCGCCGCGCGGGCCGGCGCGAGGGCGGCGTCGATGGCGGCCTCCGCGGCGGCCAGGCGCTGCAGCGCGGCGAGCGGGTCGCCGGCGCCGCCGCGGGCCTGGTTGCCCTGCGCGATGGCCGCCTCGGCCTCCTTGCGCCGGGCCCCGACCACGGGGTCGGTGGGGGCGAGCCGGTTGGCGTCGCGCACGTCGGCGGTGATCGAGGCCAGCGCCGTGTCGAGGCGGGCGCCGGCCTCGGCCAGCGCGGCGCCGGCGCCGTGGACGTTCTTGAGCAGGGTGTCCGCCTGCCCGATCGCCTGCTCGGCCACCCGGGCGTGGGTGACGGCGGTGGCCCGGTCGCCCTCCTGGACCTTCGCCCGGCCGTCGGCCACCGACTGCCGCGCCGAGGCCAGCAGCGCCTTGGCCTGGTCGGGGTTCTTCGCGATGGAGGCGAGCGTCGCCGCCGGGTAGCGGGTCGCCAGCTCGGCCAGCTCCACGCGCGCGCTCTCGATCTGCTGGGCCACCTCGGTGGCCCGCTGGTCGAGCTCGTCGAGCACCTGCGGGGCGCGGGCCTGCATGTTGCGCAGCTTGGCGAACTGCTCGGTCTGGGCCCGCAGCGTCTGGTCGATCTCGGTGGTGAGCTGGAGGATCTCGGCGTACATCTGCCGCTGCTGCGGCTCGGTCTCGGGGATGTCGTCGTCGAGCTGCTGGCGCAGCTGGAACGCCCGCTGCGCCCGGGTCTTCGCCTCCGCGAGCGCGGCGGTGAACTGGTCGGTCGCCTGGAGCCCGAACTGGGCCTTGGCGAAGCCGAGCTCCTCCTCGGAGCTGCGGATGGCGTCGTCGGCGCCCACCAGGGCGGTGCCGGCGCGCTTGGCGAGCTCCTCGGTGGGCAGGTTGAGCGGGTGGTCCTTGGGCAGGGCCCGCCCGGCCGGGCGGCGCGCCCCGGTCTCGCGCCGGCGCTTGAGGATGAGGAAGGCGCCCACGGCCAGGATGACGATGAGGCCGACGACGACGACGGTGCCGAAGGCGCCCATCCCGCCGCCCCCGCCGCTCGCGCCGGGGGTCTTGCCCTGGGAGAGGTCGCCCACGCCCTGGGCGAAGGTGATGGCAGCGCCCGCCCAGTCGCCGTTGCCGAGCTTGGGCGCGACCTCGGAGTCCGTGAAGGACTGCAGCTCCTGCTGGTCCACCGGCGAGGCGGTGTGGCGGCCGATGCCGTACTTCCGGATGTCCACGCCCACGGCCAACAGGATGTTGTTCGGGCCCAGCCCGGAGACGGTGGCCGTGTCCGCTGCCCACTGCTCCCCGGTCTCGCCCGAGAAGTCGGGGACGAAGGTGACGTAGACGAGCTGGCCGGTGTCTGACTGGACCTGCTTGATGGCCTGCTGGACCTCCTGCTCCTCGGCGCTGGTGAGCACGTCGGCGGTGTCGGTCACCTGCGTGGTGAGGTTCTGCGGGGGCTCGGCGGCGGCCGGACCCGCGAGGGTGAGCAGGGGCAGCCCGGCGAGGGCGACGGCGGCCAGGGTCCGCAGGGCGGTGACGGGTCTCACGCGGCGATCCTCGCGGTCCTTGCGAGTGGGCGCAATAAGCACCGCGCGGCGTTCGCGGTGGGAGGAGCGGGGGAACTTCCTGGTCGGGCCGGTCGTCCAGGTGCCGTCGGTCCGGAACGAGGGAGGCGGGCCGGCGTGAGCGCCGCCCGGACGTCCGCGACAGATGTGGCGCAGGCCCTACACAACGGGGGCAGACGCGTTTTACCGTGGATCAATGTTCGAGACCCTCCCCGTCCTTACCGTCCTGCAGCACGATCCGGACGTCCCCCTCGACAGGTTCGCCGCCTGGCTCGAGGGCGTCGAGACCCGGGTGGTCCGGCTGGACGACGGCGCGCCCGTGCCCGCCGTCGACGAGCTCGGCGCCGGGCTCCTCGTGCTCGGCGGCAGCCAGAACGCCTACGACGACGAGCGGGCGCCGTGGCTGCCCGCCACCCGCCGCCTCCTGACCGACGCCGTCGCGGCCGACGTGCCCGTGCTGGGCATCTGCCTGGGCCACCAGCTCCTCGCCGCCGCGCTCGGCGGCCGCGTCGAGGTCGCCCCGCCGCCCGGGCGCGAGAGCGGCGTCGTGCCGGTGATGTGGCGCCCCGAGGCCGGCGAGGACCCCGTCCTCGGTCGCGCGATGGCGGCCGCGGCCCCCGACGTCGCCCCGGCGGGCGAGCTCGGTGGCGCGCTGGTGCCCTCCATGCACGGTGACGCCGTCGTCGAGCTGCCCGCCGACGGCCGGTGGCTGGCCTTCTCCGCCATGTACCCGTTCCAGGCCATGCGCGTCGGCTCCGCCCTGGGCGTGCAGTTCCACCCCGAGGCCTCGCCCGAGCTGCTGGCCCGCTGGGCCGCGTCCGAGGGCGAGGACGCCGCCGCCGTCCTCGCCCAGGCCCGCGCGCAGGACGCCCACGTCGCCCCGGTCGGCCGGGCCATCGCGCAGGCGTTCGCCGCCCAGGTGCGCGTCGCCGCGGAGACCACGCTCGCCGCGTAACGCCGCCCCACCCCGTGACCAGAACGCCATTCCGGCTGCAGCCGGAATGGCGTTCTGGTCACTGGCCCCGGGGCGTCGGCGTCGCGGTCAGGCCGTGGCGAGGTCCTCGGCGTCGACGATCGTGTACGCGTAGCCCTGCTCGGCCAGGAAGCGCTGGCGGTGGGCGGCGAAGTCCTGGTCCACCGTGTCCCGGGCGACGACGGCGTAGAAGTGCGCCGTCTTCCCGTCCGCCTTGGGCCGCATGAGCCGGCCCAGGCGCTGGGCCTCCTCCTGCCGGGAGCCGAAGGACCCCGACACCTGCACGGCCACCGACGCCTCGGGCAGGTCGATGGAGAAGTTGGCGACCTTGGAGACCACGAGCATGGGGATCTCCCCGCGGCGGAAGCCGTCGAAGAGGCGCTGGCGCTCGGTCACGGTGGTCTGCCCGGTGATGAGCGGGGCGTCGAGGTCCTCGGCGAGCTCCTCGAGCTGGTCGAGATACTGGCCGATGACCAGCGTCTGCTCCCCGGGGTGGCGGGCGAGGATCTGCTCGACCACCCGCACCTTGCCCGGCGCGCTGGCCGCCAGGCGGTACTTCTCCTCCGGCTCGGCGGTGGCGTAGACCATCCGGTCGTGGTCGGGCAGCGTCAGGCGCACCTCGATGCACTCGGCCGGGGCGATGTAGCCCTGGGCCTCGATGTCCTTCCACGGCGCGTCGTAGCGCTTGGGGCCGATGAGGGAGAAGACCTCGTCCTCCCGGCCGTCCTCGCGCACCAGCGTCGCGGTCAGCCCCAGGCGGCGACGCGCCTGCAGGTCCGCCGTCATCCGGAAGATCGGCGCGGGCAGCAGGTGCACCTCGTCGTAGACGATCAGCCCCCAGTCGTGGGCGTCGAGCAGCTCCAGATGGGTGTAGACGCCCTTCCGCTTCGTGGTGAGCACCTGGTAGGTGGCGATGGTGACCGGCCGGACCTCCTTTCGGGCGCCGGAGTACTCCCCGATCTCGTCCTCGGTCAGGGTGGTGCGCCGCACCAGCTCCTCGCGCCACTGGCGGGCCGAGACGGTGTTGGTCACCAGGATCAGCGTCGTCGTCCGCGACCGCGCCATCGCGCCGGCGCCGACGATCGTCTTGCCCGCGCCGCAGGGCAGCACGACGACGCCGGAGCCGCCGTGCCAGAAGGTGTCCACCGCCTCCTCCTGGTAGGGGCGCAGGTGCCAGCCGTCCTGGGCCAGGTCGATGGGGTGGGCCTCGCCGTCGACGTAGCCGGCCAGGTCCTCCGCGGGCCAGCCGAGCTTGACGAGCACCTGCTTGAGGTGGCCGCGCTCGGAGGGGTGGACGACGACGTCCTGGTCGTCCAGCCGCTCGCCCAGCAGGCCCTTGACCCGCTTGGAGCGCAGCACCTCGGCCAGGACCGGCTTGTCCAGGGCGTGCAGCACCAGCCCGTGGGTGGGGTGCTGGACCAGCTGGAGCCGGCCGTAGCGGTCCATCGTCTCAGCGACGTCGATGAGCAGCGCGTGCGGGACCGGGTAGCGGGAGTACTCGATCAGCGCGGCGACCACCTGCTCGGCGTCGTGGCCGGCGGCGCGCGCGTTCCACAGGCCCAGCGGGGTCAGGCGGTAGGTGTGCACGTGCTCGGGGGCCCGCTCGAGCTCGGCGAAGGGCGCGATGGCGCGCCGCGCCTCGGTGGCGCGCGGGTGGTCGACCTCGAGCAGGATCGACTTGTCGGACTGGACGATCAGGGGGCCGTCGGGCATCTGGTCATTCTCCCTCGCGGGGCCGCGCCCGCGGTGCGTGGTTGGTCACGGGACCCTAGCCCTCGCCGTCCGTGCCCTCCCGCGACAGCCCGACGAGCACCGCCGGGACCAGGCTGCGCAGCGCCTCGCGCGGTCGCAGCGTGTCGTCCTCGATCGTCTCCGCCGTCAGGGAGCTGACGTAGATGGCGGCCAGCGCCTCGGCGATCTGCTCCACCGGCACCACCGGCCGGCGGCCCATGGCGGCCAGGGCCTCGCGGGTCACCTCGAGGAACTCGGCGCTGAAGCGGCTGCGGAACGCCCGGTAGGCCGCCCGCGCCTCGGGCTTGCGCATCGCCAGCAGGCTGAACTCCGCCTGCAGGATGTGCCAGCGCCGGCCGGCGGGCTCGATCGCGTCGATGACCCGGCCGACGGAGTCGGGGGAGAGCTCCTCGCGCGGGATGGCGGCCAGCGCCTGGCGCACCGCCTCGAGCATCTCCGAGGAGCGGGCCTCGAACAGGGCGTAGAAGACCTCGTCCATGCTCGAGAAGTTCGAGTAGAAGGCCCCGCGGGTGTAGCCGGCGGCGGCGACGAGGTCGTCGACCGTGGTGCTCGCCACCCCGTTGCGGGCGAAGACATCCACCGCGGCCTCCAGCAGGCGGGCGCGGGTGTTCGCGCGCCGCCGCGGCGGGGAGGCCTGCTCGTCGTCCACGGGCAAACACCCTAGCGGCGAACGCCACATCCCTCGGGCATCTCGATGCATTGCTGTATCCGATACGCAAATGTATCGTTCCCGCTCGTGCCCCACCCGGGGCCCGCCGGCTCGCCCCTCGAACACCGAGGCGCGCCCGGACGGGTGCGCCCGGGACTCACCTTCGGAAGGCCATGCGTGTCCTCCTCGCTCTACCGTCTCGGCCGGGCCGTCGCCCGGCGCCGCCGCCTGGTCCTGGTCGCCTGGCTGCTCCTGCTCGCCGTCCTCGGCGCCGGCGTGCCCCTCGTCGGCGGGACGCTCAACGACAACTTCTCCATCCCGGGCACCGAGTCCCAGGACGGCCTCGACGTCCTGGCCACCCGCTTCCCCCAGGTCTCCGGCGCCAGCGGGCAGCTGCTGTTCACCGTCCCCGAGGGCGAGCGCATCGCCGACCGGGCCGACGACGTCGAGGCGGTCCTCGCCGACGCCCGCGAGGTCACCGACGTCGTCGCGGTCACCGACCCGTTCGCCGCCGGGGCGGAGCGCTACCTCGCCGCCGACGGGCGCCACGCCCTGGCGCAGGTCCAGCTGTCCGTGCCGCTGGGGGCCATCGACGACGCCACCCGCGACGGGCTCGTCGCGCTCGCGGCCGACGACCCGGCCGGGCTGCGCATCGACCTGGGCGGCCAGGTGCTGCAGACGACCGGCGTGCACGTCAGCGCCACCGAGGCCGCCGGCGTCGTCGTCGCCGGCGCGGTCCTCGCCCTGACCTTCGGCTCCGCCGTCGCCGCCGGGGTGCCGGTGCTGACCGCGCTGCTCGGCGTGGGCGTGGCCCTGGCCGGGATCGTCCTGGCCGCGGGCCTGACCGACATCTCCAGCACCACCCCGACCCTGGCCCTGATGATCGGGCTGGCGGTGGGGATCGACTACGCCCTGTTCGTCCTGTCCCGCCACCGCGCGCAGCTGGCCGGCGGCATGGCGGTGGAGGAGTCCCTCGCCCGGGCGACGGCGACGGCGGGCAGCGCCGTGATCTTCGCCGGCACCACCGTCGTCATCGCCCTGTGCGGGCTGGCGGTGGCCGGCATCCCGTTCCTCACCGTCATGGGGGTGGCCGCCGCGGCCGCCGTCGCGGTCGCCGTCGCCGTCGCGCTGACCGCCCTGCCCGCCGTCCTCGCCATGCTCGGCGAGCGCCTGCGCCCGCGGCCGGGCTCGCGCGCCGCCGCCCGCGAGCTCGCCACCGCCGGGCAGGGCCGGTCCCTGGGACGGCGCTGGGTCGCCCTGGTCACCAGGGTGCCGGCGCTGACCGTCGTGGTCGTCGTCGCCGGCCTGCTCGTCATGGCCGTGCCGGCCAAGGACCTGCGCCTGGCCCTGCCCGACAACGGCGCCCGCGACCCGGGCGACCCCGCCCGCGTCACCTACGACCTCATCGCCGACGCCTACGGCCCCGGCTTCAACGCCCCGCTGGTGCTCACCGCCGACCTCATCCGCACCACCGACCCCGTCGCGGTCATGCGGCACGTCGCCGACGACGTCGCCGGGCTCGACGACGTCGCCTCGGTGCCGCTGGCCACCCCCAACCCCACCGGCGACCTCGGCGTCGTCCAGATCGTCCCGCGCGAGGGGCAGACGGCGGCCTCGACCGCCGACCTCGTGCGGGCGCTGCGCGACCTGGCCCCGCGGCTGGAGGACCGCTACGACCTCACCGACGTGCGGGTCACCGGCCACACCGCGGTCACCATCGACATCTCCGACCGGCTCGGCGCCGCGCTGGTGCCCTTCGGGATCGTCGTCGTCGGGCTCTCCCTCGTGCTGCTCACGGTCGTCTTCCGCTCGATCGCCGTGCCCATCAAGGCCACCGCCGGCTACCTGCTCTCCGTCCTCGCCGCCTTCGGGGCCCTGTCGGCGGTGTTCGAGTGGGGCTGGTTCGCCGACGCCCTCGACGTCCAGCGGGTCGGCCCGGTCATCAGCTTCCTGCCGATCATCCTCATGGGCGTCCTGTTCGGCCTGGCCATGGACTACGAGGTGTTCCTCGTCTCGCGCATGCGCGAGCACTACGTGCACACCGGTGACGCCGCCGAGGCCATCACCGCCGGCTTCGCCGCCAGCGCCCGGGTGGTGGCCGCCGCGGCGGTGATCATGTTCGCCGTCTTCGCCGCGTTCGTCCCGGCCGGGGACCCCATCGTCAAGCCCATCGCCTTCGGCCTCGCGGTCGGGGTGTTCGTCGACGCCTTCGTCGTGCGCATGACCCTCGTTCCCGCCGTCCTCGCGCTGCTCGGCCGGCACGCCTGGACCCTGCCGGACTGGCTCGAGCGGCGCCTGCCCACCCTCGACGTCGAGGGCGTCGGCCTCGAGCGGCACCTCGAGCACGAGGCGTGGCAGGCCGCCCACGGCCCGGCCGCGGTGCGGGCGGAGCGGGTGACCGTGCGCGACGAGGCCGGCGCCCCGCTGGTGGCCGGCGCGGACCTCGCCGTGCGCCCGGGCGAGCTGGTCGCCGTCGGCGCGGCCGACCCGCTGGTCCGCCAGGCCTTCCTGGCCGCCGTCGCCGGGCGGCTGTACCCCGAGGATGGCACCCTCGTCGTCCTCGGCCGGGTGCTGCCCGACGAGGCCGGCGCCGTGCGCGCCCGCGCCGCCTTCTTCCCGGTCTTCCCCTCCGCGGCGGACCTGGCCCGCTGCGCCGGGCCCGGCCGGCTCGTCCTCGTCGACGGCGCCGACGCCGACCCCGCCCGCGCGGCCCGGCGGTGGGCGGCCCTCGCCGAGCTGACCGAGTCCGGCACCACCGTCCTGGCCGGGCGCGACCCGGCCGTGCCCTGGCCGGCGCCCGCCCCGCGGCAGGTGTGCCTGGACCGTCCCACCGTCCCCGCCCTCGAGGAGGCCGCGCTGTGAGCCGCCGTGCCCTGAGCCTGATCCTGGCGGTCCTGGTGCCGCTGCTGTGCGGCGCCGCCGCCCTGGCGTCCCTGTCCGGGCGGGTGGACCACCTCGACCGGCTGGCCACCGCCGTGGTCAACCTCGACGAGATGGTCACCGGCGCGGACGGCCGGCCGGTCGCCGCCGGCCGCCTGCTCGCCGCCGGCCTCACCGCACCCGACCGGCCCGCCGACGCCGCCCTCGACTGGCGGCTCACCGACGCGGCCGACGCCCGCGACGGGCTGGCCGACGGCACCTACGCCGCCGTCGTCACCATCCCGAAGGACTTCTCCGCCACCATCGCCGCCCTCGGCGACGGCACGCCCGGGCAGGCCCGGGTGCTGGTGACCGGCAACGACGCCTCGAGCGCCCTGACGAGCCTGCTCGCCGAGCAGGTCACCGCCACCGCCGCGGCGACGGTCGGGCACACGGTGACGACAAGCTACGTCGCCGGACTGCTCGGCGGGGTCGACGACGTCGGCAGCGCGCTGGGCGGGGCCGCCGACGGCGCCGACCAGCTGGCCGAGGGCGCGGCGGCCGCCGCCGACGGCGCCGCGAAGGTTGACGGCGGCGCCCGCGACCTCGCCGCCGGGATCGGCTCGCTCGCCGGCGGCGCGACCGCCCTGGCCGACGGTGCCGCCAGCGCCTCCGCCGGGGCCGCGAACCTCGCCACGGGCCTCGGGACCCTGCGTGACAAGACCGCCACGCTGCCGGATCAGACCGCCGCTCTCGCCGACGGCGCCGCGGCCCTCGACACCGGGCTGGGGTCGCTCAAGGAGGGGGCGGCGGCCCTGCCCGGGCAGACCAGGACGCTCGCCGACGGCGCTTCCCAGGTCTCCGCCGGCGCGGGCACCCTCGCCACCTCCCTGTCGGGTCTGTCGGAGCAGTGCGCCGCGGCCGGCGGGTCGGCCGAGTTCTGCGCGGCCCTCGGCCAGGCCGCCACCGCCGCCGGCACCCTCGACGCCGGCGCCGGCCGGGTCGCCACCGGCGCCGGCGCCCTCGCCGACGCCGCCCCTACGCTGCACCAGGGCGTCGCCTCGGCCGCCGAGGGCGCCGGGTCGCTCGCGGACGGCACCCGCCGGCTCGCCGACGCCACGCCCGCGCTGCGGGACGGCATCGCCTCCGCGGCGTCCGGGGCCGCGACGCTCAGCGAGGGCGCCGGACGGCTGCAGGCCGGCGCCGGGACGCTCGAGCAGGGCACCGGGCGGCTGTCCGCGGGCGCGGACGAGCTCACGAAGGGCACCGACGCGCTGGCGAGCGGCACCAGCGGGCTCTCCGACGGCTCGGCCCAGCTCGCCGACGGCCTCGGCGCCGGTGCCGAGCAGGTCCCGGCGCTGCAGGGCGCCGCGGACGACCTGGCCGCCAACATCGCGACCCCGGTGACCTCCGAGGCGAAGCGGCTCCACCCGGCGGACGGGCCCAGCGCGTTGGCCCCCGGCGTCGTCGCGCTGGCGCTGTGGCTGGGCGGCCTGGTCGCCTTCGTGGCGCTGCCGGCCCTGCCGCGCCGGGTGCTGCGGGCCCCGGCGACCGCGCGCCGCGCCGCCGCCGCGGGCCTGCTGCCCGGGGTGCTCCTGGCGCTCGTGCAGGCCGTCGCCCTCGGCGCGGCACTGCCCGCCCTCGGCGTCGAGCCGGTCCAGCCGGTGGCGGCGGTCGGGCTGACGCTGCTCGCCGCGGCGGTGCTCGCCGTCGTCAACCACGCCCTCGTCGCGGCGCTGGGCCGCCGCGGCGGCGTAATGGTCTCCCTGCTGCTGCTCGTGGTGCAGGGCGCGGCGCTGGGCGGGCTGTTGCCGATCGACACCGCCCCGGCGGTGTTCCGCACGCTGCACGACGTCCTGCCGGTCTCGCTCGCCGCCCAGGGGCTGGCCCACCTGGTGCTCGGCGGGCAGGTCAGCTCCGTGGCCGGGTCCGTGGCCGGGCTGCTCGCGTGGGCGGCGGCCGGCCTCGGCGCCGGGGTGCTGGCCGCCCGGCGCGGGCAGCGGACCTCGGTGGCCCGGCTGCGCGCGGGGCTCGCGACGGCCTGAGGGTCAGCCGCCCAGGGCCTCGCGCAGCCGCGCCGCGAAGCCGGCCGCCTCGGCGTCGTCGGCGTACTTGGTGCGCGGCCAGAAGAAGCCGCGCAGCCCGTCGCCCTTGGTGCGCGGGACGACGTGGGCGTGCAGGTGCGGCACGCTCTGGCTGACCACGTTGTTCACCGCCACGAAGGACCCCTGGGCGCCCAGGGCGGTGGTCATCGCCGCGGCGAGGCGCTGGGTGCCGGTGAGGAACGGCACGGCGAGGTCGGCCGGCAGGTCCGGCAGCGTGGCGACGTGCCGGCGCGGCACCAGCAGGGTGTGGCCCTTGAAGACCGGGCGGGCGTCGAGGAAGGCGAGGGTCTCGTCGGTCTCCAGCACGAGGTGCGCCTTGGTCTGCCCGGCCACGATGCCGCAGAAGACGCACCCGGGCGCGGCGCCGCTCACTCGAGGACCCGCGGGTCGTCGGGCACGTCGACGGCGTGCTGCTGGAGCACCTCCAGCGGGACCACCTCGAGGGCCCGCTCGTGCGTGCAGGCCAGCACCACCGGCGCGGCGACGCCGTCCTCGTAGGCCTGCAGCCAGCGCACCGCCACGACGCACCAACGGTCGCCCGGGCGCAGGCCGGGGAAGAGCCACTCCGGGCGGGGCGTGAGCAGGTCGTTGCCGTGCTGCTGCTGGTGCTCGAGGAACTCGGCGGTCATCACCGCGCAGATGCTGTGGTTGCCCAGGTCCGCCTCGTCGGCGATGCAGCGGCCGGTGCGGTAGTAGCCGGTGACCGGGTCCGTCCCGCACTCGCCGAGCTCGCCGCCCAGGACGTTGCGCTCCGCCATGCCGCGATCATGGCAGCCGGGGCACCGGCGCGCCTCGACGACGCGCGTGGCGGCGGCATGGTCGCGCGCGGGTGCCGCCGGGCCCGCGCAGCGCCCCGGGACCGGCGGGCGGCCGGGCTGTGACACCCTGGCCGGGAAAGGGGGACGCGATGATCAAGGTTGCGGGCCGGGCGGCGGTGCCGCCGTTCGCGGTGATGGACATCCTGGACCGGGTGGCCCAGCTGCGCGCCGCCGGGCGCGACGTCATCTCGCTGTGCGCGGGCGAGCCCTCCGGCGGGGCCCCGGACGACGTCCAGCGCCTGGCCGCCCAGGCCCACGCCGACCGCCTCGAGCTGGGCTACACCAGCGCCCTGGGCCTGCGGACGTTGCGCGAGGCCGTCGCCGAGCACTACCGCGCCTGGTACGGCCTCGGGGTCCCGGCCGAGCACGTCGCCATCACCACCGGCTCCTCCGGCGCGTTCGTGCTCGCCTTCCTCGCCGCGTTCGACGTGGGCGACCGCGTCGCGCTGGCGCGCCCCGGCTACCCCGCCTACCGCAACATCCTCCGGGCGCTCGGCTGCGAGGTGGTGGATATCGACTGCGGCCCCGCCGACCGGTTCCAGCCCACGCCCGCCGCCCTCGACGCCGTCGTCGCGGACTCCGGGCCGCTGGACGGCCTCGTGCTCGCCTCGCCCGCCAACCCCACCGGCACCATGGTCACCCGCGCCGAGCTCGACGCCCTGACCCGCTGGTGCGCGGCCCAGGGGGTCCGGCTGGTCAGCGACGAGATCTACCACGGCATCACCTACCCGGCCGACCCCGCGGCGCCCGACGCCCGCGGCGTGTGCGCCTGGGAGCTGGACCGCACCGCCGTCGTCGTCTCCTCGTTCTCCAAGTACTGGGGCATGACCGGCTGGCGCCTCGGCTGGGCCCTTATGCCCGCCGACCTCGCCCCGGCCATGGACGCCCTCGCCGGCAACGTCGCGCTGTGCCCGCCGGCGCCCGCGCAGCTGGCCGCGCTCGGCGCGTTCACCCCGGCCGCCTACGCCCAGGCGGAGGAGCGGGTGGCCGACTTCGCCCGCACCCGGTCCGTCCTGCTCGGCCGGCTGGACCGGCTCGGCTGGGGCCCGGTGGCTCCCGCCGACGGCGCGTTCTACCTCTACGCCGACCTGGGTGAGCAGCTGGGCCACTTCCCCGACTCCACGGCCTGGTGCGCCGCCCTGCTCGAGGAGGCCGGCGTCGCCGTCGTCCCCGGCAGCGACTTCGACGGCGCCAACGGGCACCGCTTCGTCCGGCTCTCCTTCGCCGCCGGCGCGGCGGCGGTGGCCGAGGCGGTCGAGCGCATCCTCGCCTTCCAGGCCGCGCACGCCTGACCGCGGGCACGGCCGGCCGACCGGGCTAGGAGACCGCCCGCACCGCCGAGATCCGGTGGATCGCCACCGTCAGCTCGGACTCGCGGTCCAGGTCCAGCACGCGCACCCGCCCGCCGTCGACGTGCACCGGGCGCACCCGGCGTCGCTCCGCCCGGCCGGTCGCCCCGACGAGCACCATCTCCACCGCGCCGCCGGCCTCGGCCGCCTCGCGCAGCACCACCAGGGCGTGCACCGGGTCGGTGGCCGCCGGCGTGCCGGCGCCGCGGCGGGCGGCGTCCCGCCGGGCCTGCTCCTCCCCGGCCTGCATCCGGGCGACGACCCCGCCGAGGTCGCCCGCGTCCAGCCGGCGGCTGTAGGTGCTGCTGGCCGCGCCGGGGAAGGTGGGCAGGCCGCGCACGCGGCCGTTGCGGCCCCGCGGCCCGGGGCGCGGGCCGCCCGCGCCCAGTCCGGTGACCACGACCGTGCCGTCGGGGCCCTCGAGCACCGGCGCCAGCCCGGCGGCGTGCAGCGCGTCGAGCACCTCGGCGGGGTCGGCCGGGGAGACCAGCACCGTCGGGGCGATGCTGCGCAGCCCCAGCTCGGCCAGCGCCGGGGCGGCCTGCAGCGTGGCGCCCGCGGCGGCGTCCTCGACCCGCAGGTAGGCGCCGGCCGTGCCGACCCGCACCTGACCGTGGCGGCGGGCGACGTCGCGGACGAGGTACTCCAGCGGCTGGGGCAGCGGGGTGCGCGAGCGCGCGGCGAGCGCGTCGAGCAGCTCGGTGGCGCCCAGGCCGGCGTCGAGGGCGCGGCGCACGGACCCGGCGGTGAACCGCACGGTCAGCGCGGCGCCGCGGGACTCGACGTCGGCGCACGCCGCGAGCAGCTCCGCGAGCTCCGGCTCGGGGCGGCCCGGCACGACGGCGGTCAGGTCGCCCTGGACGAACAGCTCACCCACCGGCGCGGGCAGCGAGGCCTCCAGCGCGGCAGCGACGGCGTCGACGTCGTCCCCGGCGAGGACCGCCCGCCCGGCCGGGGACAGCGCCCCCGCCCCGGTCAGCCCGAGCAGCTCGGCCTCGGCGAGCACCGCCGCGACCGTGCGCTCGGGCGCCGTGGCGCGCGGGCGGTGCCAGGTGAGCCGGGCGTGCACCTGGGCGGCGTCCGGCGCCGCCCCGGCCGGCAGCTCGGCCAGGACGCCCAGCGCCCGGGTGCGCAGCTCCACCGCCCAGCCGCGCTCGAGGGTGGGCTCGAGCGCGGCCCGCAAGGTGCCGGGGTCGGACCGGGTGCCGACGAGCCAGGGGGTCCGGGCCGACCGCAGCCAAGCCCTCGCCAGCCGGGCCCAGCGCACCGGCACGGGATCCTCGCGCCAGTCGAGGGCCTCGCGCGACGGGGCCCACGCCACGCCCTCGTCCCCCTCCTGGGCGAGCAGCCCCGCCATGGCGGCGAGCTCGGCGACGAGCGCGGCCTCGGCGTCGCCGACCTCCAGCGCCCCGGCGGTCCGGCGCAGCTCCCGGACCCCGATGCCGCCGGTGCGCAGCACGGTCGCCGGCTGGGCGTGCCAGGTCTGGAGCAGCAGGCCCACCAGCCGCACGATCTCCTCGGCCGCCCGGGCGCTCTCGGCCTCGACGACCGGCGCGGGGTAGCTGCGCACCGCATCGGCCGGCGGGCCGGGCGGCTCGCGGTGGGTGCGTCCGCCTCGGACGGCGAGGGCGACCTCGCGGGGAAGCACGACCTGGGTGGGGGACAGGCGCCGCAGGAGGCCGTGGTCGAGCAGCCAGGCGGCGCCCTCGGGCAGGTGGTCGGCGGCCACGGTGCCCACCGGCGGGCCCCAGGTCAGGGCGTCCAGGGTCCCGACCGCGCTCGCGGGCGCCTCGCGCACGGCCGCCTTGAGCGCGGCGGCGGTGGTTGGCGCGGCTGGGGCGGCGCCGTCGTGCGTCGCCGGCGCGGGGCCGGTGTTGTCGAGCTCGGTCAGCGTCGGCCCGAGGCCCGCCGGGTGCGGGCCCAGCGCCTCGGCGAGGGCGGGGACCGGCAGGTCCTTGACCAGCAGGGCGAGCTCGGTGAGGCGCCGGTGCGCGGGCGTGGCGTCGAGGCCGACGGCCTTGGTGAGCGCGGCCGGGGTGGGGCGGTGCAGCGGCGCGAGGGCGACGGCCGCCTCGGCGACGGCGAGCTCGACGGTGTCGAGCCCGGTCAGCGCGCGCTCCACGCTGGGCCGGGACCCGGAGCGCGCGGCGAGGGCGGTGAGGGACGACGGCGGCGGGGTGGCCAGGTCGGGCCGGGCGACGAGCAGCGCCGCCAGCCGGTCGTCGTCGCGCCCGGCCAGCTCGGCCACCAGCGCGGTGCCGGTCGCGACCGCGGCGCGCCTCCTCGAAGTAGCCATCCGCACCACACTACGGCGAGGGCGCCGGCGGGCGGTGACGACGGCCGGGATCCGTGGCGTCGCCGCGTGGCTCGCCGCCGCCAGCTGAGGCGGTTCACCGCCGGCAGCTGACCGGCTCAGCCGCCCCGGTGCGGGACCTCGAGCAGGCCCCGTACCGGCGTGAGGTTGTCGAGCATCGAGGGCGGGAAGCCCTGACAGAGCCGCGCGAAGAGTGCGTCGAGGTCGCGGAAGTGCTGCCTGACGAACCGGTGCACGACCGCGCCCGCGGCACGGAGGGCGTCCTCCCGCACCTTCTCGGCGTACAGCGCCGCGCCCGGCGCCGTGCCGTTCGCGGCGCGGTACTTCTGGAGGCCGTCGTACTCGGCCAGGACGAGGCGAGTCTTGGGGGCCTTCACCGACCAGCCGAGGTCGCTGAAGAAGACGCCCTCTGTCGTCTCCACGGCGAGCTGCGCGACCGGCCGGGGCAGCCCCCGCGAGACGGCGACCCACCGCAGGTCCGTCTCGCCGGCCGACTCGGAGAACGCGTCGGCGGACTCGACCACCGCACGCGCCCTCACCACGCCACGGTCTCCACGCCGCTGGGCCAGTCTCGCTCGCAGCGACTCCCGGACCGCCTCCACCCGGCGCGCGGAGCTCACCCGGTCGAAGCGGTCGGGGCGGGCGAGGATCCGCATGGCGCTGTCCGCGATGGCGAGTGCCTCCCGCGGGCGCATCGTCCGGGCGCAGTCGACCACGGTGCGTTCCAGGGACGTCACGCGTACCCCGCTGACGATGACGATGTCGGTCTCGGGCAGATCGGCGATGAGATGCCGGCGCAGGGCCGAGCCTCCCTCTTGTGGCGGCCTGACCCATTGGCTGATGTGCGTGGTCGCGTCGTTCCAGTAGACCCAGCATCCGTGGATGAGGGCGGCTGTGCGGTGGCTGAAGATGAATTCGCACGACAGCTGACGGGCGAGCGCGGCGCAGCGGGAGAGGGCGAGGTGCTCGAGCTGGCGCCACTGCTCCGGTGCCTCGAGGGGAGGGGCATAAGCGCCCCTGCGCACCTTGACGAGCTCACCGGCCCGGACGGCTGGCCGAATGGCGTCGTAGCCGACGTCGCGAACGAGCACGATCTGCGGCAACGGGCGCGACCGGGGCAAGGCGATGGACATGGCCCCGACAGTCCCAGCGCGTGCCGTCCTCGCGCTGGGGGCGCCCCTTCCTCTGTGGATGCGCTCGCGGCGCCGGCGGCTCGAGCGGCTCCGGGGTGGCGCGTCGGGGGTTCTGGCCCAGCGCGGGCGACGTGCGTACGAGCGTTGGTGGTGAGTGCGAGCTCCAGGGAGCTCGCACTCACCACCAACGCTCGACTTCAGCGAGAGGGGACTGTGGGGACACCCGGCACGGGCGGCTGGGCACGGTTGGGAAGGGATTCGAGCAGGCCCCGCACCGGCGCGCGGCGGGCGGGCACGGCGCGCCCTACGCCGTCGCCTCCTGCCACGTCCCGAGGAACCGGCGCACCTGCAGCGCCGACACGGTCGCTGACGGCCCGCCGGGGTTGAGCAGCAGGCCCTGAGCGCCCAGCTCCAGCACCAGCTCGAGCACCCCGCCGACGCTCAGCCGGTGGAAGCGCATGGTCCGGTCCCACGCCGCCGCCTCGACCGCGGAGGTGAAGGCGAGCAGCTTCTCGCTGCCGCCCGTGTCCACCACCAGGGGCTGGATGTCCTCTCCCTGGCCGCGGTCACCGACGAAGAGGATGCCGCCCGGCACCCGCAGGGCGTCGAAGAGATCCTGCATGGTCAGGTCCGGCCGGGTCAGCGCGTTCTTCACCGGCGCGTTGTGCCCGGCCTGCAGGGCGAACTCGACCTGGTCGCGGCGGATGCCCAGCGGTGGTCCCGCCGGGTCGATGTACAGCCACCGCGCCTCCGGGTCTCGCACGAAGAAGGCCAGCACCCGGTCTGCCGGCTGGACCAGCGAGCGCGGCCCCTCCTCGTCCTCCTCGCGGAACTTCACCAGCTCGGCGTGCCCGGTGAAGGCGGGCAACGCCTTGCTGCCGTCGGGGGCGCGGATGAAGTTGATGACCAGGCGGGTGACGCCCCCACGGGCCTCGTCGCCGAAGGTCGAGCCGGTGGCGTCGAGCACCAGCTGGCCGCCGAAGGCCTGGCGCAGCACGTCGAGGGCGTTCTCCGCGGTCTGGTCGGCGGCGTAGGTCTCCAGCGCCGTGCGCACTGGCGCGTTGTCGGCGGGCTGCCCCTCGGCGGCCGGGCGGGAGTAGGAGTCCCCGCGGTGCGCGGCCGCGACCACCTCGCGCGGCGGCCCCGGCAGGGAGCGGAAGTGCAGGTCGACCACGCCGTCGTCGGCCAGCTGCGCGGGCGGGACGTGGGAGACCATGTGCACCGTCCACCGCGGCGGTCCCTCAGGAGCCGGGATCTGCTCGACGACGGCGAGGATGTGCACGCCGTCCTCCGCCTCCTGGCCGCGCATCAGCGCCCACACGCCCCGGTCGTCGGTGAACGCCAGCGGCAGCCCGAGCAGCTCGACCAGCTCGGTCAGGGTGGCCTCGCCGTCGATCGTGAGCTCGCGCTGCCAGGGCCGGCGGCCGTCGTCGCGGGCCACGGCGTCCCGGTCCACGCGTACCCGGAGACGGGGCGACGGGACGGACATCGACGGCTCCCTCCGCGTGGCCGGCATGGTTTTCCAGGCTGACCCACCCGCGCGCGAGGCGCGACCCGGGGGCGGGTGCAGGTTTCGGCCCGGCGATCCACCCGGGACGAAAAGGGCGCGGTGACCCCCTGGGCCGAAAGGGGGAGTGCTCGCGGCCGCCCGCCCGGTATCCTTGACCCCAGGAAGCGGCGCCAGCACGGCTGGCGCCTTCGTCGCGTATGAGGAAGAAGTGAGGTCGCCCCGTGCCTACCGGCAAGGTCAAGTGGTACGACGCCGCCAAGGGCTTCGGATTCATCGCCGCCGACGACGGCGGTGAGGTCTTCTTGCACGCCTCCGCGCTGCCCGCGGGGGCCAGCCCCAAGCCCGGCGCGCGCGTCGACTTCGGCGTGGCCGAGGGCCGCCGCGGCCCGCAGGCGCTGTCGGTGACGGTGCTCGAGGAGCCGCCGTCGGTCGTGCGCGCCCACCGCAAGCCGGCCGAGGACATGGTGCCCATCGTCGAGGACCTCATCAAGGCGCTCGACCGTACCTCCAACTCCCTCCACCGCGGCCGCTACCCGGAGAACAGCAAGAAGCTTGCCCAGCTGCTCCGGGCCGTCGCCGACCAGTTCGACGCCTGAGCCCGGCGGCGGATCCGTCCCGAGAGCAGCACCTACACTGAGCGACGTGTCAGCAGCAACCAAGACGCCCCGCATCACCTCGCGCGCCGGCAAGGAGACCGTGCTGGCGGCCCCCGCGGCCGTCGAGCTCGCCCGCCAGGCCGCCGAGGAGCTCGCGCGCCCGGGGGAGGTAGGGGACCACCTCGGCATGGTCGTCGAGGGGGACCGGCTGATCACGCACGTCTTCGAGGCCCGGGTGCCCGGCTACCGCGGCTGGCACTGGGCGATCACGCTCGCCCGCCCACCCCGCGGCCGGGTGGCCACGGTGTGCGAGGCCGAGCTGCTGCCCGGCGAGGGCGCGCTCCTGGCCCCCGAGTGGGTGCCGTGGTCGGACCGGCTGCGCCCCGGCGACGTCGGCCCCACCGACGCCCTGCCCTACCTGGCCGACGACCCGCGCCTCGAGCAGGGCTACGAGGCCACCGGGGAGGAGGACGCCGACCGGCTGGCCATCTACGAGCTCGGCCTGGGCCGCCCGCGCGTGCTCTCCCCCGAGGGCCGGCGCGAGGCGCTGACCCGCTGGTACGACGGCGACCGCGGCCCGCAGGCCGCCAGCGCCAAGGCCGCCAAGGGCCAGTGCTCCACCTGCGGCTTCCTCATGAAGCTCGACGGCTCCCCGCGCACGGTGTTCGGCGTCTGCGCCAACGAGTGGTCGCCCGACGACGGTCGCGTGGTCTCCATGGACCACGGCTGTGGCGCGCACTCCGAGACCGACGCCCCGCACCCCGCCTCGCTGTGGAACCCCTCCGCCCCGGTCATCGACGAGCGCGACCTCGAGGTCCTCGCCACCCACCCGGTCGCGCCGGAGGTCGTCGAGACCGTCGAGGCCGACGCCGAGGGCGAGACCGAGGCCGCCGCGCCGGTGTCCGAGCCCGACCAGGAAACGGCCGGTGAACCGGTCGCCGCGGCCGAGACGCCGTCCGGCGAGCAGACCACCGCGGCCGAGACGCCGACGGACGAGCCCCTCGTCGACCGGGACGTGCCGGCCGAGATCGCCCAGGAGGAGGCGGCCGAGTCCGCCGCCGACGCCGTGCCCGAGTTCGGCGAGCCGGAGCCGGCCCAGGACGACGCCGCGACCGACCGTAAGGGTCTCGACCAGGCCTGAGCGGCCCGCCTCCGGGCCGGTGGGATGATGCGGCGGTGCCCGACGCACCGGACCCCTTCGACACCACCGCCCTGCGCGACGCCGCCGTCGCGACCTGGCTGCGCGACCCCTCCCGCCTGCGGCAGGACGCCAACCTCGAGGAGGACCACGCCCGCGGCTACTACCGCGACCGCGTCGTCGTCGAGCTCACCCAGAACGCCGCCGACGCGGCCGCGGCCGGCGGGGCACCGGGCCGGCTCCTGCTGCGCCTGACCACCGGCGACGACGGCGCCCGGCTGCTCGCTGCCAACACCGGCGCCCCGCTCACCGCCGACGGCGTGGCCGCCCTGGCGAGCATGCGTGCCTCGGCCAAGCGCGCCGGCGCCATGGTCGGCCGCTTCGGCGTCGGGTTCGCCGCCGTGCGGTCGGTCAGCGACGAGGTCACGATCGCCACCCGCACCCCCGCCGGCGTCGCCGGGGTCGCCTTCTCGCTCGGCCGCACCCGCGAGGTCCTCGCCGGCGCCGGCGCCCAGCTGCCCACGCTCGGGGAGGAGGTCGCGCGCCGCCACGGCGACCTGCCCGCGCTGCGCCTGCCCTTCCCCCACCTCCATCCACGGGTACCCGACGGCTACGTCACCGCCGTGACGCTGGCGCTGCGCGGCCCCGACGAGGTCGCGGCGGTGCGCGCCGCCCTCGCCGAGGTCTCCGACGTGACCGTGCTCGCCCTGCCGGCGCTGATCGAGATCGTCGTCGAGGCCGACGGCGCCACGCGGCGGATCGCCGACGTCGCCGGCCGCTGGCTCACCGTGCGGGCCACGGGCACGCTCGACCCGGTGCTGCTCGCCGCCCGGCCCGTGGAGGAGCGCGAGCGCGCCGGCTGGAGCCTCACCTGGGCGCTGCCACGCCGCCGCAACACGGACGACGCCGCCCGGCCGGCCGCCGGGCACGGTGCCGGCCCCGCGCACGTCGCCGTGCAGGACCGTCCCGCCCACCTGGGTGAGCGGGACGGCGACGGCGTCGCCCACCCCGGCGTCGTGCACGCCCCCACCCCCACCGACGAGCCGTGCACCCTGCCCGCGCTGCTCGTCGCCAGCCTGCCGCTGGACCCCTCGCGCCGGCACGTCGCCGCCGGCCCGCTGACCGACGCGCTGGTCGCCCGGGCGGGCGAGCTCTACGCCGACCTCGCCGCGGTCGCGGCCGAGGCCGGGGAGGACCCCCTCGCGCTGGTGCCCACCGGCCTGCCCGCCGGCCCCCTCGACGCCGCCCTGCACGCCGCGGTCCTGCCGGCGCTGCGCCGCGCGCCGCTGCTCGCCGAGGTCGGCGGCGGCGACCGGCTCCCCGCCCGCGCCGCCCAGGCCCTCGCCGGCCCGCTCGGGCAGGACGCCGCCGTGCTCGGCGCGCTCGCCCGGATGGTCGGCGGCCTGGTGCACGTGCCGCCCGGGCACCACGGCCAGGCCAGGGTGCTCGGCGTGGCGCTGCGCGAGCTCACCGACGTCGTCGACGCGCTCCCCGCGGCCGGCCCGCCGCGGCGGTGGCACGAGCTCTACGTCGCCCTCGCCCCGCACGCCGCCGCACATCGCGAGGCCCTGGCCGGGCTGCCCGTGCCGCTGGCCGACGGGCGCACCGTCCGCGGCGCCCGCGGCGTGCTGCTGCCCACGGCCGGCCTCGCCCGCTTCTGGGCCGAGACCCCGTCCGCCGCGGCCGCCTTCCCCGGGTTGCGGGTCGTCCACCCCGAGGCCGCCCACCCCGTGCTGCACACCCTGGGCGCCGTCGAGGCCGACGCCGCCGCCGTGCTCGCCGAGGAGGCGGTCCGCGCGGCCGTCGCGGCCGGGGGCGACCTGCCCGGCGCCGACCTCGAGCACGCTGCCACCGCCGACGGCGCCCTCCCGCCCGCCGTCGCCGCGGTCCTGGACCTGGCCCAGCACGCCCGTCGCGAGCGTCCGGACGCGGCCCTGCCGGGCTGGCTCGCCGACCTGCCGCTGCCGGGCGAGGAGGGGACGTGGTGCCGCGCCGCCGAGCTCGTGCTGCCGGGCAGCTGGGCGGCCGGCGTGCTCGACGCCCTCGACCGGCTCGCCCCCGCCGTCGCCGCGCGGTGGGACGCCGCCACGCTGCGCGCCGTCGGGGTCCGCGAAGACCTCGTCGTGACCACGGTGCGCGACGTCGTCGCCGAGCCGGCGGGCGCGGAGGAGCCGGTGGAGGGGTGGGCGGACTACCTCGTCCACCTCGGCGCCGTCCTCGGCCCCGGCGCCTACGTCGGCGACCTGCCCGCCGTCGCCGATCTCGATGCCGTCGCCGAGGACGCCTGGCCGGACCTGCTGGCCCGCCTGGCGGAGGACCGCGACGCGCGCGCCGCGCTGCTCACCGAGGTGCGCGCCGTCTCCGGCGGGCGGGCGCCGGGCCGGCGGGCGCCGTCCTACACCGCCTGGTGGCTGCGCGAGGAGCTCGGCGCCCCGTTCGTGCACCCGCGCGCCGGCGCCCGGGCCCGGGTCCCCTTCCTGCCCGACACCCCCGCGGGCCTGGACCGGCTCGACGACGCCGTGCTCGCCGCCCTCGGCGCCGTGCGCGACCTCGACGAGCTCGAGGGGCCCGGGTGGGAGGCGTACGTCGCCGCCTGGCCGGCGGAGGGCAGTCTCGCCATGCCGGACGCGGTGGCCCTGTGGCGCGGCCTGGCCCGCGCCGCCGACGGCGGGCTCGAGCTGGCGCCGGCGGCCGTGCCCGTGCTCGACGCCGGGACGGCGCGGATGGTGCCGGCCGACGACGCGCTGGTCGGCGCCCCGATGTGGGCCCAGGTCGGCCCGGTGCTGCCGGCGCCGCCCGCCCTGGTCGAGCCGGTGGCGGACCTGCTCGACCTCGACGCGGCCGCCGAGGCGGCCCCGGAGGCCGCCGGCGCCGTCCTGCAGCCCACCCCGCCCGCCGCGCTGGCCGTGCTGCCCGGCGCGCCGGCGCAGTGGTGGGAGTGCGAGGAGCTGCGCGTCGAGGGCGTCGAGGTCGAGTGGTGGGCGGCCGACGGCGCCGCCTGGGCCACCACCACCGCCGGCCTGGCGCGGGCGCTCGCCCAAGCGGCGGCGGCGTGGCCGGCACGGCACGTGGTCGAGGCCGCGCTGGCCGAGCCCGCCCGGGTCGACGAGCTGCTCGCCGAGCAGGCGGGGGACTGACGCCGGCCGCTCGAGATGTCACCCCGCCGGATGTCGGGAATCATGCAGGAAACTCACAGGATTCTCGCCAAGGGGGGCAGAGAGAATGTCTGAGACGTCCGATCGCGCCGGGTCGCCGCCGCCACGCCGGGCCGGCGTGCGGACCCTGGAGGGCCCGGGAACCTACCGCACCTTCGACGAGGTGCAGGAGATCCTCAGCCCGGCCGAGCAGCGCCTGGAACGGATGCGCCGCACCGTGGGCCTCTTCCTGGGCCCGGTCGCCGGCGTCGTCGTCTACCTGCTCACCGGGAGCTTGGACGCCCCGGCCCAGAAGCTCGCCGGCATCCTCACCTTCGTCATCGTCTACTGGATCACCGAGGCCATCCCGATCCCCGTCACGGCGGTCCTGGCCATGGCGCTGGTCGTGATCGTGGACGTTGCGCCGGCCGCCGACGTCTTCGCCCTGTTCGGCAACTCCACGCTGTTCGTCTTCGTCGGCGGCTTCATCATCGCCGAGTCGATGCGCAAGCACGGGCTGGACCGCCGCTTCGCCTTCGCCGTGCTCAGCGTGCCGGGCGTGGGCACCTCCACCGTGAAGGTCATCGTCGCCTTCGGCGCGATCACCGCGCTGCTCAGCGCGTTCGTCTCCAACACCGCGACGGCGGCGATGATGATGCCCATCGCCGCCGGGATCGTCGCCTTCCTCGCCGGGATCATGGCCGCGCAGTCGGGCGAGGAGGTCGACCCCCGGCGGCTGCGCTTCGCCACCGCGCTGATGCTCATGGTCGCCTACGGGGCCAGCGTCGGGGGGCTGCTCACCCCGGTGGGGAGCCCGCCCAACCTCATCGGGCGGGGCCTCATCGAGGAGGCTACCGGGCAGACCATCCCGTTCTTCACCTGGATGGTGCTCGCCTTCCCCATCGTGCTGGTGATGTTCGTGGCGCTGTGCGTCATCCTCGTCGGGCTCAACCGCCCGGAGGCGAGCCGCATCGACGGGGTCGAGGAGTACGTGCGCCAGGAGCGGGCCGCGCTCGGGCCGATGGGCCGGGGCGGGCGCAACACGCTCATCGCCTTCGCCGTCGCCGTGGTGCTGTGGGTGACCCCGGGCGCCGTCGCGCTGGTGACCGGCGGCGAGGGGCCGGTCTACGAGACCGTCACCGCCCGCCTCAACGAGGGCGCGGTGGCCATCGTGGCCGCCAGCCTGCTGTTCCTCCTGCCCATCGACTTCAGCCGCCGCCAGTTCACCATCAGCTGGAACGACGCCGCCCGAATCGACTGGGGGACGATCCTGCTGTTCGGCGCCGGCATCACCCTGGGGAGCCTGCTCGGCTCCACCGGGCTGGCCAAGACGATCGGCGGCGCGCTGAGCGACACCCTCGGGGTGAGCTCGCTGCTCGGGCTGACGCTGCTGGCGACGGTCGTGGCGGTGATCATCAGCGAGACCACGTCGAACACCGCCAGCGTCGGCGTCGTCGTGCCGATCGTCATCCCGCTCGCCGAGGCCGCCGGGGTCAACCCCGTCATCCCGGCCGTGGCCGCGATCTTCGGGGCGTCCTTCGGATTCATGCTGCCGGTCTCGACCCCGCCGAACGCCATCGTCTACGGCACCGGCATGGTGCCCATCATGAAGATGGTCCGCTCGGGCGTGGTCTTCGACGTCATCGGCATCGTGCT
Organism: Georgenia thermotolerans; assembly: GCF_009193185.1. GTDB lineage: Bacteria > Actinomycetota > Actinomycetes > Actinomycetales > Actinomycetaceae > Georgenia > Georgenia thermotolerans. Next base: position 7,022 of record NZ_VUKF01000024.1, on the reverse strand, counting down.
CATCGTCGCCGGCGTGATGGCCATGGGGTCGCTGCTGGGGCTGGGGTAGCCCTCGGGCGCGGGCAGGCGGAGGCGGACCCCGGAAGCACCGGCGGCCCGGCGTGGCTCACTCGCAGCCGACGCCGTCGCCGCTCACTCGCAGCCGACGCCGTCGCCGTCGCGGTCCAGGTGCGCGCCGTACCCCGGATCGCCGCGGTGCACCGGGGCCGCGCCCGCGGCGCGGGCCGCCGCGCAGTTCGCGTAGGGCTCGGCCGCCGGCGCGGGGGCCGGAGCCGGGGCCGGCGCCGGTGCGGGTGCCGGGCCGGCCGCCCCGGCCGGTGCCGAGCCGGCCGCGCCGAACCCCTCGGGCAGCGGCTGGTCCGGGCACGTCGAGAGCACCCGCACCATGGCGTCCTGCTCCGCCTGGGTCACCCACAGCCCGTAGGTGGCCTTGACCCCCACCTGCCGCGCGACGTACGCGCAGCGGTAGGCCTTGTTCGGCGGGAGCCAGGTGGCGGCGTCGGCGTCGCCCTTCTGCCCGTTGAGCGGGCCGTCGACGGCGAGGAGGTTGCGCGGGTCGTTGGCGAAGGCCACCCGCGTGCCCCCGTCCCACCCCTGTGCGCCCTTCTGCCAGGCGTCGCTGAGGGCCACCACGTGGTCGATCTGCACGTCGTTGGACGTGCCGTTGCCGCGCACGAACGCGATCGTCGCGCCCGAGTAGGGGTCGGCCAGGGTGCCGGTGAGCACGACGCAGTCGCGCGTGCCGGGCTTGAAGGTCTCACCCTCGAGGTCGCGGGCGAGGATGTCGTTGCGGGTGTCGCAGCCGTTGTGGTCGACGTCGACCCATCCGCTGCCGAACAGGTCCCGCTCGTAGCCGGTCTTGGGGGCGCGCCCCTTGACCTCGAGCTGCTGGGCCGCGGCCATCGCCGACCCGGCCACCGCGGCCGGCGGCGTGGGCGCTGCCGCGGGGTCCGTCGGGGCCGAGGTGCGGGGGGCGGGAGCGGGCGCGGTGGTGGACGCGGGCGCGCTGGTCGCCGTTGCGCTGCCCGGGTCGGCCTGCTGGGCGGTGGCCCCGCCGCCGCAGCCGCCGAGCGACACCGCCGCAGCGAGCACGAGGCCGACCAGGCCGGCACGGGGGGAGAAGGAGGAACGGCGCACCACGGTCAAATTATGGACCCGGGCCTCGTGAAAAACGGCGGCTTCGGACGCCCGGCGCAAGGGTGTGAGCAGCGACTCGGTCCGCCCGGCCCGGCCGATGGACGCGCGGAGACGCGGCTCGGGCTCAGTGTGCCCGGCGGGTGGCCAGCAGGCGCGCCTCGAGGGCATCGGCCGCGGTGGCCCCGCCGCCGGCGGCCGCGAAGGCGGCGGCGACGACGGTCGCCTCGCGACGGCGGCGCGCCGCCTCGCGGACCGCCGCGCGCAGGCGCGGGGCCGTCAGCCGGCCGGACCGCACGGCGGTGCCCGCGCCGGACGTCACCACCCGCCGCGCGACCTCGAGCTGGTCCCGGCCGAACGGCACCACGCAGACCGGCACCCCGTGCGCCAGCGCCTTCTGCGTGGCGCCCATGCCGCCGTGGGTGAGGGCGCACGCCGCCCGCTCCAGCAGCGGCCCGTGCGGCACGAAGCGTTCGACGCGCGCGTTGGGCGGGACGGCGAAGTCGGCCGGGTCGCCCGCGGGCACCGTGGCGACGACGGTGACCGGCTCGTCCGCCAGGGCCTCGAGCGCGACGCGGACCAGCGCGCCGTCGTCCTGGAACTCCGAGGACGTGGTGACGAGCACGAGCGGGCGGCGGACCTCCGCGAGCCAGGCCGGCGCCGCGGCGGGTGGGTCCCAGTCGCACGGGCCGACCAGCACGACGCCGGAGGGCCAGTCGCGCCGCGGGTACTCGAACGGCTCGGCGGTCATGGCCAGCAGCAGGGGCGGGGCGAGGTAGATGTCGTCCGCCGAGGCCAGCGGGGGCACGCCGACGCCGGCCCGCACCGCGTTCAGCGGGGGCAGGGTGGTGCGCGCGATGGTGCCCATGACGAGCGGCCGGACGAGCCGGTCGCGCAGCCGGCCGAGCGGCCCGCGGGCGGGCGGCAGCCCGGGCCCGAACGGCGGGGCGTCCGCCGAGCTCAGCGGCAACGGGAAGGGGCAGTAGGCCGCCCACGCACCGCCCCAGGCCTCGGCGGCCGCCATGGCACCCCAGGCGTTGATGTCGACGAGCACGGCGTCGGGACGGTCCCGGTCGATCGCGGCGCCCAGGTCGGCGGCGTCGAGCGGGGCCCGGCCGGCGAAGGTGCCCACGCTGCGGCGCAGGCTGTCGCGCGCACCCCGCCCGCGCCAGTCGCTCAGCGCCATGGCCTCGACGGCCGGGCCGAGCGCCGTGGCCGCCATGCCGCGGGCGCGCAGCGCGTCGACCTCCGCCGCCAGGGTGCGGACGGAGACGGTGTGGCCGCGGCGCCGGAGCTCGTCGAGCACGGGGACGAGCGGGAAGAGGTGCCCGCGGGCGGGCGAGGTGTACGCGAGGACGTGGGCCATGGCCATCACTCCAGGAGGGGCTCGAGCAGCTCCACGACGGCGAGCTGGGCCTGGCGGCGGCTCAGCCCCGCGTCGCGGCGCAACAGCTTCCACACGTAGACGTCGCACACGGCGACGAGCTGGGCCAGCCGCCGGTCGCGGTCGGTCCCGTGCCGGCCGGTCAGGGCCGGGGCGAACACCCGCGCGCACCAGGCGCGGTGATAACAGCGTCCCTCCTCGACGACGGCACGCAGCCCGGGGACGCGCGGTGCCTCCTCGAGCAGGCGCAGGACCTTGTCGCCGACGTCCTCGTAGTGGTCGAACAGGACCTCGACCGCCCGGACCAGGTCTCCGGCCGGGGCCTCGTCGCGCTGGGCGACGATGCGCCGGCGCTCCCGCTCGGCCACCGCGGCGAACAGCCCCTCCTTGCCGCCGAAGCGGCGGATGACCGTCTGCACGCTGACCCCGGCGCGCGCGGCGACGTCGACGAGGGAGATCTGGTCGGTCGGGCGCTCCCAGAACAGCTCCAGGGAAGCGGCGAGGATGCGCTCGCCAGTGGCCGCCGTCGACTCGGCGCGGGCGGCCATGCGGTAGGCCCGGGACGGACCACCTTTCATGTCAACGAGACTAACGCGAAAGTGGGCGCCGCGACAGGGCTCCGCCGCCGCGGATGCGCCCTACGCTGGGCCGGAGGAGGCCCCGATGACGCAGCCGACCCTGATCAACTCCGTGGTCCGCGCGCTGACCCTGCTCGACGCCGTCGGCGCGTGCGGCACCCCCGTGCCGGCCAAGCGGCTCGCCCACCTCACCGGCCTGCCGCTGGGCACCACCTACCACCTGCTGCGCACCCTGGTGCACGAGGGCTACCTCGAGCGCACCGGCGAGGGCTACGTGCTCGGGGACCACCTGGACGCGCTCGCCGCGACGCCCCGGCCCGCGCCGAGCCCGCACCGGACCCGCCGGGTGCTGCGGCAGCTCCACGACGACCTGGGGGCCGCGGCCTATCTCGCCGTCCTGGACGACGGCGAGATCCACGTCGTCGACATCGTCGACAGCCCCGCCGCGCCCCGCACCGACCTGTGGGTCGGCGTCCACGAGGCGGCGCACGCCACCGCCGTCGGCAAGGCCGTGCTCGCCGCGCTGCCAGAGGCGGACCGGCGCGACTACCTCCACGCCCACCCGCTGCTCGACCTCACCCCGCACACCGTCACCGACCGGCGCGCGCTGCGCGAGCTGACGGCGGGCGGTGAGCTCGTGCTGGACCGCGAGGAGTACGCCCTGGGCACCGTGTGCGCCGCCATGCCGCTGCCCACCGGCGCCGTGACCGGCGCCGTCGCCGTCTCCGTCCCCGCCGCCCGCGCGCGAGCGGTCCTCGGGCGCCCCGACGCGCTGCGCCGGGCCGCCCGGCTGCTGGCGCTGGCCGGGACCACCTGATTCTCACCATCTGAAAACTTCGCCGTTGCCGGGCGCCGCGGCCCCGGCCGACAGTGGCCGCACGGACATCAAGCCAATGGAGGCACCGTGTCGACCTCACTCTCCCAACCCGCACCCGTCCCCGAACCGACCGAGGCCCAGGCGCCCGGTCAGCACCTGCCCGACGACGTCCGCCGCAACCTGTTCGCCACCATGGTCCTCAGCCGCACCTTCGAGGAGGCCATCCTCCGGGAGTACCACGCGGACAAGGGCCCCGGCTTCGACATCGGCAAGGGCCTGATCCCCGGCGAGATGCACCTGTCCGCCGGCCAGGAGCCGGTGGCCGCCGGCGTGTGCGCCCACCTCACCGCCGACGACGCCGTCACCGCCACCCACCGCCCGCACCACTTCGCCGTCGCCCACGGCGTGGACATGCGCAAGATGACCGCCGAGATCTTCGGCCGCGCCACCGGCCTGGGGCGCGGACGCGGCGGCCACATGCACCTGTTCGACCCGGCGGTGCACTTCTCCTGCTCGGGCATCATCGCCGAGGGCTACCCGCCCGCGCTGGGCGCGGCCCTCGCCTTCAGGCGCGCCGGCACCGACGCCGTCGCCGTGGCGGTCACCGGCGAGGGCGCCGCCAACCAGGGCGCCTTCCACGAGTCGCTCAACCTGGCGGCGCTGTGGAAGCTGCCGGTGGTCTTCGTCGTGGAGGACAACGAGTGGGGCATCTCCGTGCCGCGGTCGGCCTCCACCGCCGTCACCTCCAACGCCGCGCGCGCCGCCGGCTACGGCATGCCCGGCGAGCGGGTGGAGGACAACGACGTCGAGGCCGTCTACGCGGCCGCCGAGCGTGCCGTGCGCCGCGCCCGGGCCGGCGAGGGGCCCACCCTCATCGAGGTGCGCACCCTGCGCATGTGGGGCCACTTCGAGGGCGACGCCCAGGGCTACCGCCCCGAGCTGGCCACCGTCGCGACCCTGGACCCGTTGCCCCGGTACGAGGCCCGCCTGCGGGAGGCCGGGATCGTCGACGACGCCGCGGTCGAGCGCATCCGCGCGGAGGCCTCCGAGCGCGTCGAGGACGCCGTCCGCTTCGCCAAGGACAGCCCGCTCCCGGACCCCGCGGAGGTCCTCCACCACGTGTTCGCCGAGGAGGCAGGACGATGACCCAGACCGACACCCGCAACCAGGCGCCCGAGACCGGACGGCGCCTCAACACCTCCAAGGCGATGGTCGAGGCCATCGCGCAGGAGATGGAGCGTGACCCTGCCGTCATCTACCTGGGGGAGGACGTAGGCCCCTACGGCGGGATCTTCTCCTCCACCACCGGCCTGCAGGAGCGCTTCGGCAAGGACCGGGTCATCGACACCCCGATCTCCGAGACGGCGTTCATCGGCATGGCCGTCGGCGCCGCCACCGAGGGGATGCGTCCCATCGCGGAGCTCATGTTCGCCGACTTCATGGGCGTGTGCCTGGACCAGATCTACAACCACATGGCGAAGATCCACTACTTCTCCGGCGGCAACGTCACTGTGCCGATGGTGCTCACCACCGCGGTCGGCGGCGGCTACTCCGACGGCGGCCAGCACTCCCAGACCCTGTGGGGCACCTTCGCCCACCTGCCCGGCATGAAGGTCGTCGTGCCCGCCACGCCCGCCGACGCCAAGGGGCTGATGACCGCGGCCATCCGCGACGACTCCCCGGTGGTCTACATGTTCCACAAGGGCGTCATGGGCCTGCCGTGGATGGCCAAGAACCGCCGCTCCGTTGACGTCGTGCCCGAGGGGGAGTACCTCGTGCCCATCGGCAAGGCCCGCACCGCGCGGGCGGGCACGGACGTCTCGGTCGTGACCCTTTCGCTCTCGGTCCACCACGCGCTCGACGTCGCCGACAAGCTGGCGGGCGAAGGGATCGACGCCGAGGTCATCGACCTGCGCTCGCTCGTGCCACTGGACCGGGCGGCGATCCTGGAGTCGGTCGGCAAGACCGGCCGGCTGGTCGTCGTGGACGAGGACTACCACTCCTTCGGGCTCTCCGGGGAGGTCGCGGCCACCGTCGTGGACGAGGACCCGACGCTCCTGCGGGCGCCCGTCCAGCGCGTCACGATGCCCGACGTCCCCATCCCGTACGCGCACAACCTCGAGTACGCCGTCCTGCCCCGCCACGACCGCATCGAGGCCGCCATCAGGAAGGTCCTAGAATGACGGAGGTGCCCTTCCCGGCGCTCGACGAGACCCGGCCCGACGTCGAGGGCCTCTTGGCCACCTGGTACGTCGCCGACGGCGAGACCGTCGCGGCCGGCCAGCTCCTCGCCGACGTCCAGGTGGACAAGGTGGATGCCGAGGTGACGGCGCCCGGCGGGGGCACCATCCACCTCCTCGTCGGCGAGGGAGACGAGATCCGGCAGGGGTCGCCCATCGCCCGCATCGAGTAGACGCCGAGGCTGCCGGGGCGTGCGGCCGACCCCGGCAGCCCTCTGGCGGTGCCCCCCCCTGGCAGCCCCAGGCCGGGGCCAGATGTGCTGTGACGCAGGCCATGCGTCGGTGGTTTGACCGTCGGTTCGGGGTCTGCCTAATATTTCGGAGTCCCGCCAGGGAGGCACGGACACCGAGATGGTGGCCGGTCCCGCGGGAAGCCCCCGGATTCAGTGGTCATGGCGTTGCCGTGCCTGCTGGTGGGGTGGCCAGTTCGGAACCAGTGCGTGATGGTTCGCCACTCAGAGTGGCGGGTTGACAGGCCGGGCCGGGTTGGTTAAGATTGAGAGGTTGCCCCGGAGGGGTTGGGAACTGGGTTCCTGGCTGCTGATGGTGTGTGTCTGTTCTTTGAGAACTCAACAGTGTGCCAAGTTTTTGATGCCATATGGATTCGTGGGCGTCGTCGTGCCGGCCGGTTTGGTTTGGTGTGGTGGTGTTCGCGGGTTTTGTTTTGTTTTGGTTACACGCTCCCTTGCCTGCCTCGTCGGGTGGGGGGTGTGATGCCATGGATTGGCCCCGCGTTCTCGTGGGGTTTGTCTTCGTATGGTTTGTCGCCGGTTCTTCGGGGCCGGTTTGGCAGCATTTTTTTACGGAGAGTTTGATCCTGGCTCAGGACGAACGCTGGCGGCGTGCTTAACACATGCAAGTCGAACGAT
>NZ_VUKF01000023.1 GCF_009193185.1 Georgenia thermotolerans | reverse complement strand
CGGCGCCGGGCACCGTCCCGCCGGCCGAGGGGCGGGCCGCGACCGCGGTGCGCACGGCGTTCGCGGTGCCCGCCGCCCAGGCCCGGTCCCGGCTGCGCGCCACCCCGGTCCCGGCCGAGGCGGCCGCCGCCGTCCGCGCCGCCTACGCCGCGCTCGGGGAGGACGTCCCGGTCGCGGTGCGGTCCTCGGCCACCGCCGAGGACCTGCCCGACGTGAGCTTCGCCGGCCAGCAGGACACCTTCCTCGGCGTCGTCGGCGCCGAGGCGGTGCTCGACGCGGTGCGCCGGTGCTGGGCCTCGCTGTGGACCGACCGGGCGGTGGCCTACCGGCAGGCCAACGGCATCGACCACCGGGCGGTGAGCATCGCCGTCGTCGTCCAGGTGATGGTCGACGCGGCGGTCTCCGGGGTGCTCTTCACCGCCAACCCGCTCACCGGCCGGCGCGGGGAGACGGTCGTCGACGCCGCCCCGGGGCTGGGCGAGGCGCTGGTCAGCGGGGCGGTCAACCCCGACCAGTGGGTGGTGGACACCGCGACGGGCCAGGTGCTGCGCCGCACGCCCGGGCGACGCACCGACGGCTTCGGGGCGGGCCTGTGCCTGACCGACACCCAGGTGCGCGAGCTCGCCCGGCTGGGGGCGCGCGCCGAAGACGGCGCGGGGCTGCCGCAGGACGTGGAGTGGGCGGTCGGGGCGGACGGGCGAACCTGGGTGGTCCAGTCCCGGCCGATCACCACGCTCTACCCGCTGCCCGAGCCGGACGCCGACGACGGCGCGCGGGTCTACCTGTGCGCGAGCCTGCTGCAGGGCATCACCGGGCCGCTGACGCCGATGGGCCTGTCGGTGTTCGACACCATGCTGGTGCGCTACCGCCCCACGGCGCCGGGCTCGTCCGAGACCTTCCGCTACGCCCACCCGGGGCTGCGCCTCTACCTGGACATGACCGGCTCGCTGCGCACGAGGGGCGGGCGGGCGATGTTCGCCTGGGCGATGCGGGTCGCGGACGCCCGCTCGGTCGCGGTGCTCGACCGGCTCATGGCGGACCCGCGCTTCACCATGACCGAGGGGTGGACCCCGCGCGCCCTGCTCGCCCTGTACCGCTCGCTGCCCCAGCTCAAGGCCCTGCCGCAGGTCGCCGTCGCCCTCGTGCGCCCGGCGGCCGCGATGGACCGCGCCCGGCGGGCCGCGCAGGCCGCCCGCGAGGCGGCCAGGCTGCCCGACCGCGCCCGCCCGGAGCAGCGGCTCGACCTGGTCGAGCAGCAGCTGGGCCCCGACCTCATGATGGTCGTGATCGACCAGCTCGCCCCGGCCGTGGCCGGCTACATCTGGTTCGGCATCGCCCGGTGGCTGCTCGGCCCGCTCGCGCGGCCCGGCGAGCTGCCGACGGTGCTCCAGGGGCTGCCCAACAACGTCACCACGCAGATGGACCTCGAGCTGTGGCGCACCGCCACGCGGATCGGCGCCGACCCCGCCTCGGTCGCCGTGCTGCGGGACACCGACCCCGGGGTCGTCGCGCGCCGCTACGCCGAGGGGTCCCTCCCCGCGGTCGCCCAGCACGCCCTGGCCGACTTCCTATCCCGCTACGGGCACCGGGCGGTGGCCGAGATCGACCTGGGGGTGCCGCGCTGGGCCGACGACCCCACCCACATCGTCAACGTCCTGGCCAACTACCTCCGCCTCGCCGACCCCGCGCAGGCTCCCGACCGCCAGTTCGCCCGGGCCGCCCGGGAGGCAGAGGCGATGGTGGCCGAGCTCACCCGCCGGGCGGGGCGGCGCGGCCGGCTCCGCGGGCGGGTGGTGCGCTACGGGCTGCGCCGGGCCCGGGCGGCCGCGGGCCTGCGCGAGCAGCCCAAGTTCGCCCTGGTGCTCGTGCTCGCCGCGCTGCGCCGCCAGGTCGCCCAGGTCGGCGCGGCCCTCGCGGCCGCCGGGCGGATCGCGACGGCGGAGGACGTGTTCTTCCTCGACCTCGCCGAGGCGCGGGTGGGCCTGCGCGGCGCGGACCTGCACGAGGTCGTGGCCGAGCGGCGGCGCACCTACGAGCGCGAGACGCGCCGCCGCCACGTCCCGCGCGTGCTGCTCTCGGACGGCACCGACGTCGAGGCCGCCCTGGCCGCCGAGGTGGCGGCCGCCGGCGGCGCCGCCCCGGGCACGCTGACCGGGGCGCCGGCCTCGCCCGGCACCGTCACGGGGCCGGCCCGGGTGGTCCTCGAGCCCGCCGGTGCGCGCCTGGAGCCCGGGGAGATCCTCGTCGCCCCGTCCACCGACCCGGGCTGGACCCCGTTGTTCCTCACCGCCGGCGCGCTGGTGATGGAGATGGGCGGGGCGATGTCGCACGGCGCCGTCGTCGCCCGCGAGTACGGCATCCCGGCGGTCGTCAGCGTGCCGGAGGCGACGGCGCGCATCCGCACCGGGGACACCGTCACGGTCGACGGGTCCGCCGGGGTGGTCACGCTGGGCGCCCCGGAGCCGTGACGGCGCCCGGCGGGCCGTGACGGCTGCCGGGAGGCCGCGGCGCGGCGGCACACCCCGGGCGGGCCGTCAGTCGTACACGCCCTCGACCTGCCAGGCGCCGCGCTCGACGGCGAGCAGCAGGGCGGGGGCGCCGTCCGGGACCACCTGGAGATAGGCCCGGCGCCGCCCCTCGGCGCTCCACCACCGCTCGGTCACCGGCCACGGCCCGGCCCAGGCCAGCAGCGGATACTCCCCCGCCGCCACCGGTGCCGGCCCCTCGGGCCGCTCGGGCGCGGGCACGACGACGCGGGCCGGGACGGCGCTCGTCCGCCCCCGGGCGTCCACCCGCACGGTGGCCCCCGCGGCGTCGACCAGCCCGACCGGCACCGGGTCGCTGGGCACGGTGGCCGGCCAGGGCGCGGGCACCTGCCCCGGCCACGGCGCGTCCGGGCGGCGCAGCGGCGCCGGGTCGTCACCCCAGGCCACGAGCCGGGCCGCGGACCGGGGGTCCCGCCCGCCCTGGAGCACGGGAACGAGCACGCCCTCCGCGCCGAGCAGGCCCTGCACGCGCAGCGCGGCCCGCCCGGCCTGGACCTGCCCGCGCAGTGAGCGGCCCCACAGCCCGTCCTGCACCGCCCCGGCCGGGCTGACCTCCTGGGCCGCCAGCTCCAGGTGGGTCAGCGGGGCCGACGGCGCCCGCCCGCTGCGCCCGGCGAGCCACCCCTCGAGCTGCCAGCGCACCCGGTCGGTCAGCTCGGCGGCGGTGGGCGCACCGTCCAGGCTCCACGTGCGCACCAGCTCGTTGCCGTCCTCGGTGCGGGCGGTGACCTGCAGCCGCGCGCACAGCACCCCGCGGCGCAGCATGCGCTCGGTGAGCTGCTCGGCCAGGGCGCGGGCGGCGAAGGCCGCCACGTCGGCGCGCGCGGCGGGCGGGTCGAGCTCGGTGGCGGCCAGGACGTCGTCCTCGGGGCGGCGCGCGGCGGACGGGCGGGCGTCCAGGCCCCGGGCCAGGCGGTGGGCGAGCAGGCCGCGGGTGCCGAAGCGGGCGGCGACGTCGCCGGTCTCCAGCCGGGCGAAGGCGCCCAGGGTGCGCAGCCCCAGGCGGCGCAGCAGGTCGACGAGCTCGGCCGTCTCGGCGTCCGCCTGCCGGGTGCTGGCGGCCAGGGCCAAGGCGCCGACGTCCTGCCCGCCGAGGAAGGCCGCGGTGGTCTCCGGGCCGGCGGGCACGAGGACCCCGGCGCGCGCGGCGAGCATGGCGGTGAGCAGCCCGTCGCCCAGGCCCACCTGGCACTCGGCGCCGGTCTCCGTGGCGACGGTGCCCACGAGCAGCTCGGCGAGGCCCTCCTCGGAGCCCACGTGCCGCACCGGCCCGCGGGCGAGGAAGACCACCATGCCCGGGCGCACCACCTCGACCTCGGCCACGACCGTCTCCACGGCCTGGACCAGCGGCTCGAACGCGCGCGCGTCGCGCACCGGGTCGGTGGGCAGCAGCACGAGCTCGGGGCACAGCTGCTGGGCGCTGCGCCGGCGCATGCCGCGCCGCACCCCGGCCGCGCGGGCGGGGGCGGAGGCGACGAGGACGCCGCGGTTGTCGTGCACCGCGACCGGCACCTGGGGGTCGGCCACCCCCTCGGCGACGGCGGCGGCCACGGGCCAGTCCGGCACCCACAGCACGCCCCGGCGCGCCGCCCGCCCGGGGGGCACGTCACACCGCCCGCAGCAGGGCGGCGTCCGGGCGCGCCGCGGCCAGGGCGAGGTCGCCCGCGGAGACGGCGAGGTCGCCCGCGGTCAGGGCGAGGTCGGACGCGGCCGGGACCCCGGCCGGCCCCGCGGCGGGCACGGCGGGGCGCGCGGGCGCGCGCATCCCCTCCGCACCCACCTGGACCCGGACCTCGCGGGCCCGGACGGCGCCGCCGCGCCCGGTGGCGCGCACCGTCAGCTCCTGGTCCGCCAGGTGCCCCCAGCCCTGACCGAGACCGTCCCAGCTCCGCGCCGCCGCGCGCAGCACGAGGTGGGCGCCGGGCCAGGGGTGGGTGCTCAGCAGCACGGCCCCGCGGGTGCGCAGCCGGGAGCCGAGGAGGCGGCGGTCCCGCTCCCCCAGCGCCGGGCACGGGCCGACGACGAGCACGTCGAAGCCGTCCACCAGCGCCCCGACCACCGCCGCGGCGTCCGGGCCCGGGCGCGGCACCACCGCCACCCGGTCCAGGGCCAGCCCGGCCGCCGCGGCCGCCCGCCAGCCGACGTCGGGCAGGGCCGCGAGCGCGCACCAGGCCCCGTCGGCGCTGGCGGCACCGGCCAGGGCGAGCAGCACCGAGGTGGAGCCCGTCACCTGGACGACGCCGCCGCGGGCCAGCGCCCCGCCGGGGAAGAGCGGGGCGAGCGCGTCGGGGACGGGGAGGTAGCGGTCGTCGCCGGGGGCGGGACGGGCGTCCGGCTCCACGGCGGGGGCGGCCGGGGCACCGGCGAGGTCGGGCGAGGACGGCACCGGCGGTGTGTCACCGGGGAGGGCGACCAGCGCGGGGCTGGTGGCCAGGCGCGGCCCCGGTGCCGGGGCCGCCTCCGCCGTCGGCCCGGCCAGCCGGGTCCGCAGGCCGGCGGCCAGCTCGGCGCGGCTGAGCGCGGCCCGGGCCGCGGCTAGGCGGGCCTGGTCGGTGGGACGCGGCTCGGCGCGCACGGCCGTGAGCACGGGTCCCATGGCTCCTCCTCGTCCCTCGTCATCGCAACTGTTCGAACAGGGGTTCGAACACTCTTAGTTTTCGACCCCGGCCCGGGCTTGTCAACCGCGGCCCGTGCTCCCTGGGGACGGTGGGCCGTCCCGCGTCCGGCGCATCTCGTCGACCACCGACATCCGGCGCCCCGCACGGCGGGCACCGCCGCCGGGGCAAAGTGTGCGACCGGTTCCGAGGGCAGTCCCTGCCCGCACCCCGCAGACTGGATGACGGCATTGCCGGGGGCGTCAGGAAGGGGGCTGCATGCCGAGGTCCGTCCTCGTTCACGACCTGCCGGACGACGTCGCCGAGACCATCACGGCCCACGGCGCCCACCTGACGACCCGCGACACGGCCACCGGCATCGACCTCGTCGTCACCGCCGGCCCCGTAGTCGCCCCGCCGGGCATCGACATCCTGCAGATCGGCGGCCCGGTCTCCGGCGCGGCCGCCCGCCCCGCCCTCGAGCCGGTCCCGCCCCGGCAGCGCTGGCGCCCGACCCTGGCCGCCCAGCTCCTCCGCCTCGACGCCCTGCTCGTGGCCAACGTCCTCACCGACCCGCCGACGGTGGCCCTGCGCTGGCCCGTGCCGCCGCCCGCGGCCGACGCCGTCTCCCTCGCCTGCACCACCGCCGGCCACCACGCCGCCGCGATCCTCCGGCGCTCCCGCGGCGGGCACCTGTGGTGGGTCAGCGACCGCACGCTCGACGCCCTGCCGTGGGTGGAGCACCTGCTGCGGCGTCCCTGACCGCGCTCCTCGCGGCGGCCGCCGTCAGGACAGCACGTCCTTGGTGAGGAACCGCCAGGCGGCCAGCGCGCCGCACACGACCACGTACCCGGCCTGGAGCCGGAGGTTGTCGCCGAAGGAGGCCCACAGGACCGGCTCGCGCAGCAGGTCGGCGAAGCCGAGCCAGTAGTGGCTGAACAGCCAGGGGTGCAGCCAGGCGACCTGGCTGAGGGAGTCGAGCACCTGGGCGACGACGGCGAGCACGACCGTCGTGGCCATCGCCCCGACGGGCACGTCGGTGAGGGTGGAGACGAACAGGCCGACGGCGGAGAGCCCGAGCAGGGAGACCGTCACGTACCCGGCCACGAGCAGGGAGCGGACCAGGGACTCCCCCACCCCGATGGTGTCGCCGGACAGCAGCGTCACCGGCCCCACCGGGAACAGCGCCGCCCCGACGGCCGCGCCGGTGAGCACCACCGTGAGCGTGGCCGCCAGGCAGAAGGCCGCCGCGCCCGCGTACTTCACCGCCAGCAGGCGGGCCCGGCCGGCCGGCGCGACGAGCAGGTAGCGCAGCGTGCCCAGGCCGGCCTCCCCCGCGACGGTGTCGCCCGCGACCACCCCGACGGTCAGCGGCAGGAAGAGCGGGATGGTGACCACCAGCGCCGTCATGGCGACGAACAGGCCGTTCTGGGTGACCCGGTCCAGGAAGGGCGGGCCCTCCCCCGGGCCCGGGGGCGTGGAGGACAGCCTCACCGCGACGGCGATGAGCACCGGGATGGCCGCGAGCGCCAGGAGCATCGCCCAGGTGCGCCGGCGCCGGAAGAGGACCGCGAGCTCGGAGCCCAGCAGCGCCCACCCGGCGGCCGGGGGCGCGGCCGGGCGGCGCTGGGGCACCGTGAGCGGCACGTCACTGGGCAACGTCGAACCCCTCCCCGGTCAGGGCCACGAAGCGTTCCTCCAGGCTGGCCGCCGCGACGGTGAAGCCGCGCACGCGCACCCCGGCACCGACCAGGCCCGCCACGATCGTCTCGGGGGCCGGGGCGTGCGCGGGCAGCGGCGCGGTGAGCATCGCGGCGCCGTCGGCCCCGGGCGCGGGGCCGAGCACGTCGTCGGCCGGCACGCCGAGCCGGGCGAGCTCGCGCCGGGCGTCCGCGACGTCGGGGGTGAGGAGCCGCAGCCGGGCCTGGCCGGCGCGGCGGAGGTCCTCGAGGCTGCCCTGGGCCACCAGGGCGCCGACGCTCATCACGCCGACGTGGGTGCACATCTGCTCGACCTCGGCGAGCAGGTGGCTGGAGACGAACACCGTGGTGCCCCCGGCCGCCAGCGAGCTCACCAGCGCCCGCACCTCGCGGGTGCCCTGCGGGTCCAGCCCGTTGGTGGGCTCGTCCAGGACGAGCAGCTCGCGCGGGCACAGCAGGGCGACGGCGAGGCCCAGCCGCTGCTTCATCCCCAGCGAGTAGGCCCGCACCTTCTTCGCCGCGGCGTGGCTGAGCCCGACCCGCTCGAGCGCGGCGTGCACCCGGGCGGCCCGGGTGGCCGCTGGCGCGTGGCGGTTGGCGCTGTCGAGCCGATGGAGGTTGGCGGCCCCGGAGAGGAAGGGGTAGAACGCCGGCCCCTCGACCAGGGCGCCCACCCGGGGCAGCACGTGGCGCAGGTCCCGGGGCATGTCCCGGCCGAGGACCCGCACCTGCCCGCCGGTGGCGCCGGCCAGGCCGAGCATCATCCGGATCGTGGTGGTCTTGCCCGAGCCGTTGGGGCCGAGGAACCCGAAGACGCTGCCGCGCGGGACCGCCAGGTCGACGCCGGCGACGGCGAGCTGGTGGCCGAACCGCTTGGTGAGGTCGTGGGTCTCGACGGCGAGCTCGGTCCGGTCCGCAGCGCCCGCGGGCCCGCCGCTCACTTCCCGGCGGCGGCCTGGAGCCGCTCGAGCGGGACCGCACCGACGAGCACGCGGCCGTCGTCGGCGAGCAGGGCGTTGACCAGGCGGGAGGAGACCAGCCGCCCGCCGGCAACGGGCTGGCCGGCCTGCTGGAGCATCGGCACGGCGGCGGGGTCGACGGTGCCGGCCGGCAGGACGGCGACGGCGTCCCACCCCGAGCCCACGACCGTCGGCTCGGGGCCGGTTCCCTGAGGGCCGGCGGCGCCGTCGTGCTCGGGGACGGCCTTCTGCGTCACCTTCGCCCCCGGCGGCGGGGTGAAGGCGAACCGGGCGGCGTCCGGGGCGCCGAGGTCGAGGGCGGTGAAGGCGGCCTCGAACGCGGGCTTGTGGTCGCGGGCGAGCACGGCGACGCGCAGCGGCAGGCCGGTGGCGCCGTCGACGGCGATCTCCACCGACCCCACCAGGGTGTCCGCGGGCTTGGGGGTGAGGACCAGCTGGTAGGCCGGGCGCCCGGCGACCTCCACGTCCTGGCCCACCGCGAGGGCGGTGGTGGGCTGGAGCTCGGCGACCATCCGGTCGGCGAGCTGGTCCGGGCTGCCGGTCCCGGTCGCCCCGGCCCCGCCGTCGTGGCCCCCGCCCGTCCCGTGCTCGGCAGGCAGGGTGAGGTGGGTGGCCGCGTTCTCCCGGGAGTCGTAGAGCCAGACGTCGCGGCCGTTGCGCACCGCGTCGCGCTCGGCGAGGGCGTCCATGACCTGCAGGCGGGCGGTGTCGGGGCCGCCGACGTACACCCGTCCGGTGTGGGAGCCGGTGAGCACGTCGAGCAGCTCGGCCGGCGTCAGCCCGCCGGCCCCGGCCCCGGTCCCGGTGCCGGTGCCGGTGCCGGCGCCCTGCGGCAGGGCGGGCAGGCCGAGGTCGGAGGTCTGGCGGAAGGTCCCGGAGAACGGCTGGTCGTCGCGCTGGGCCATCAGGGCGAGGACCTGCTGCGGGGACCTGTCGGGCAGGTCGGCGGCGGCGCCGGCCTGGGAGCCGGCCACCACCGCGGCCACGGCGGCGGGCACCACCGCGACCGGCAGCCACCTGGTCCACCGAGCCATCTGCCTCACCTCACCGGGACGCGTCGCTACGGAAACGGTACGTCCGGCGGAGCGGGGTCACCAGCAGTCTCAGCCCTCCTCGGGCACCATCTCGATCGCCCCGCAGGGGCACTCCTCCACGCAGAGGCCGCAGCCCTTGCAGTAGTCGTAGTCGACGGCGTAGGTGCCGTCGGGCAGCTTCTTGATCGCGTTGTCCGGGCAGACCCCGAAGCAGTTGTCGCAGCCGAAGCAGTTGCCGCAGGACATGCACCGGCGCGCCTCGAACAGCGCGGTCTCGGCGGTCAGCCCCTGGACCACCTCGTCGAAGGTGCCGGCGCGGCGCGGGCCCTCCAGGCGCGGGCGCACCTGGTGCGGGGCGTCGGCGTAGTACCAGGTGTTGAGGGCGCCGAACTCGGCGTCGGGCGCCGGGGGCGCGTCCGGTGCGGCGATCCCGCGCAGGTAGGCGTCGATGTGCCGGGCGGCCCGCTTGCCGTGGCCCACGCCGACGGTGACGGTGCGCTCGGAGGGCACCGCGTCCCCGCCGGCGAACAGGCCCGGGCGGCCGGTCATGAGGTGCTCGTCGACCTGCACCACGCCGTCGGCGACGACGAGGCCGGGCACCCCCTCGACGAGGGAGAGGTCGGACTCCTGCCCCAGCGCGAGGACCACGCTGTCGGCGTCGAGGTCCTCGAGCTCGCCGGTGCCGCGCGGGAAGCCGGTCTCGTCGAGCTCCATCTTCTCGATGGTGATCCGGCCGGCGTCGGCGTGGCTGATGGTCGACAGCCACCGCATCTGCACGCCCTCCTCGAGCGCCTCGGTGACCTCGGAGTCGTGGGCGGGCATGCGGTCGCGGGTGCGCCGGTAGACGACGATGGCCTCCTCCGCCCCCAGCCGCCGGGCGGTGCGGGCGGCGTCCAGGGCGGTGTTGCCGCCGCCGTAGACGACGACGCGGCGGCCCAGCCGCGGGGCGTCGGCGTCCGCGACGTCGTGGAGCACCTGGACGGCGTCGAGGATGCGGGCGGCCTCCCCCGCGGGCACGTAGGCGCGCTTGCCGAGCTGGGCGCCGACGGCCACGAGGACGGCGTCGAAGCGGCCCTCGGCGAGCTCGGGCTCCACGCTGCCCACCCGGGTGCCGAGCTCGAGGCGCACCCCCATCGCGACGATGCGGGCGATCTCGCCGTCGAGGACCTCCCGGGGCAGGCGGTAGGCGGGGATGCCGTAGCGCATCATCCCGCCGGGCCTGTCCGCGGCGTCGCGGACGGTGACGTCGTGGCCGAGCAGGCGCAGGTGGTAGGCGGCGGACAGGCCGGTGGGCCCGGCACCGACGACCAGCACCCGCCGGCCGGTGGGCGCGGCGGTGACCGGCACGGTCCAGCCCTGGCGCAGCGCCTCGTCCCCGAGGAAGCGCTCGACGGCGTTGATGCCCACCGCCTCGTCGAGCTGGCCGCGGTTGCAGGCGGTCTGGCACGGGTGGTAGCACACCCGGCCCATGACGGCCGGGAAGGGGTTGTCGGCCACCAGGGTGCGCCAGGCCCGCTCGTAGTGGCCGTCCTCGGCGTCGTAGAGCCACCGCTGGACGTTCTCCCCGGCCGGGCAGGCCTTGTTGCACGGCGGCAGGAAGTCCCGGTACACGGGCCGCTCCACCCGCCAGGCGCCGGTGCGGTTGGCCAGCGAGGAGCCGACGTCCAGGCTGATCGCGAACGGCTTGTCCATCTCAGGTCTCCTGACTCAGCGACGCGCGGGGCGTCGGGGCCGGGCGCTCGTGCACGTCCAGCCCGGGCCCGGCGGAGGTCGACGGCGCGTGGTCGTCGCTCGGGGCGGCGGGGTACTCCAGGTGCGGGGCGGGGCCGGTGAGCACCGGCTCGCCGCGGGCGGGCTCGGGCACGGCGGCCGCGCCGAGCAGCCCGTAGCGGCGGATGTTGCGGTCCGCGAGCGCCTGGAGCCGGGCGAGGGTCTCCTCGTCGCGGGTGGGCCGGAAGAGGTGGGCGTAGCGGCCCTGCAGGCGCAGGTACTCCTCCACCGGCACCTGGCGCCGGATCCGCCGCACCGCGGTGACCTCGCCGTGCTCGGCCTCGAAGACGGGGAAGAGGCCGGACTCGATGACGAGCCGGGCCAGGCGCACGGTGTGGCTCGAGGCCGCGCCCCACCCGAGCGGGCAGGGGACGAACACGTGGATGTACCGGGCGCCGTGGAAGGTCATGGCCTTGGCGATCTTGGCCTCCAGGTCGCGCAGGTCCGCCACGGTGGCGGTGGCCACGTAGGGGATCTCGTGGGCCATCGCGATGCGCGGGACATCCTTGCCCTGCCCGAAGACGTTGCCCGGGTGGGGGCCGACGGCCTGGGTGGTGGCGGTGCGCGCGGCCGGCGGGGTGGCGCCGGAGCGCTGCACGCCGGTGTTCATGTAGGCCTCGTTGTCGTAGCAGACGTACAGGACGTCGTCGTTGCGCTCGAACATCCCCGACAGGCAGGCGAACCCGATGTCCACGGTGCCGCCGTCGCCGCCCTGGGCGACGACGCGGGTCTGCTCCCGGCCGGTGGCCCGCAGGGCCGCGGCGACGCCGGTGGCCACCGCGGGGGCGTTGCCGAACAGGGAGTGCAGCCAGGCCACCCGCCAGGAGCTCTCCGGGTAGGGGGTGGAGAAGACCTCCAGGCAGCCGGTGGCGTTGACGGTCACCATGTCCCCGGCGGTGGCGGCCATGGCGGCGTCGAGGACGTAGCGGGCGCCGAGGGCCTCCCCGCAGCCCTGGCAGGCGCGGTGGCCGGAGGTCAGGGCGTTGGTGCGGTCCGGCCGGGACTGGACGCTGGCCTGGTCCGGCCCGAGCAGCCGGTTGCCGACGGCGAAGCTGCCCACCTGGTAGAAGCGCACCGGCGTGGTGGTCATCATGCCTCCTGGAGGTGGGCGCCGCGGCGGGCGGCGCGCTGCTCGCGGTCGCGGGCGATCTCCCGGTCCACGACGGGCCTCTGGAGGTCGAGGAAGGTCAGCGGGGCGAGCCGGCCCGCGGCGACGTCGTCGAGCATCCCGGCCAGGGCGGCCTGGGTGATCGGGCGCCCGCCCAGGCCGGCGACGACGGTGCCCACCGGCAGGGCGGCGCCGACGGCGGTGCGCACGTCCTGGGTCACGATGCCGCCGACCCCGACGGCGAAGGCCCGCTCGACGACGACGACCCGGCGGGCGCCGGCGAGGGCCGCGCGGACCGCGGCGTAGGGGAAGGGCCGGAAGGAGGTGATCCCCAGGACGCCGACGGGCTCGCCGGCCGCGCGGCGGGCGTCGACGACGTCCTTGAGCGTGCCGAGCACCGAGCCCAGGGCGACGACCACGGTCTCGGCGTCCTCGGTGCGGTAGGGGCGCACCAGGCCGCCGGTGTCCCGGCCGAAGGCGGCGCGGAACTCGGCGGCGACGCGGTCGACGACCTCGACGGCGTCGAACTGGACCTGGTGGGCGAGGTAGCGCACCTCGGTGAAGGCCTCGGGGCCGACCATCGCGCCGATGGTCACCGGGTCCTGCGGGTCCAGGCGCTGGGCCGGGACGAAGGGCGGGAGGAAGGCCTCGACCGCGGCGGGGTCAGGGACGTCGACCTCCTCGACGGCGTGGGTGAGGACGAAGCCGTCCATGCAGACCATGACCGGGACGGAGAGCTCCTCGGCGATGCGGAAGGCCTGCACGTGCAGGTCCGCCGCCTCCTGGTTGTCCTCGGCGTAGAGCTGGAGCCAGCCCGAGTCGCGCTGGCTCATCGCGTCGGAGTGGTCGTTCCAGATGTTGATGGGGGCGCCGATGGCGCGGTTGGCCACGGTCATGACGATGGGCAGGCGCATCCCGGCGGCGTTGTACAGGGGCTCGACCATGTACAGCAGGCCCTGGCTGGCGGTGGCGGTGTAGGTGCGGGCCCCGGTGGCCGAGGCGCCGATCGCCACGGACATGGCGGCGAACTCGGACTCGACGTTGATGTACTCCGCGGCGAGCTCCTCGGCCTTCACCAGGCGGGAGAGCTCCTCGACGATGTGCGTCTGCGGGGAGATGGGGTAGGCGCAGATGACGTGGGGGCGGCACGCCGCGACGGCGCGGGCCACGGCCTTCGAGCCCTCGATCTGCTTACGCACGGGTGGCCTCCTTCGGGGCCGCGGCGTCGGGCGCGGGCGTCTCCGCCTGCGCCGCGACGGCGTCGTGGGCGGCGCGGGCGGCGGTGACGTTGCGCTCCCCCACGGCGCCGGGGAACCGGGTCCGCAGCGCCGCGAGCACGGCGTCGAGGTCGAGCCCGGGGTACAGCGCGGCGAAGGCGCCGAGCAGGACGGCGTTGGGCAGCGGCCGGCCGAGGTGCTCGAGCGCGAGGTCGGTGGCCGCCACGGTGACGGCGTGCCCGGCGGGCAGGGCGGCGACCCTGTCGGCGACGCCCATGTCGGCGAAGGTGCGGCGGGTGTTGAGCAGCACGTAGCCGTCCGGGGCGAGGCCGTCGAAGACGTCGATGCCGCGCAGCAGGGTGGCGTCCTGGACGATGAGGGCGTCGGGGGCGAGCACTGGCTCACGCACCCGGATGGGCCCGTCGGCGATGCGGCAGTAGGACACCACCGGCGCGCCCGTGCGCTCGGAGCCGAAGCTCGGGAAGGCCTGGGCGTGGCGGCCCTGGCGGAACGCGGCGTCGGCCAGCAGCTCGGCGGCCGTCACCACACCTTGCCCGCCGCGCCCGTGGATGCGGACCTGGAACACGGGACCTCCTCGACGAGGTACTTCGTTCCTTTGTAAGCCCGGCGGCCGGGCGATTCCGGGGACGTAGGTCCCCGCGGCCCGCGAGCCCCTCCCCGTCGCGAGACGTCAACTTGGTCGCGAGACGTCAAGTTGGTCGCGAGGCGTCAACTCTGGCGCCGTCGCGGGCCGGCACGCCCGCGCTCCGGCGTCAGCCTCGGTCGATCTCCAGCACGCGGGCGTGCCCCGGCTCGTCCGGGTCGTCGGTGATCTCCCGGCCCTCGAGCCAGGAGGAGATGACGTGCGCCAGCTCGCCGGGGTGGCTGAAGTTCATGGCGTGGGCGGCGCCCTCGATCACCACGACCGTCACGTGCTCCGGCGCCAGCCGTCCCACCTCCCGCACCCGGTGCGGCGGCGGCATGAGCGGGTCCCGGGTGCCGAGCACGGCCAGCGCGGGCACGGGCGCGCGCAGCAGCCGCTCGAGCGAGGGGAACCGCGTGAGCTCGCTGAACAGGTGCAGGGCGTTCAGCGGGCCGAAGCGCACGTAGTCCGGGAGCGCCACGGGGGCCATCCGCGGGCTCTCCCGGGCGATGTCCCGGGCGAGCTGCGCCAGCGCTCTCGCCATCGGCTGGTTCTGCACGCCGCCCGCGGGCGAGACCAGGACGAGGCGCTGCACCCGCTCGGGGGCCATGTGCGCGACCTCGAGGCCGACCGGGCAGCCCATGGAGTTGCCCACGAGGACCACCTCGCCGAGCCCCAGGGCGTCGAGGATCACCAGCAGGGCGTCGGCCAGGGCCGGGATCCCCAGCGCGCGCCCGGGGTGCTCGCTGCGGCCGTAGCCGGGAAGGTCCGGCACCACGTTGGTCCGGTGGGCGGCGAGACGGCGCGCCGTCGGCATGAGGTAGGCCCCGGAGATGGCGAACCCGTGCAGGTGGACGATGGGCACGCCGTCCTCGCCGCCGACGCTGCGCCGGTAGAAGACAGTGCGGCGGTCCACCGTCACCGTCCCGGTGGTCCAGCGGCTCCCGTCGTCGCTCACGCCCCGCTCCCGTCGTCGGTGACGGTCTCGATGCTGGCAGGGCGCGGGGCCGTGCGGCTCCCTCCGCAGGGGTGAGGGCCGCATCGGGATGCGGGTGCCTCAGGGGTGCGGCCGCCGTCCGGCATCTCGCCGCCACACCGCGCCGCCCGCCCCGCGCCGTCAGCAAGGATGTCCTAAGTTGGGGCCCGAGGGGCGCCGCGGGCGGCGCCTCGACCCAACGAGCACGGAGGACTCCATGAGGCTTGACCGACCGCTGGCGCAGGACCCTTACGAGAAGCTTCCCGCCGTCCCGTCCTTCACGGTGACGTCCGCCGACGTCACCGACGGCCGGCCGATGGCCGCGACGCACAGCGCCGCCGGCGGCAACGTCTCCCCGCAGCTGGCCTGGTCGGGCTTCCCGGAGGAGACGCGCGGGTTCGCGGTGACCTGCTTCGACCCGGACGCCCCCACGCCGTCGGGCTGGTGGCACTGGGCGGTGCTCGACCTCGGCACGGACATCACCGAGCTGGAGCAGGGCGCGGGCCAGTCGGACCTCATGCTTCCCGGTGCGGGCATGCACCTGCGCAACGACGACGGCGAGCACTCCTACACCGGCGCCGCCCCGCCGCCCGGGGACCGCGAGCACCGCTACTACTTCGCCGTGCACGCGCTCGACACCGAGACGCTCGAGCTGGACGAGGACGCATCGCTGGCCAAGGCCTCGATGTACCTGCTGCAGCACACGATCGCGCGGGCCGTGCTCGTGGCGACGTTCAAGAACTGACCCCTCGGAGGAGCACGCATGACGGCGGAGACGCCGACCACGCCGGGAGCGGCCCCCTCCGGCGCGCCTGCGCCGCAGGGCACCGCGGCACCGCAGGACGCCCCGGCCGAGCAGGAGGTCCCCGCCGAGCCGACGGCGGTGCTCGGCGAGCCCGGCGCCGTCGCCTTCGGGACGCTGGTGTGGGTGCCGGCCCTCTCCCGTCCCGAGCTGCTGGCCGAGCCCGTGCGCCTGGCGCTGGCCACGCTCGCCGACCGGCACCCGGACCTCGGCGCCCAGGTGCTGGTGGCCGAGATCGACCCCGACCTGGCCGACACCGCGGCCATGACGGAGGCCTACCGGCTGCCGCCGGAGGCCTCGGCCAACTGCGTGCTCGTGGCCGGCAAGCGCGCGGGCGAGGAGCGGGTGGCGGCCTGCGTCGTGCGGGCCACCACCCGGGCGGACGTCAACAACGTCGTGCGCCGGCTGCTCGACGTGCGCAAGGCCTCGTTCTGGCCCACCGAGCAGGCCGTGGCCGCCTCGGGCATGGAGTACGGCGGCATCACCCCGGTCGGCGTCCCGGACGCGTGGCGCCTGCTGCTCGACCCGCGGGTCGAGCACGGGTACGCGATCGTCGGCTCCGGCATCCGCGGTTCCAAGCTGCTCCTGCCCGGCGAGGTGCTCGCCGCGCTGCCGGGCGCGGAGGTCGTCGAGGGCCTCGGGCTCGAGGTGGCGTAGGCCCGCGACCGCCCCGGCGGCGTCGTCCGGACTGCCCCGGCGGCGTCGCCCGCTCAGTCCCGCACGCCGTCGAAGGCGACCTGCAGGTGCCGCGGCCCGCGCAGGAACGCGTTGCGCCGGTAGGGCGGGGTGTCGGTGACGAGGCGGGGGTTCTCGAGCCGGCGGACCAGCTCGCCCAGCGCCAGCTGGGTCTCCATGCGGGCCAGGGGGGCGCCGAAGCAGTAGTGGATCCCGCCGCCGAAGCCGAGGTGCTCGCGCTCGGGCCGGTCCGGGTCGAAGCGGTCGGGCTCCCGGAAGGCGGCGGGGTCGCGGTTGCCGGAGCCGAGCACCAGGGTGACCGCCGCGCTCTTGGGGATGGTCGTGCCCGCCACCTCGACGTCGGCGACGGTGGTGCGGAAGGGCACGAACTGCACCGGGGTGTCGTAGCGGATGAGCTCCTCGAAGACGCGGGCGATCAGCCCCGGCTCCCGGCGCAGCCGCTCGAGGACCTCCGGGTGACGCAACAGCGCCAGCGTGCCGTTGGTGATCATGTTGACCGTCGTCTCGTGCCCGGCGACGAGCAGGAGGACGGCGGTGCTCAGCACCTCGTCGCGCGACATCCGCCCCTCGGGGCCGTCGTCGGTCACCAGCCCGGAGAGCATGTCGTCGCGCGGCGCCCGGGCGCGCTCCTCGGCCAGCCCGGCGAAGTACTCCCGCGCGTCGGCGATCGCCTGCTCGGCCCGCCCCCGCCGCGCCTCGAGGTCCTCCGGGCCGGTCGCCTCGCCCGGCTGGATGATGCCCTCCGCCCACTCGTGGAAGAGCGGCTCGTCCTCGTGCGGAACGCCCAGCACGTCGCAGATGACCGTCACCGGGAACGGGTAGGCAAGGTCGTCGACGACGTCGACCTCCTCCCGGCCGGCGAAGGTTTCGATCCGCTCGCGGACGATGCGCGCCATGTCCGCGCGCATGCCGTCGAGGAAGGCGGGCCGGTGGGGCGGCCCGAAGTGGCGGGTCGCGAGCCGGCGGAGCAGGTCGTGCTCCGGCGGGTCGAGCAGGATGAAGCTCAGCGGCATGCCGTCGCCCTCCTCGGAGGCGGGCGGGGCGTCGGCGCGGTTGCGCACGTCCGAGCTCAGCCGCGGGTCGTGCAGCAGCTGGACGATCTCGCGGTAGGTGCCCACGAGGTAGGTGCCGTCCTCCTGGCGGACGACGGGGGTGCGGCGCAGCTCCTCGTAGAGCGGGTACGGGTTGGGACGGTTGGCGTAGTCGACCATCCGCTGCATGAGGTCGGTCATGGCGCGGGCTCCTGTGCCTCGATCGGCGGCGGTGTCGCCGGGGTGCGCGGGCGCCACACCGCCTGCCACTGGCTGGGCTCGTGCCCGGTCACGGCGAGCGTGGCGTCCTCGGTGGCCCGCCAGGGCACGACCGGCGGGGGCATCCGGGCCGGGACCGGGCGCAGGCCGTCGGGCTGGTCGGCGGCGTCGCGCGGCGGGAAGGGGGCGCCGTCGGCGATGAGGCGCTGGTAGTGGTCGAGCCACTTCGACTGGTCCACCGTGACCGCGGCGACGAGGCGGCCGCGGCGGCCGTAGGCCGCGACGAACGCCCGGTCCTCCACCGAGCCCTGGGTGATGACGACCTCGTCGGCGATGGTGGCCACCCCGGCGGAGCGGACGGCATGGCCGAACTGGGTGGACCAGAACAGCGGCACCGACAGGTGCGGCCAGCGGCGGGCCTGCCCGGCCACCATGTTGTGCCCGGCGATCTGGGCCTGGGCGACGGCGTTGCCCCAGTGCTCGAGCGCGAGGAACTCGAAGCCGAACATCGGGTGGGGGAAGCGCGCGACGTCGCCGGCGACGAAGACGTCGTCGGTCACCAGCCCGTTGAGGTCGAAGGCCCGGCAGCCGGCGTCGCAGGCCACGCCCCAGGCGCCGGCGGCCAGCCCCGAGCCGTGCAGCCACTCCACGTTCCGGACGGCGCCGAGCGCCACCACGGCGACGTCGGCCTCGACGACGCTGCCGTCGGAGAGCCGGGCCCGGCGCAGGCACCCGTCCTCCCCCTCCAGCGCGGCCACCGTGACGCCGGTGCGCAGGTCGACGCCGTGGTCGCGCTGGATCTCGCCCATGACGGCCCCGATCGCCGCGCCGAGGGCGGCGTAGAGGGGCACCGGCCCGCGCTGCACGAGCGTCACCGGCAGGCCGAGCTCGCGGCAGGCGGAGGCGACCTCGGAGCCGGTGAACCCACCGCCGATGACGAGCACCCGCCCGGGGCGGGCGGCGAGGCGCTCGCGCAGCAGTGCGGCGTCCTCGCGGGTGCGCAGGGTGAGCACCCCGGCCAGGGCCGCCTCCGCCGGGTCCGGCCAGGGGCGTGCGCGGGTGCCGGTGGCGATGAGCACCCGGTCGAAGCCCACCTCCTCACCGCCCGCCAGGCGCACCCGCTTGCCGGCGAGGTCCAGGCCGGTGGCGGGCGTGCCGAGCTTCCACTCCGCGTCCAGCTCGCGCAGGCGCGGCAGGGCGGTGTGCTCGACCGGCATCCCCTCCAGCACCTCCTTGGACAGGGGTGGCCGGTCGTAGGGCTCGGCCGCCTCGTCGCCGATGAGGGTGAGCCGGCCGGTGAAGCCCTCCGCCCGCACCGCCTCGGCCGCCCGCAGCCCGGCCAGGGAGGCGCCGACGATGACGATGCGGCCGCCGGGGCGGTCCGGGCCGGGCGCGCCGCCGCCGGTGGTGGGGGCGGTGTGCGGGGCCGTCTTTCCCTGCGTCGCCTCGCCGTAGTGGGCGTCGTCGGTGCGCTCGACGAGGATCGCCTGCACCGGGCAGGCCTCGGCGGCCTGCAGCACCTTCTCGCGCTCGGCGTCGGCGGGCCCGCCGTCGTACACCAGGGCCTCCCGGCCGCGCAGCCGGAAGGTGCCCGGCGCGAGGAAGCAGCACTGGGCATAGCTCTGGCACCTCGTCATGTCCACGACCAGCCGCATGCGCGCCTCCCTCGGAGCCACCATGAAAGAGCCTCCGGCTGACAGAAGGCTGGCCGCAAGCTGTCCGGTGGCCCGCTCCCCCGGGAGGCATCGACCGCGCCGACCGGCGCCGCTAGCGTGGCCGGCATGACCGAGACGACGACGTCCGAGTTCCTGCGGCTGCTCCACGACCAGGTGGGCCACGAGTTCGACGCCCACCAGCAGTACATCGCCATCGCCGTGTGGTTCGACAGCCACGACCTGCCCCAGCTGGCCCGCCACTACTACCGCCAGTCCCTGGAGGAGCGGAACCACGCGATGATGATCGTGCAGTACATAATCGACCGGAGCCTGGAGGTCAAGATCCCGGCCGGCTCCCCGGTGGTCACCGACTTCGACGACGTCACCGAGCCGCTGCGCCTGGCGCTGCGGCAGGAGAAGCAGGTCACCGCGCAGATCGAGGCGATCTTCCGGGCGGCGCGGACCGAGAACGACGCCCTGGGCGAGCAGTTCATGCTCTGGTTCCTCCAGGAGCAGGTCGAGGAGGTGGCCGCGGCGACGACGCTGCTCACCGTGGCCGAGCGGGCCGGCTCGAACCTCTTCGACCTGGAGAACTACGTCGCCCGCGAGCAGGTGGGCGACCACGGCGTCTCCCCCGGCGCGCCCGCCGCGGCCGGCGGGGCGGTGTAACGCGGTGGTGTCCGGCCGGTCCGGCACCAGCCCGCGGACGCCCTGGTCGCACAGGCTGGACCGGTGGTTGTACAGCGGCGGCCGGCCGCGCCCGCTCGCCAAGCTGCTCAACCGGCTCACCGCGGCGCAGTACGCGGCGGGGGTGCTGACCTTCGGGCGCGGCGTGACCCTGGAGGTGCGCGGGCGGCGCAGCGGCCAACCGGTGGCGTTCCCGCTCGTGCTCACCCGGTACGAGGGAGAGCGCTACCTCGTCTCGATGCTCGGCGCCGAGACGAACTGGGTGCGCAACGTGCGCACCGCCGGTGGCCGGGCGGTGCTGCGCCACGGCGGGCGGGAGGACGTCGTCCTGGAGGAGGTCGACCCGGCACTGCGCGCGCCAATTCTCAAGCGTTACCTGGCGCTCGCGCCCGGGGGCCCGGGCTCACATCCCCGTCGACCGGCACGCGCCCGTGCAGCAGTTCGAGCGGATCGCCGGGCAGTTCCCGGTATTTCGTCTCGTGGCCGACCGCTAGGCCCCCGAGACCGGCGGGCAGCGCGTTCCACCACCGTCACCCTCCCGGCACGGACCGTCCGGGGATCCCGGGTGGCAGGTGGGTCAGGCGTCGTACTGACCGACCAGCGGGGCCGGCTGGGGCTTGACCACATGCCCCGCCTCTTGGAAGATCCCCGGGACGTCCGGGTCGGAGACGAAGTCCTGCCAGCCCTCCGCATCCCAGTCGAAGACCACCCAGACCCTGTCCTCATCGATGGGATCGCGGAAGACGGTCGCGCCCTTGGATCCGTGCTCCCGCCGCTTCGCAGCGCCCTTGGTCGAGAACACCTTCAGGAAGCGGTCCAGGTCCTCGAACTTCGTCGTCGCCAGGATCATCTTGGAACTCCCTTGTCCTCGGCGCCGGGACCCGACGCCGACATCTGGCAGCGTACGCCGATCCCGTGCCCACCATCGGAGAGCTGCCAGTGGCTACGCTCCTGACCTGTCGGGTCCTCAACGCAACGAAGCGTGCTCGCGCGGCCGCGCAGAATGCCGCGGCCTCCGCGTAACGGGATGGTGATGATGCGCAGAATCGCAGGTGGCGTCGTCTGGATCGTCGGGTCGCTGCTGGCCGCCGTCGCGGTCCTGCTGTGCCTGACGGTGATCCTCCTCCCGCTGGGTATCCCGCTGTTCCACCTCGCGCGCCGACTCTTGGCCCTCGGCGCCCGGCTCATGCTGCCGCGGAGCGTGCGGCACCCGGTCCAGGAGGGGACGGCCGCGCTGACGAAGTCGGGCGCTCGCGCGCGGAAGCAGGTCGGGAAGGTGTCGGCGCGCGGCACGGACGCACTGAGTACGGGACGTCGGCGGTTGCGCCGGCAGCGGCGCGCACTGCGCAAGAAGCTGCCGCACTAGGGTCCCGCGCGGGCCGCGACGAGCGACACTCCCTACCGAGACAAAGGACCCAGATCCGGACGAGTGGGCGTGCTTACGATGCGGGGACATGCCTGCCCGGCCCCTCGCATGCGGACGACCGTCCGCGCACGGCCGCGGGCGCCGTCATGAGAGGAACAAGACCCGTGAAGCGACTGCCCCTCGTGGCCGCGGCCGCGGCCCTCACCCTGGCCCTCGCCGGCTGCTCCGCGGCGGAACCGAGCCCCGCGACCACGGCGGAGGCGACGGACGCGGACTTCCTCGCCGCGCACGACCTCGCGGGCATGGACGCCCCGGACATCATCGACCACCTGGACGAGCTGGACGTCGCGGAGCGGCCCACAGACCTCATGGCCTCCGTCCGGCCCAGCGAGCTGGTGCTCTCCGACGACCAGCGGGAGGTCACCCTCCCGCTCCCCGAGGATCGCTTCTACCTGTCGGTCGCCCCGTACGTCGACCAGACGCACGACTGCTTCTACCACAGCCTGACGACCTGCCTGGGTGAGCTCGGCGGCGAGGATGTGCAGGTGCGCATCGTCGACGACGCGACGGGCGAGGTGCTGGTCGACGAGCAGGCCACCACCTTCGACAACGGGTTCGTCGGCTTCTGGCTGCCTCGCGAGATCGAGGGCACCGTCGAGGTCACCTACGGCGAGCTGAGCGGCGAGGCCGACGTCGTCACCACCGAGGACGGCGCTACCTGCATGACCACCCTGCAGCTCGCCTAGGCACAGGCCCGCTTAGTCGATCGCGGCGAGGAGCTCGGTGCAGGCCTGCTCGCAGGCGCGGCACGCCTCCGCGCAGACCCGGCAGTGCTCGTGCATCTGGGCGTGGGCCGCGCACTCCTGGCGGCAGGACCCGCACGCCTGGATGCAGGCCTGCAGCTGCGCGCGGGTGATGTTGGCGTCGTAGCCGGTGTGGCGCGAGAGCACCCGGGCGGTGGTGTCGCAGATGTCGGCGCAGTCGAGGTCGGTCCTGATGCACTTGCGCAGCTCGGCGACCATCTCCTCGCTCAGGCAGGCGTCCGCGCAGGCGGTACAGGCCTGGGCGCACGCGACCAGGGCGTCGACGGCGCGGGCGAGCAGCTCGCGGTCGAGATTGATCTCCGCGGGGTAGGCCGTCATCATCTCGGCGGTCTTCATCGTTCTCCTCCCTCAGACGTCGAACCGCCGCGCCGGTGCCGGTGCGGCGGGTGGATGCCCCGTCGACGCTAGGGAAGGTCAGCCGGGCACGCACCCGCAGCTGCCACGCCCGCCCGCCCCCGGGGCGCCGACGGCGAGGCGTCCGTGCCGGTCCGCTAGCCCGGCCGGACGTCGACGACGCCCATCATCCCGGCGTCCTCGTGGTCGAGGATGTGGCAGTGGTAGACGGTGCGGCCGGTGAATGCGGTGAAGTCGACCCGGACCACGACCTGGCCCTGGGCCGGGACGTTGACGACGTCCCGCCACACCGGTGCCGTGAGCGCCGCGCCGCTCTCCTCCACGAGCTGCATGGGATAGACGTGCAGGTGGAAGGGGTGGTCCATCGGGGTGGGGTTCCGGATCGTCCACTCCTCCACCGCGCCGGGGCGCACCTGCTGGTCGACGCGCTCGGGGTCGAAGCCTCGCCCGTCGAAGCCGAAGGCCAGCCTGCCGGCGGGGCCGACACCGTCAGGTTGGGTGCCGCCGTCGAGTCCGGTGCCGCCGTCGGGGCCGCCGCCGTCGGGTCCGGTGCCGCCGTCGGGCCCCCCACCGCCGCCACCGAAGCCCATGCCGCCGCCCATGCCCATGGTGAAGGCGATCTCCCGGCGGACGTCCGGTGCCCGGCCGCGCAGGTCGGCGTCGGGCGGGCGCGGCGGCACCGCCACCGCAGCAACTGCTGGGTCCCCCTCGACCCGGACACCGGCCAGTGCGAGCGGCCCGGACAGGCCGGGCGCGCCGGCCATCATGCCCATCGCCGCCGCGCCACGGTCGTAGCCCAGGGTGCGCAGCTCGGTCCGGCCGGCGCGCATGCTGACGAGCAGGTCGGCGCGGTTGCCGGGGGCGAGGAGGACGTCGTCGACGTCGCGCGGGGCGGGCTCGTGCCCGGCGTCCAGGCCGATCAGCTGCACCTGCTGGCCCGGCACCGCCAGGCGCAGGTAGCGCGAGGTGCAGGCGTTGACCACCCGCCACCGCTCCCGCTCCCCGGGGCGCGCGGCGATCTCAGGGCGGTGCTGGCCGTTCACGAGCACGAGATCCCCCTCGCGGCCCCTCATCCGGGCCGCCGGCCCCACCTGCCGGACCGACCCGTCGGGGGCGAGGGAGATGTCCGAGATGACCAGCACGCGGTCACGGGAGACCGGGACGTCGTCGCCCTCGACCAGGATCGTCCCGTACAGCCCGCCGAACACCTGGTCGGCGACGTGACCGTGGTGGTGGGGGTGGTACCAGAACACCCCGGTCGGGTGGTCCGCGGGCAGGTCGAAGCGGTAGTCGAAGGCCTCCCCCGGCGCGATGCTCAGCAGGGCGTTGTCCCCGTTGCCCGTCGGGGAGACGTGCAGGCCGTGGGTGTGGAGGTTGGTCGGCTCCGACAGACGGTTGACCAGATGCACCTCGATGCGGTCGCCCGGCCAGACCCGCCAGGTGCGCCCCGGCAGCCGAGCGCCGTAGGCCAGGACCTGGGCGCGGCGCCCGGCGACCTCGAGCTCCTGCTGAGCCGCGACCAGCTCGACGCGCAGCACCCCGTTCTCGCTGCGCAGCACCTCCGGCTCGCCCAGCCGGCCGCGGCCGCCGGCCCCGCCCAGGGCTGCGGTGCCGCCGCGCGGGGCCCACGGCAGGCCGGTCCGGCTCAGCCCCGCCCCGCCGACGACCACCCCGAACGCGCCGAGGACCCCGAGCCGCAGCGCCTGACGCCGGGTGATCGGCTCCACTACCGCTCCTGGATGCGGCGCAGCCGCTCGTCGTACTCCGCGCTGTCGATCTCGCCGCGGGCGTACCGCTCGTCGAGGATCGCGCGGGCGCGCCGTCGCCCCTCCTCCGGGTCCGGCCCGCCCGGGCCGCCCCGGCCCGCCCCGCCCCCGGCGAGCCGGACCACGAGCACGATGAGCAGGGCGAGGCCCACCAGCAGCAGGAGCAGGAACAGCCAGCCCCACGCCCAGCCCGCGCCCATCCAGGCCCAGTTCCCCATCACCGTCCGACCTCCCCACCAACGCATACCCCTACGGGTATATCCACGGTAGGTCGGCTATGGCGGGAGCACCAGGGCCGGGGCCAGCCTTCACGCGATCTTGGTCGTCAACGCCGCCGGCGCCGCGTGGGAGCATGGGCCCTCGTGTTCCACGTGATCTTCTACGAGCCCCGCATCCCCCCGAACACCGGCAACGCGATCCGGATGGTCGCCTGCACCGGCGCCACCCTGCACCTCGTGGAACCGCTCGGCTTCGACCTGTCCGACGCGCACCTGCGTCGCGCCGGCCTGGACTACCACGACCTGGCCAACGTCGTCGTCCACCCCGGCCTCGACGCCGCCCTGGCCGCCGTCGCGCCGGGCCGGGTCTTCGCCTTCACCGGGCACGCCACCCGCAGCTTCGCCGACGTCACGTACCGGCCCGGCGACGCCCTGCTCTTCGGGCCCGAGCCCACCGGCCTGCCGGCCGACGTCCTGGCCGACGCCCGGATGACCGACCGGCTGCGCATCCCCATGGTCCCCGGCATCCGCTCGCTCAACCTGTCCAACTCCGCGGCCATCGCCGTCTACGAGGCCTGGCGCCAGCACGGGTACCCCGGAGGGGTCTGAGCGCCGACCCCGGCGGCGGCGTACGTTCCCACCATGGCGACGTCGCGGTCGATCGTGCGCATCTACCTCGTGCTCATGGTGGGCAACACCCTCGCGGCGTCGCTCATCTGGGGGATCAACACGATCTTCCTGCTCGACGCCGGGCTGTCGAACCTCGAGGCCTTCACCGCCAACGCGTTCTTCACCGCCGGCATGGTGGTCTTCGAGGTGCCCACCGGCGTCGTCGCCGACACCGCCGGCCGGCGCTACTCCTACCTGCTCGGCACGATCACCCTGGCCCTGACCACGCTGCTGTACGTGCTGCTGTGGTACCTCGGGGCCGCGTTCTGGCTGTGGGCCGTCGTCTCGATGCTCATCGGGCTGGGCTTCACGTTCTTCTCCGGGGCGGTGGAGGCCTGGCTGGTCGACGCGCTGGGGGCCACCGGCTACACCGGCGACATGGAGGCCGTCTTCGGCCGCGGCCAGATCGTCTCCGGGGCGGCGATGCTCGTCGGCTCGGTGGCCGGCGGCATCATCGCCCAGGCGTCCAACCTCGGGGTGCCCTACGTGCTGCGCGGGGCGGTGCTGGTCGCGATGTTCGTGGTGGCCTACCGCCTCATGCGGGACCTGGGCTTCACGCCGCGGCGCGGGCAGTCCGCCACCGCCGAGGTGCGCCGGGTCCTCTCCGCGTCCATCCGGTACGGGTGGCGACGGCCCCCGGTGCGCTGGCTCATGCTCGAGGCGCTGTTCACCGGCGGCGTGGGCATCTACGTCTTCTACGCCCTCCAGCCGTACCTGCTGCAGCTGTGGGGCGACCCGCGGGCCTACTCGATCGCCGGCCTGGTCGCCGCCATCGTCGCCGGGTCGCAGATGCTCGGCGGGCTCTCCGCCCCGCGGCTGCGGCGCCGGTTCCACCGGCGCACCTCCGCCCTGCTCATCGCGGCGGCCGTCAGCGCCGCCACCCTCGTCCTGGTGGGCACCATCACCAACTTCTGGGCGGTGCTTGCCGTGATCGTCGTGTGGGGGCTGCTCTACGCCGCCGCGCTGCCCATCCGGCAGGCCTACCTCAACGGCATGATCCCCTCGGCGCAGCGGGCGACCATCCTGTCCTTCGACTCCCTCAACAGCTCCGCGGGCGGGGTGTGGGCCCAGCCGGTGCTGGGCCGGGCGGCCGACGTGTGGGGCTACGGCCCCTCCTTCGTCGTCGGCGCCGCGATCTCGCTGCTCGGCCTGCCCTTCCTGGCGCTCTCACGCCGCGAGCACGATCCGGCGGACCGCCAGAGCGGTGCCCCGGCCGCCGCGCCGGCCCAGCCCGCCGCGCCGCCGACGACGCCGGCCAGCCCGCCGCCGACGATGCCGCCGGCCCCGCCGCCCGGGGCCTCGCCGCTGGACGAGTAGGCGCGGGCCAGCGGGCGGCGGGCCAGTCGGACGGCGGTGCGTCGGGCCAGCCCGACGGCGGGGCGCCGGTCAGGCCGGGACCTCGGCCGCGATGGTGTCGAAGAGCAGGTTGAGCCCCTCGGCCATGGTGGGGTGGGTGATCACCGCGTCGCGCACCTGCTGATAGGTGAGGTGACCCAGCATGGCCATCTGCACCGCGGCGACCACCTCACCGGCCGAGTGCCCCAGCAGGGCGACGCCGAGGATCTCGTCCGTGGCGCCGTCGACGACCGCCTTCCACACGCCCTGGCCCAGGCGGAGGGTCTTGGCGCGCGGGATCGCCGCGACGTCGAGCCGGGCCACCTTGACGTCGCGGCCGGCGGCGCGCGCCTCCGCCTCGGTCATGCCCACCCGGGCGAGCTCCGGCGTCGTGAACACGGTGTAGGGCACCAGCCGCCCCGCGGTGGACGCCTCGCCGCCGGTGAGCAGCGCCTTGAGGATGCGGAAGTCGTTCCAGGAGGCGTGGGTGAACTGCGGGCTGCCCGCGACGTCCCCGGCCGCCCAGACGTGGTCGGCGGTGGTGCGCAGGTGGTCGTCGACGACGACGAAGCCGCGGTCGGTGACCTCCACGCCGGTCGCCGCGAGATCGAGGTCCGCGGTCACCGGCGTCCGGCCGGTGGCCACGAGCAGCTCGGCGCCGGTGACCTCGGTGCCGTCGGAGAGCGCGACGACGGCGCCCGCGCCGTCGCGCCGCACGGCACTGGCGCGCACGCCCAGGCGCACGTCGACGCCCTGGCCGCGCAGCACCTCCGCGACGGCCTCGGCGACGTCGCGGTCCTCGCGGGGCAGCAGCTGCTCGCGCCCCTGGACGAGCGTGACGGCCACGCCGGTGATGGCCAGCATGGAGGCGAACTCGCACCCGACGTACCCGCCGCCGAGGATGACGATGGACTCCGGCATCCGCTCCATGCGCAGGATCGCCTCGGAGTCCCACGGGTCGACGTCGGCCAGCCCGGGGATGTCCGGGTGCGCCGGCGTGGTGCCGGTGTTGATGACGACGTCGCGCCCGCGCAGCACCCGGGTGCCGCCGTCGTTCAGGGTGACCTCCACGGTGCGCTCGCCGACGAAGCGGGCGGTGCCCATGAGGAAGTCCATGCCCGAGTCGGCGAACATCTTCGCGTGGGCGGCGACCATGCCGCCGACGACGCCCTCCTTGTGGGCGCGCAGCCCCTCCAGGGTGGCCACGGGCGCCCCGTCGACCTCGATGCCGAGCTCGCCCGCGCGGCGGGCGGTGGCCAGCGTGCGCGCCGACGCCACCAGCGACTTCGTCGGGATGCAGGCGACGTTGATGCACGTGCCGCCGATCTTGTCCCGCTCCACCATGGCTACCTTCCAGCCGGCCTTGGCCCGGTCCATCGCCAGCGACTTGCCGGCCTTGCCCCCGCCGATCACCAGCAGCTCGACGTCCTCGACCTCGGTCATGGAACTCCCTTCTCCCGGCGAGCGGGTGCCGGTCGCACCCGCGCCGTCTTCGATTCTCGCCCGCGAACGCGGGCGCGGCACCGCGGGCGGCCCGCGCCCGAGCAGGGCGGAGCCCGCCGCCGGAGCCCGATCCCCGCCCGACCCAATGGGTGACTTGATATATTCATCAAGTCACCCAGCCATGGAGCCACCGCTCTCCCGTCGCCCACTCCCCCACCGATCGGACCTGCCCGTGCCCGACCGCGCCGCCATCGCGACCCCCATCTACGAGATCAAGGCCGAGCTGTTCAAGGCGCTCGGCCACCCGGTGCGCATCCGCACCCTCGAGCTCCTCGCCGAGGCCGACCGGCCCGTCAGCGCGCTGCTGACAGACATCGGCATCGAGGCCTCGCACCTGTCTCAGCACCTGGGCGTGCTGCGGCGGGCGGGGGTGGTGACGAAGTCGCGGCGCGGCAACGTGGTGACCTACACGCTGGCCGACCCCTCGGTGGCGCAGATGCTGGCCGCCGCCCGCACCTTCCTGCTCCACCGCCTCGACCAGGCCCGTGGCGCCCTGGCGGAGCTATGAGCGGGCTCGAGACGCTGCAGCCACGCTGGACCGGGGCCGCCCTCGGCCGCCGCGCGGCCGGCCTGATCCTCCCCCGGCGCACCGACTACGCCGGCCTGTCCCGCTCGTGGCGCCGGGACCTCGTGGCGGGGCTGACCGTCGGCATCGTCGCGCTGCCCCTCGCGCTGGGCTTCGGCGTGGCCTCCGGCGTGGGTGCGACGGCCGGCCTGATCACCGCGATCGTCGCCGGCCTGGTGGCCGCCGTCCTCGGCGGCTCCCACCTGCAGGTGTCCGGCCCCACGGGCGCGATGACCGTGGTGCTCGTCCCGGTCGTCGCCCGCTACGGCCCCGAGGCGGTCTTCGCCCTGTCCATCCTCGCCGGCCTGCTCGTCGTCGTCATGGGCCTGGTCGGCATGGGGCGCCTGGTCTCGGTCATCCCCTGGCCGGTGGTCGAGGGATTCACCCTGGGCATCGGGGTGATCATCTTCCTCCAGCAGGTGCCCCTCGCCCTGGACACCCCCCGGGCGGCGGGCGAGAACGCCGGGCTGGTGGCGCTGGCCACGCTCGGGGCCGCCGAGCCGACCCGGGCCGCGGCGCCGCTGGCGGTGACCCTGGGGGTCATCGTCCTCATGCTCGTGCTCGGCAGGGTCCGCCGGTCCCTGCCGGCCTCGCTCATCGCGGTCGTGCTGGCCACCGTCGTGGCCGAGGCGGCACACCTGCCGCTGGCCCGCATCGGGGCGCTGCCGTCCTCGCTGCCGGCTCCCGCCTTCCCGTCCTGGAACGCCGAGGCGCTCGCCGCGATGTTCCCCGCGGCCCTGGCCATCGCGGCCCTGGCGGCGCTGGAGAGCCTGCTCTCCGCCCGCGTGGCCGACGGGATGGTCGAGGAGGTGCCCAACACCGACGCGGACCGCGAGCTGGTCGGCCAGGGACTGGCGAACATGGCCAGCGGGGTGTTCGGCGGCATGCCCGCCACCGGGGCCATCGCGCGCACGGCGGTCAACGTGCGCGCCGGCGCCCGCACCCGGGTCGCGGCCGCCAGCCACGCCGTCGTGCTCGTGGTGGTGGTCCTGGCGGCCGCCCCGGTGGTCGCGTTGGTGCCCACCTCGGCCCTCGCGGGGGTGCTCATCGTCACCGCCCTGCGGATGATCGACCTGGGCACGGCGCGCTCGATC
Source organism: Georgenia thermotolerans (assembly GCF_009193185.1). Lineage (GTDB taxonomy): Bacteria > Actinomycetota > Actinomycetes > Actinomycetales > Actinomycetaceae > Georgenia > Georgenia thermotolerans. Next base: position 42,741 of record NZ_VUKF01000023.1, on the reverse strand, counting down.
CTGCGCTCGAGCCGCGCCGACGCGTTGGTCTACCTCGTCACGGTGGCCGTCACGGTGGTCTTCGACCTGGTCGTCGCGGTGCAGGCGGGGGTGGCGGTGGCCGCCTTCCTCGCGCTGCGTGCCATGTCCCGGGTGTCCGGGCTGCGGCGGGTGGCAGTGCCCGAGATCGACGCCGCCGAGGAGGACGCGCTGCTGCACGAGCACATCGCCGTCTACCGCTTCCACGGCGCGCTCTTCTTCGGCGGCACCAAGCAGTTCCTCGACGAGCTCACCGCCGTCAAGGACGTCCACGTCATCGTCCTCGTGCTCACCGACGTGCGGATGATGGACGCCTCCGGCGCCAACGCGCTCACCGAGATCATCACCAGCCTGCAGCGCCGCGGCATGACCGTCCTGCTCAAGGGGCTGGACCCGGACCAGCTGCGGGTGGCCGGGGCGGTGGGCGCGCTCGGCGCCATCGGCGACGCGCACTACTTCCACGACCTGCCCGCCGCCGTCGCGCACGCGCGCCAGCACGTGCGGCACGAGCTCCACGGCCGGTCGGTGCCGGACTGTGCCGCCGTGGCGGCCCGCTGACCGCCCCAGCGGAGAGCCGGCGCGCGGGCGCGTGGGCGGCGCAGCCGCAGGCTCAGTCCCACCACAGCCACCAGCCCTCGCGGTCCGGCGCCCAGGGCGGGCGGATGCGGTGCAGCTCGTCGGGCAGCTCGCCCTCGAGATCCAGGACGTCGGCGATCAGCTCCCACAGCTGCCCGCACCGGCAGCCCGGCCCGTGGTGCGGGCTGACCGAGAACTCCGTGAAGGCGTAGACCACCAGCCCCTCGGCGGTGACGCGCTCATCGCACCGCTGCGGGCCGATGCCGTAGCCGTGGACCTCCACCAGGCCGGGGTGCGCGGCCGCGGCGGCCAGCATCGCCGCGAGCTCCGGGGCGTCGTTCTGCCGGTCGCGGAGCTGCCCGGGCGGCAGCCGGCCGCGGAGGTCGGCGGCCGCCGCGCCGTCGAGGCCGGCGAAGGAGACGTGGTCGCGGGCAGGCGCCCCCGCCACCACCGCGGCCGCCGCCCGGTCGTCGCCGTCGGGCTGCCCCGCACCGTCCTCCCAGGCCGTCCAGGGCACGTACCGGGGCATGGTGAAGGGCGCGAGCACCTCCCACACGCCCGCGCGCACGCTCCATCCGCGCGGCCCGTACAGCTCTCGCTCGGCCAGCGTGCCGCCCTCGCCCGTCGGTTCCACGACGCCCTCCCCTCGGCGACGGCGGTCGCGTCGCATTGAGGCAGCGTGCCCGGCCGGCGGGTCGGCACGCGGGCGCGCGCGGGACGGCTGTGGACGAGGTGGCGCGGGGACGCGGGGGTGGACGGCCCTGGGCGCGGTCGCCGCCCCCCTGCTCCCGGCCGGTGGGTCAGGAGGGCGCGTCGCTCACGTCCTCGCGCGGGCCGCGGGGCTGCCCTCGACGTCCAGGCGGGCCACCAGCCGGGCGCCCGCGACCTGCCGGTAGGACCCGTCGAGCAGCTCGGCCACCTCGGCCCAGTCCACCCGCTCGGGCCCGGCCCGTCCGCCGGCCGCCAGGTCGATGCCCACCCAGCCGCTGGGCCCGAGGTAGGCCGGGAGGAAGAAGCGGGGGTCCTGCTCCAGCGCGAGCCGCTCGCCATCCTCGGGCAGCACGACGAGGCCGTGGTCGTAGCGCAGCCGGGTCTCGGCCGGGCCCTTGGTGCCCGACCCGTAGACCGCGAAGACCTTCTTGACCCGGAAGTGGGGCCGCCCGTGCGAGATCACCTCCTCGGCCGCGGGGAAGGCGAGCGCGATCGCGCGCAGGCGCTCCAGGTACGGATCGTCGTCGTCGAACATGATCGGGTGCCCCATCGCCGCCCTCCCGCCCGGCCGTGGCGCCAGACTACGGGCAGCCGCTCGCGCGCGGGGCGGGTCGGCGGCACCGGTCGGAGGAGGACGGATGAGCCCGATCCCGCTGTGGGTGGGCCGGCTGAACAAGCGGGCGCTGAACCGGGTCATGCGGTTCGCGGCCCCGCACCTGCCCGGCTTCGCGCTCCTGGTCCACCGCGGCCGCCGGTCCGGGCGGGAGTACGCGGTGCCGGTCAACATCTTCCGTCACGACGCCGGATACCGGATCGCCCTGACCTACGGCCGCCGCACCGACTGGGTGCGCAACGTGCTCGCCGCCGGCGGGTGCCGGGTGCGGACCCGCGGCCGGTGGGTGGAGCTGACGAACCCGCGCCTGGTGCACGACCCGGGGCGGACCTGGGCCCCGCCGGTGGTGCGCCAGATCCTCGGGCTGACGCGGACGCCGGACTCGCTCGTGCTCGACGTCGCGGCCGGCGGTCGCGGCATGCGCGTCCGGCGGGCAGCCGTCCTCCGCGGCCGCCGGGACGACCCGGCACGGGTGTGGTGGGACGCGCGCCGGGCCCACCGGCAGGGCCGGGAGGCGGTCCAGGAGCGACAGCGGGCACGCCTGGCGGAGCTGGTGCGCTATGCCCGCCGGCACTCGGCCTACTACCGCGAGCGCTACCAGGACCTGCCCGAGCGCGTCGACGACGTCACCTCGTTGCCGGTGACGAACAAGCGGGACCTGATGGCCCGCTTCGACGAGGTGGTCACCGATCCGGCGGTGACGCGCGAGTCCGTCCAGGCCTTCGTGGAAGACCCGGACAGGATCGGCGAGCGCTTCGCCGGGAGGTACCTGGTGGCCACCACCGCCGGCACCACCGGGCACCGCGGCATCTTCGTGCTCGACGACCGCTACTGGTCCGTGATGTCGGGCCTCATGGGCGTGCTGGCCCCGCGCTGGCTGTCCTGGCGGGACCTGGTCCGGATGTTGGGCCGACGGCGGCACGTGGCCGGGGTGGTCGCCACCGGTGGGCACTTCCTGTCCATCTCTGCGGCCACCCGCGAGAAGCGGGAGAAGCCACGGCGGCACCGCAGCCTGCGGGTGTTCCCGGTCCACACGCCGGTGCCGCGGCTCGTGAGGCAGCTCAACGGTTTCGACCCGATCCTGCTCGGGGGTTACGCCAGCGTGCTCCGCCTGCTGGCGACCGAGCAGGCCGCCGGGCGGCTGCACCTGCGCCCCATGCTGGTGCTCAGCACCGCGGAGGACCTGCCTCCGGCCGAGCACACGCGCCTGCAGCGGGCGTTCGGGGCGAAGGTCCGGGAGGTCTACGGGTGCACCGAGTCCGGCTACGTCGCCTACAGCTGCGCCGAGGGCTGGTTGCACCTGCTCGACGACTGGGTGATCGTCGAGCCCGTCGACGCGGACCACCGTCCCGTGCCGCCGGGGGTGGTCTCGCACACGGTGCTGATGACGAACCTGGCCACTCGGGTGCAGCCGATCCTGCGCTACGACGTCGGCGACCGCGTACTCGTGCGGCCGGACCCGTGCGCCTGCGGCGATCCGGCCCCGGCCCTCCGTGTGCACGGACGATCCGCGGACGTCCTGACCTTCCCGGCCGCCGGTGCGACGGGGGCGTCGGTGACGGTCTCCCCGTTGGCGCTCGGCGCCGTCCTCGACGGCACCCCCGGGGTGGAGCTGTTCCAGATCGTCCAGGCCACGCCGACCAGCCTGCGGCTGCGGCTGCACCAGGCCGGCGGCGCCGACCCCGACGCGGTTCGTGCCGCGGCGCTGGCCGGGATCCGCGCCGTGCTCACGGATCTCGGGCTGAGCCACGTCACCGTCGAGCCCGACCCGGATCCACCGGAGCAGAGCGCCGGCGGCAAGTACCGCACCGTGATTCCCCTCGTGGCGCGATGAGCGGCGCGAGGGGCGACGGCCCCTGAGCTCGTGCGGCGGGCCGTCCGAGGTCTACTTCCCGGCGCTTCCCGAGGACTTCCCCAGGCCGGCGGCCACGGCGACGGCGCCGGCGACCTCGGCCGCCCCGAGCGCCCTGACCAGGCCGGGACGGTCACGGAACCACTCGAGCATCGGGGCCCACGGCCCCATCTCCCATCGGGCGGTGTGCTCGACCGGGAACAGGACGCTGAGCACGCCGTCCCCGATCGCCACCATGGCCAGCGACTCGACGATCCGCCCGTTCATGACACTCCCCCTCGACTAGCACCATTGCCTGCTGAGCGGTCACGCCCGACCAGTCTGCGCCTCCGCCCAGAGCTTCTCCACCCCCCTCAGCGGGGGCGACGGCCGGCCCGCGCCCGCCGCCGTCCCGGCGGGCCGTCAGGACGCCGGCCGGGTCGCCCAGAACGCCACCGCCGAGGCGGCCGCGACGTTGAGCGAGTCGACCCCGCCCGCCATCGGGATGCGTACGACGACGTCGGCCGCCTCGACGGTGGAGCGGGCGAGGCCGTCCCCCTCGGTGCCCAGGACCAGGGCGACCTTCGCCCCGGCGCCCGTGACGGCCGGGGAGACGGCGAAGTCATCGAGGCTGACCGAGTCCTCGCTCAGGGCGAGCGCGGCCACGGTGTAGCCGGCGTCGTGGAGCCGGTCGATGGCGCCGGGCCAGGTGGTCAGCCGGGTCCAGGGCACCTGGAAGACGGTGCCCATGCTCACCCGGACCGAGCGGCGGTAGAGCGGGTCCGCGCAGCGGGGCGTGACCAGCACCGCGTCGACCCCGAGCCCGGCGGCGCTGCGGAACATGGCCCCGACGTTGGTGTGGTCGACGATGTCCTCGAGGATCGCGACCCGGCGGGCGCCGGTGCCCCCGCGGGCCCCCTCGAGCAGCTCCCGCACGCCGGCCAGCGGCGGGCGGTGCATCGCCGCGAGCGCCCCGCGGTGCAGGTGGAACCCGGTGATGGCGCGCAGCACCGGCTCCTCGGCGACGAAGACGGGAACCTGCTCGCCGCCGTCGGCCGCGCCCTCGCAGCCGGGAGCCGCCGCGATGACGGGCTCCATGGACTCCAGCCACTTCTCCGCCATGAGGAAGGAGCGGGGCCGGTGCCCGGCCTCCAGCGCGCGACGGATGACGTTGGAGCTCTCGGCGATGTACAGGCCCTTGGCGGGCTCGTGCTTGGAACGGAGCGCGACGTCGGTGAGGTGGGTGTAGTCGCCGAGGCGGTCGTCGGCGGGGTCGGTGATGCGGATCAGCACCGGAGCATTCTCCCCCGGCGCCGGCCGGGCTCCGGACGGCGCCGCGTGGGCGCCGCCCGGGGCTCAGGCCTGCTCGGCGACCGGGGCGGCGAACTGGGACTGGTAGAGCCGGGCGTACGCGCCGCCGGTCTCCAGCAGGCCGGCATGGGTGCCCTGCTCGACGATGCGGCCGTGCTCCATGACGAGGATGAGGTCGGCGTCGCGGATGGTGGAGAGCCGGTGCGCGATGACGAAGCTCGTGCGCCCGCGGCGCAGCTCGGCCATGGCCTGCTGCACGAGGACCTCGGTGCGGGTGTCCACCGAGCTCGTCGCCTCGTCGAGGATGAGGATCTGCGGGTCGGCCAGGAACGCGCGCGCGATGGTGATCAGCTGCTTCTCCCCGGCGGAGACGCCGCCGCCCTCCTCGTCGATGACCGTCTCGTACCCGTCGGGCAGCGCGTGGACGAAGCGGTCCACGCTGGTGGCCCGGGCGGCCGCGAGGACCTCCTCGGGGCTGGCCCCGGCGCGGCCGAAGGCGATGTTCTCGGCGATCGTGCCCTTGAACAGCCACGTGTCCTGGAGCACCATCCCGACCTGGTCGCGCAGGTCCTGGCGGCTCATGCGGCGGGTGTCGACGCCGTCGAGGCTGATGGTGCCGGCGTCGATCTCGTAGAACCGCATGATGAGGTTGACCAGGGTGGTCTTGCCCGCGCCGGTGGGGCCGACGACGGCGATGGTCTGGCCGGGCTCGACGACGAGGTCGAGGTCCTCGATGAGCGGGGTGTCCGGCTTGTACCGGAAGCTGACGTGGGCGAACTCCACCCGGCCGCGGACCTGCTCGGGCCGCTCGGACGGCACCGGGTCGGGGGACTCCTCCTCGGCGTCCAGGAGCTCGAAGATCCGCTCGGCCGAGGCGACCCCGGACTGGACGAGGTTGGACATGGAGGCGATCTGGGCCAGCGGCTGGCTGAACTGGCGGGAGTACTGGATGAACGCCTGCACCTCGCCCAGGGTCAGCGCGCCGGACGCGACGCGCAGCCCGCCGACCACCGCGACCAGGACGTAGTTGAGGTTCGAGACGAAGCTCATCACCGGCATGATCGTCCCGGAGATGAACTGGGCCCTGAAGCTCGCGCGGTACAGCCGGTCGTTCTCGGCCTCGAAGCTCGTCGTGAAGGCGTCCTGGGCGTTGAACGCGGTGACGAGCTCGTGCCCGGTGAAGGCCTCCTCCACCCGGCCGCCGAGGTCGCCGGTGGACTTCCACTGCGCGACGAAGTGGCCCTGGGCCCGCTTGGCGATCGCGACGGTGAGCAGCGCGGAGAGCGGCACGGTGACCAGGGCGATGAGGGCGAGCTGCCAGGACAGGTAGAACATCATGACCAGCACGCCGATGACGGTCAGCACGCTGGTGACGAGCTGCGAGAGGGTCTGCTGCAGGCTCTGGGTGACGTTGTCGATGTCGTTGGTCACCCGCGACAGGACGTCGCCGCGGGGCTGGGCGTCGAGGTGGGCCAGGGACAGCCGGTCGATCTTGGCCTGGACGTCCTCGCGCAGCCGGTAGCCGGTGCGCTGGACGACCCCGGCGAGGATGCGCCCCTGCAGCCACAGGAACACCGCGGAGAGCACGTAGATGCCGAGCACCAGGAGGATGGTGCGGCCCAGCGCGTCGAAGTCGATGCCCTGCCCGGGCACGAGGTTGTCCATGCCGGCGACCATGTCGGCGACCTGGCCGTGGCCGGTGGCCCGCAGCCCCTCGACCGCCTGCTGCTGGGTGACGCCGGCGGGCAGCATGCGCCCGACGACACCGTTGAACACGATGTTGGTGGCGTCACCGAGGATCTTCGGCCCGAGCACCGCCAGCGCGACCGACACCGACCCCAGGACGCCGACGGCGACGAGCCGCGGGCGCTCGGGGCGCAGGGTGCCCACGAGCCGGCGCAGCGAGGCACGGAAGTGCAGGGACTTCTGCCCGGGCGCCACGCCGGGGCGCCCACCCATGCCCCCACCAGGTCCGTGCCCGCTCATGCCGCCTCCTCCGCGCTGAGCTGCGACAGGACGATCTCCTGGTAGGTCGCGTTGGTGTCCATGAGCTCGTGGTGGGTGCCCGTGCCGACCACCTGGCCGGCGTCGAGCACGACGATGGTCTCCGCGTCGCGGATGGTCGCCACGCGCTGGGCGACCACGAGCACGGCCGCCCCGCGCGTGGCCCGCGGCAGCGCGGCGCGCAGCCGGGCGTCGGTGGCGTAGTCGAGGGCGGAGAAGGAGTCGTCGAACAGGTAGATGTCCGCCCGGCGCACCAGCGCCCGGGCGATGGCCAGGCGTTGGCGCTGCCCGCCGGAGAAGTTCGTGCCGCCCTGCTCGACCGGGGCGTCGAGGCCCCCGGGCAGCGCCTCGACGAAGTCGCGGGCCTGGGCGACCTCGAGGGCCTCCCACAGCTCGGCGTCGGTGGCGTCGGGCCGGCCGTGGCGCAGCGTGGAGGCGACCGTGCCCGAGAAGAGGTACGCCTTCTGGGGCACGAGCGCGACGTGCTCGCGCAGGTCGTGCGGGTCCAGGTCGCGCACGTCCACCCCGCCCAGCCGCACCGCGCCGGCGGTGACGTCGATGAGGCGCGGGACGAGGTTGACCAGGGTGGTCTTGCCCGCGCCGGTGGAGCCGATGACGGCGGTGGTGCGCCCGGGCTCCAGGCGCAGGGTGACGTCGCGGAGCACGGGGGCCTGGGCGCCGGCGTAGCCGAAGGTGGCGCCGTCGAGCTCGACGGCGAGGCGCCCGGCGCGCCCGCCGGCCCCGTCATGCCGGCCGAGCGCGCCGTCCCCGGCGCGCAGCCGGCTCACGTCAGCCCCGTCGCCGCCGTGGAAGCCGTTGCCGCCGCGCCACCCGTCGCCGGGCGCACCGGCGCCGCCGGCGGGCACCGCGCCTACCGTGGCCAGGCGCACCGGCTCGGCGGGGGCGACGATCTCCGGCTCGGTGGCCAGCACCGCGCCGATGCGCTCGGCGGAGACCTGGGCACGCGGCACCATCATGAACATCATGACCGCCATGAGGACGGACATGAGGATCTGCATGAGGTAGTTGAGGAAGGCCACGAGGGAGCCGACCGGCATGGCGCCGTCCTCGATCCGCCCCGCGCCGAACCAGATCACCGCCGCCGACGAGGCGTTCATGATGAGCATGACCGCGGGGAAGACGAGCGCCATGAGCCGGCCGACCCCGAGCGCCGTCCGGAACAGCTCCGTGCTGGCGCCCTCGAAGCGTTCGCGCTCGGTGGGCTGGCGGTTGAACGACCGGACGACCCGGACGCCGGCGATCTGCTCGCGCAGCACCAGGTTGATCCGGTCCAGCCGCTTCTGCATCTGCCGGAACAGCGGCCCCATCCGCCAGATCGCCAGGCCCATGACCGTCACGAGCAGCGGCACGACGACCAGGAGCAGCGCCGAGAGACCCACGTCCTGGTGCAGCGCCATGAACACGCCGCCCACCATCATGATCGGGGCCATCACCATGATGGTGAACGTCAGCAGCGTCACCATCTGCACCTGCTGGACGTCGTTGGTCGTGCGGGTGATCAGCGACGGCGCCCCGAACCGGCCCATCTCGGCCAGCGAGAAGCGCTGCACCCGGTCGAAGACGGCCGAGCGCAGGTCCCGCCCGACCGCCATGGCGGTGCGGGCGCCGACGTAGACGGCGAGGATCGCGCACGTCACCTGCACGGCGGTGATGCCGAGCATGACGGCGCCGGTGCGCAGGATGTAGCCGGTGTCGCCGCGGACGACGCCGTCGTCGATGATGTCGGCGTTGAGGGTGGGCAGGGACAGCGCCGCCAGCGTCTGCACGAGCTGGAGCACGACCACCAGCGCGACGTCGCGGCGGTAGGGGCGCAGGAAGCGCCCGAGGACTCGGACGAGCATCGGACCCCTTCGGGTGCGGTACCGCGAGGCCGCGGCGAGCCCACAGTAAGTGATGGCACCGACAGCCTGCCGCGCGCCGGCGCCGGCGGCGGGCCTTCTCCGCGCAGGGCGAAACCGGAGCCGGCCGTCCCCGCGTCACCCGACGGCGATACGGACCCGGTCGCCGTCCTCGCGGGTGTCGGTGCCGAGCGCGGCGCAGGCCGCTTGCAGGCGCCGGCGCACCCAGGCCGCGTCGTCGCCGTCGGCGAGCTCGCTCAGCGCCAGGCGCAGCCGCACCGGCACCGCCTCCACCGCGCGCACGGCCCCGCCCGTCAGGTGCACGAGCCACAGGGCGCCGAGGTCGTTGCGCAGCGTCGGGTGCACCGCGTAGTCGTCGAGGAAGTCCCCGAGGTCGAACAGCACCCGCCCGGCCACCCCTTGGAGGACGTGCGCCGAGTGCCCGGCCACCAGCGCGGCGCCGGCGCGGACCAGCTCGTCGGCGGCGCGGCGGACGTACGGCAGCGGCTCGGTCGCCATGTTCGGCCCCCAGTGCGGGCTGGCCAGCACCGGCGCGCGGGCCGCGCCGATCGCCGCGGTGACCCAGCCCGGCACGCCGGAGCGCAGGTCGGCGAAGGCGACGCCGGGCCGGTCGGGTGCCGCGGCGAAGTCGGCCGGGTGGTCGGTCAGGCCCAGCAGCACCAGCGGCTCCCCGGCCACCTCGAGGGCGGCGGGACGGCGGGCGGCGGCCTCGTCGGGCCCGGCGCCGACCGCCGCGACCCCGGCGGCGGCGAGGTGGGCGAGGGTGTCGAGCAGCGCGTCGGGGCCGTAGTCGAGAGCGTGGTTGTTGGCCAGCGTCACCGCCCGCACGCCCAGCTCGGCGAGGCGGTGGGCGGCGAGGGGCGGGGCCCGGAAGAAGAACGGCTTGCCCGGCGCCGGCCACCGCTCACCGCGGGCGGAGATGCAGCACTCGAGGTTGAGGACGACGGCGTCGGCCGCGGCCAGCTCGGCGCGCAGCCGCGGCCCCACGAGCGGCGCCCGCGGGTCCTCGAGCAGGACGTCGGCGACGCGCCGGCCGAGCATCGTGTCACCCGCGAGGGCCAGCACGGCCATGCCGCCTCCTGTGCTCGGCGCGCCCCGGAGTCGCCGCGCGCGGTCCCGGCCGCGGCGGGGCCGGGACCGCGCCGAGGATCAGGGGCGCGGCGGCTGGGCGCCGTCGTCGTCGAGCTCCTGCGGCGGCGGGGCGAAGCGGGCGTCGTCGCCGCTGAGCTCCTCGGCGCGGCGGCGCTCCGCGCGGCCGGGGGTGTCCTCGGCCGGGCGCTGCCCGCGCTCGGCGCTGGAGGAGAACGGCATGCCCGAGGCCGTGCCCGCCGTCGTCGCCTCCGTCGTGGCCCGCTCGGCGGAGCTGCGCGCCTCGGCGAGGGCCTCGTTGGGGTCCTGCAGGCTGGTCTCCTGCAGGTCCCCGGCCAGCGCGCCGCCCTGAGGGCCGAAGTCGACCGGCGGGACCTGCTCCCCGCCGTCGCCACCACCACCGACCTGGCCGTTGCCGCCGAAGGCACCGGTGATCGAGCTCAGCGCGGCGGTGAACTCGGTGGGGATGACCCACATCTTCGAGGAGCTGCCCTCCGCGATCTTGGGCAGGGTCTGCAGGTACTGGTAGGCCAGCAGCTTGGGGTCGGCGTTGCCGCGGTGGATGGCGTCGAAGACCTGCAGGATCGCCCGGGACTCGCCCTGGGCCTTGAGGATCGCGGACTGGGCCTGGCCCTCGGCCCGCAGGATCGCCGACTGCTTCTCGCCCTCGGCCGTGAGGATCTGGGACTGCTTGACGCCCTCGGCGGTGAGGATGGTGGCGCGCCGGTCCCGCTCGGCGCGCATCTGCTGCTCCATCGCGCCCTGGACCGAGGCGGGCGGGTCGATCGCCTTGAGCTCGACGCGGTTGACGCGGATGCCCCACCGGCTGGTGGCCTCGTCCAGCACCCCGCGCAGCTGGCCGTTGATCTGGTCGCGGCTGGTCAGGGTCTGCTCGAGGTCCATCGAGCCGATGACGTTGCGCAGCGTGGTGACGGTCAGCTGCTCGATGCCGGTGATGAAGTTGGCGATCTCGTAGGTGGCCGACTTCGGGTCGGTGACCTGGAAGTAGATGACCGTGTCGATGCTGACCACGAGGTTGTCGGAGGTGATCACCGGCTGCGGCGGGAAGGAGACGACCTGCTCGCGCAGGTCCACGGTGGAGCGGACGCGGTCGACGAAGGGGATGAGGAAGTGCAGCCCCGCGTGCATCGTCGTCTGGTACTTGCCCAGCCGCTCGACGATCAGCGCCACGGCCTGCGGCACGATGCGGACGGCCCGCCAGATCGCGACGATCACCACGATCGCGAGCAGGACGAGGATGGCGGTCAGGAAGAGGCTGCCCAGGCTCTCGGTCATGGCGCTCCTTGGTGGGGGTCAGGGGTGCAGCGTGGTGTCGGCGGTCGCCTCGACGACCGCGATCGCGCCGTCGATGCGCACCACGCGCACCGTGGTGCCGGCGGGGAGGACGGTGCCGGACCGCGCGGCCCGCGCCGTCCAGACCTCGCCCATGAGCTTGATGCGCCCGGCCCGCTCGGTGACGTCGATGAGGACGGTGGCCTCGCGACCGACGTGGGCGGCGACGTTGGTCAGGGTGTCGGGCGTCGAGCGCGCCAGCAGCCGCTTGGCCCACGGCCGCACGCCGAAGAGCAGGACGACCGAGACGACGGCGAAGACGAGCACCTGCCCCCACAGCGGGGCGCCGAGCAGGGCGGCGAGGGCGCCCGCGAGCGCGCCGCCGGCGAACATGAGGAAGATGAGGTCGACCGTGACCAGCTCCACGACGCCGAGGACCAGCGCGGCCCCGAGCCACCAGAGCCAGGCCATGTGCGCTCCCCTCACCCGTCCTGACGTGCGCGATCGCACATCTGTGTGATTCAGATCCTACCCGGCACCGCGAGAGGCCGGACGAGAACCGCCGAGTTTGCGGACGGAGAGGCGTGGTTTCTGGCGCGGGTGGTGCGGGGCGGCGTCAGGAGACGTGCGCCCCGGCCCGCGCGCCGGCGCCCGCGGCCCGGGCGCTGAACCGGTCGCGGTGGCGCTCGACCTCGAGCTCGAGCCCGAAGGCGCGGGAGAGGTTCTGCGGGGTGAGGACGTCGTCGATCGGGCCGGCGGCCTCCACCACGCCCTCGCGCAGCAGCAGGGCGTGGGTGAAGCCCGGCGGGATCTCCTCGACGTGGTGGGTGACCATCACGATGACCGGCGCCCGGTTGTCGCCGGCGAGCTCGGCGAGGGCGGCCATCAGCTCCTCGCGCCCGCCCAGGTCGAGGCCGGCGGCCGGCTCGTCGAGGAGGAGCACCTCCGGGTCGGGCATGAGGGCCCGGGCGATCTGGACGCGCTTGCGCTCGCCGGAGCTGAGGGTGCCGTAGGCGCGCTCGGCCAGGTGCCCGACGCCGAAGACGTCGAGGAGCGCCTGGGCGCGGTCGGTGTCGAGGCTCTCGTACTGCTCGCGCCAGCGGCCGGTGATGCCGTAGGAGGCGGTGACGACGACGTCGAGCACCCGCTCCCCCATGGGCAGGCGCTGGTCCAGCGCCGCCGAGGCGAGCCCGACCAGCGGGCGCAGCTCGTTGACGTCCACCTTGCCGAGCTGCTCGCCGATGATCGTCACGGTGCCCGACGTCGGGTGCAGCCGGCCCGCGACCATCTGGATGACCGTCGTCTTGCCGGCGCCGTTGGGGCCGAGCACCACCCAGCGCTCGCCCTCGTTCACCGACCAGTCGACGCGATCGAGGATCGTCTTCGTCCCGCGGCGCACGGAGACCCCGGCCAGCTCGAGCACATCACCCATGCCTCGACCCTAGAACACTCGAAGCCACCACCCCGCGCGCGCACGCCGCGCGAGACGCATCGCACCGCCGGGCAGTTCCGGACGTGGCCCGGCGGGTCGGGGCGGTGGGACCACCCGGGGCTGGCGCAGGTTCGTATCGTGGTACCCATGTCCGGCCCGGCGATCCTCGAGCTTCCCGCCTCGGTCACGCTCGCGCTGTGGCTCCCCACCGTCACCGACCGCGACTCCGCCTTCCGGGCCGCGCGGGCCGTCGCCCGCTCCGGCGAGCACCACGAGGTCCACGTGCGCCCGCGGGCCGCCGCCGACCCGATCCCCTCCCCGGTCGCCCGGCGCCGGCCCGACGTGACGGCGTCCGCCTGGCTGGCCGCCCTGCACGAGCTGTTCACCGGCCTGACCCCGGTGATCGAGGTCGCGGCGCTGCTGCCCCGGGCCGGCGACCCGATGGGCGCGCCGGCCGCGCGGTCGGCCGACCTGCTCGACGCCGGCGAGGGGCTCCTGCTGCGCCGGGCGGACGGCGCCGCCGAGGTGTGCAGCGTCGTCGTCCCGGTGCGCAGCACCTACGGCAGCGTCTTCGAGCGCGGCGAGCTGGTGACGTGGACCGTCGAGCAGGACATCACCGACCTCCTGCCCGCCCCCAGCCTCCTGCTCGCCGGGGTGGACTCCATCTCCCAGGCGCGGCGGGAGATCCAGCTCGCGCTGACCGAGGCCGTCGAGGCGCTCGAGGACCTCGACGTCGCCCGGGACCGCCCGGACCTGGCCGAGCACCTGCTCGACCTCTCCCTCGCCACCATCCCCGACCGCCTGCTGCCCCCGGGGCTGGACCCGCGCCAGCTCGACGTGCTCGAGCGGGCCGCGCGGCTGCTCGCCATCGTCGACCTCGCCCTGGACGACGACGGTGGCGCGGTGACGGCGGCGCAGATCTCCCAGCGGGCCGCGGCGCTGGCGTCGGTCGAGCGGGCCGCCCGGCACGCGCTGTGCGCGGCGAGCGCGACCCGGCCGGCCCGGCGCCTCTGACGCCGGCGGCGCCCCGACGCGCTCAGGCGGAGCGGCGCCGGTACCCGGCCAGGACCGCCTCGTAGACCTCGATGGTGCGCTGGGCGATCGCGTCCCAGGAGAAGTGCTCCTCGACCCGCCGCCGGGCCGCGACGCCCATCTGGGCCGCCCGCTCCCGGTCGCTGACCATGTCCGTCAGCGCCGCGGCCAGGTCGTGCTGGAACTTCTCGGGGTCCAGCGGCGTGCCGGTGCCGTCGGTCGCCTGCTCGATCGGCACCAGGGTGCCCGTGACGCCGTCGTCGATGACCTCGGGGATCCCGCCGGTCGCGGTGCCGACCACCGGCAGCCCGACGGCCATCGCCTCGAGGTTGACGATGCCGAGGGGCTCGTAGATCGACGGGCAGACGAACACCGTGCTGGCGGCCAGGACGGCGGTGAGCTCGGGGCGGGGCAGCATCTCCTCGATCCAGACCACCCCGGCGCGGCGGTCCTGGAGGTCCTCGACCAGCCCGGTGACCTCCGCGGCGATCTCCTTGGTGTCCGGGGCGCCGGCGCAAAGCACGAGCTGGACCTCCGCCGGCAGCTGCTCGACGGCGCGCAGCAGGTACGGCAGGCCCTTCTGCCGGGTGATGCGCCCGACGAAGACGACCGTGGGCCGGTCGGGCTCGACGCCGAGCCGGGCCAGGGTGGCCCGGGCCGCCTCCAGCTCGCCGTCGCCCTCCGGACGGTGCCAGCCGGACAGGTCGATGCCGTTGTGGACGACGTGCACCTTGGCCGGGTCGACCTGGGGGTAGGCGCGCAGGATGTCCTCGCGCATGCCGCCGGAGACGGCGATGACGCCCGCCGCCTGCTCGTAGGCGGTGCGCTCGGCCCAGCTCGACAGGGCGTACCCGCCGCCGAGCTGCTCGGCCTTCCACGGCCGCAGCGGCTCCAGGGAGTGGGCGGAGAGCACGTGCGGGACGTCGTTGAGCAGCGAGCCGAGCGTGCCGGCGAGGTTGGCGTACCAGGTGTGGGAGTGGACGAGGTCCGTCCCGGCGAGGTTGCCGGCGATCTGGAGATCGACGCCGAACGTCCGCAGGGCCGCGTTGGCCTGCTCCAGCTCGGGCAGCTCGTCGTAGCCGGTGACCGGGACCTCGGCGTCGTGGTGGGTGTCGCCGTTGAGGCGCGGCCCGTCGAAGGCGTGCACGCGCACGTCGATGCTCTTGGCCAGCACCCGGGCGAGCTCGGTCACGTGCACGCCGGCGCCGCCGTACACGTGCGGCGGGTACTCCCGGGTGAGCATGTCGACCCTCATGCCAGTTCCTTCCCTCGTCCCCCGGCCGTCGCGGCCTTGCGGCGGCACCTAAGGATGCCCACACCGGACGTGATGCGGACAACACGAGGCAATTTGTTGTCGTTCTTCTGCCGATCCTCGGGTGCGGCCATATCGTCTGTGCCATGGCGGCATCTCCACGCGTACTGGCCATCGTCCTGGCGGGCGGCGAGGGCAAGCGGCTGATGCCGCTCACGGCGGACCGGGCCAAGCCCGCGGTGCCCTTCGGTGGCATCTACCGGCTCATCGACTTCGCCCTGTCCAACCTCGTCAACTCCGGCTACCTGCGCATCGTCGTGCTGACGCAGTACAAGTCGCACAGCCTGGACCGCCACGTCGCCAAGACGTGGCGGATGTCGACGCTGCTGGGCAACTACGTCGCGCCCGTCCCGGCGCAGCAGCGGGTGGGCAAGCACTGGTACCTCGGCAGCGCGGACGCGATCTACCAGTCGCTCAACCTCATCGACGACGAGCGGCCGGACATCGTCGTCATCGTCGGCGCGGACAACATCTACCGCATGGACTTCTCCCAGATGGTCGAGCAGCACATCGACTCCGGTTTCCCGCTCACGGTGGCGGGCATCCGGCAGCCGCTGTCGCTGGCCGACCAGTTCGGCGTCATCCAGGCCGACGAGGACAACCCGCACAAGATCGGCGAGTTCCTCGAGAAGCCGACCGAGGCGCGCGGCCTGGCGGACTCCCCCACCGAGATCCTCGCTTCCATGGGCAACTACGTCATGGACGCCGACGCCCTGGTCGAGGCGGTCACCGCCGACGCCCGCGACGACAGCTCGAAGCACGACATGGGCGGGTCGATCGTGCCCGCCTTCGTCAAGGACGGCGCCGCGGGCCTGTACGACTTCACCTTCAACGACGTGCCGGGCTCGACCGACCGGGACCGCAACTACTGGCGCGACGTGGGGACGGTGGAGGCCTTCTACGAGGCCAACCAGGACCTCATCTCGGTCTTCCCGGTGTTCAACCTCTACA
Organism: Georgenia thermotolerans; assembly: GCF_009193185.1. Lineage (GTDB taxonomy): Bacteria > Actinomycetota > Actinomycetes > Actinomycetales > Actinomycetaceae > Georgenia > Georgenia thermotolerans. The sequence goes on along the minus strand of NZ_VUKF01000023.1, from coordinate 26,688 downwards.
ACGACCAGTGGCCGCTGTTCACGGGGTACACCGGGCTGCCGCCGGCGAAGTTCGTCTACGGCCACCGCGAGCGGCTGGGCCACGCGCTGGACTCGCTGATCTCCCCCGGCGTCATCATCTCCGGCGGCGAGGTGGTCGGCTCGGTGCTCTCGCCCGGCACCCGGGTGAACTCGTGGTCCTCGGTGCGCGACTCCGTCCTCTTCGACGGCGTCAGCATCGGCCGCAACGCCACCGTCAACCGGGCCATCCTGGACAAGAACGTCGTCGTCGAGCCCGGCGCCCAGCTGGGGCTCGACCGCGAGCGCGACCTCGAGCGCGGCTTCACCGTCACCGAGAGTGGGATCACCGTGGTCCCCAAGGGCGGGGTCGTCCGCCGCTGAGGGCCCGCGCCCGGCAGGGCGCCTGCCTGATGGGCAGGCCCGCCGCGGCGTCCTCGGGCCCACCTACCCTGATCGGGTGAGCCTCGATCCCGCCGCGAGCCCCGCGCCCACCGCCGCCGTCCCGTCGTCCCCCGTGCGCGCCGGGCTGGTCGCCCCGCGGCCGATCCCGGCGACGCTGGTGCGCCACGCCGTGGCGCTGGTGGAGCGGGTCGGCGACGGCGTGACGGTCACCGACACCTCCCGCGGCGGCTGGTTCGGCGTCGCCGTCACCGGCCGGCTGCGCCCGGGCGCCGCGGTGGAGGAGGCGCGGGCGGAGCTGCGCACCCCGGCCATCGCGCTCGGCGTGGACGCGGCGCTGACCACCGGGCCCCTGGCGGCCGACGGCGTGGGCCTGCTCGTCACGGACGTCGACTCGACCTTCATCACCGCCGAGGTCATCGAGCTGATCGCCGAGCACGCGGGCACCCGCGAGCAGGTCGCGGAGGTGACCGAGCGGGCCATGCGCGGCGAGCTCGACTTCGCCGCCAGCCTGCGCGAGCGGGTGGCCACCCTCGCCGGCCTCGACGCCGCCGTGCTGGAGGAGGTGCGGGCGGCCGTGACGCTGACGCCGGGGGCGCGCGAGCTCGTCGAGGCCGTCCACGCCGGCGGCGGCCGGGTGGGCCTGGTCTCGGGCGGCTTCGCCGAGATCGTGGACCCGCTGGCCCGGTCCCTCGGCATCGACCACGTCGTGGCCAACCGCCTGGAGGTCGACGGCGGCCGGCTCACCGGCCGCACGGTCGGCCCGGTCATCGACCGCGCCGCGAAGGCGGCGCACCTGCGCGCCTGGGCCCGGGCGGACGGGGTCCCGCTGGAGCGGGTGGTGGCGGTCGGCGACGGCGCCAACGACCTGAGCATGCTCGCGGCGGCCGGGCTCGGCGTGGCGTTCTGCGCCAAGCCCATCGTGAAGACCGAGGCCGACGCCGCCGTGGGGTTCCCGCGGCTGGACGCCGTCCTCGGCCTGGTGGGGCGCTGAGTCAGCGCAGGGTGGGTTCGAGCTCTTCAGCGACGAACTCGGTGGGCACCTCGGCCTCGACCGGGGCGACGGTCTCCTTCTCCGGCTCGGCCTTCGGGGTCGTCGTCTCCTCCTGGCGGCGGCGGCGCTCCTGCTCTGCCCGGTAGTACTCGCGGTAGCTTCCGTAACACATATCGGCTCCTCCCTCCGACCCCACGATTGTCCCTCCGGTGCGGACGCACGACCAGGGGTGGGGGCACGGAAACGGGCGCCGGTCAGGAAGCCGTGGCGCCGGCGGCCTCAGGGCCGTCAGTGCGGTCGCCACCTCAGGGCCGTCAGTGCGGCGAGCGGACCAGCCGGTCGAGGTGGGCGGTGCTCCGGTCGAGCTCGCGCCAGGGGCCCGGCACGCTCAGCACGCAGGCGGTGGCGGTGGGCACCCCGAGGCTGACCTGCCGGGCCAGGTCGTCGCGGGTGTCGTGCAGGAGGTAGGCCAGTCCCGAGATGGTCGGCTCGTGCCCGACGACGAGCACCGTGCGGGCCGCCTCGGCGACCTCCTGCAGCAGGCCCAGCACGGTGCGCGGGCCGCCCTGGTAGAGGTCCTCGACCACGCTCTGCTCGCGCACGGTGACCCCGGCGGCCACCAGCTTGAGCGTCTCGGTGGTGCGCAGCGCCGAGGAGACGAGCGCGAGGTCGACGGCCCCGGCCGCCTCGGCCAGCTGCGGCCCCAGCGCGGTGGCCTGCCGCCGGCCGGTGGCGGCCAGCGGCCGCATCACGTCACCGAGATCCCCCTCCGGCTCCGCCTTGGCGTGCCGGAGGAGCACCAGGGTGTGCGCCATCAGATCCCCATCGCGTGCACGCCGCCGTCGGCGTGCACGATCTCCCCGGTGGTGGCGGGCAGCCAGTCCGAGCACAGCGCCACGACGGTGCGGGCCGTCGGCTCGGCGTCGGTGACGTCCCAGCCCAGCGGGGCGCGGTCGCCCCAGCCGCCCTCGACCTGGTCGAAGCCGGGGATGGAGGTCGCCGCCGTCGTGCGGATGGGGCCGGCGGAGACGAGGTTGACCCGGATGCCCTCCTTGCCCAGGTCCCGGGCGAGGTAGCGGGAGGTGGCCTCGAACGCGGCCTTGGCCACGCCCATCCAGTCGTAGACCGGCCAGGCGAAGGAGGCGTCGAAGGTCAGGCCGACGACGGCGGAGCCCGGGCCCATCAGCGGCTTGGCCGCCGCGGCCAGGGACTTGAGCGAGAAGGCGGAGATCTCCACGGCGGTGGCGACGTCCTTCCACTCGGCGGCGAGGAAGTTGCCGCCCATGACCGACTGGGGCGCGAACCCGATGGAGTGCACCACGGCGTCGAGGTGGTCGGCGTGCTCACGGACGGCGTCGGCGAGGTTGGCGAGGTCCTCCTCGCTCTGGACGTCCAGCTGGACCACCGGCGCGGGCTGCGGCAGGCGGCGGGCGGTGATCTCGGTGAGGCGGAACTGGCGGCCGAAGGAGGACAGGATCACGTCGGCGCCCTGCTCCTGGGCGAGGCGCGCCACGTGGAAGGCGATGGAGTTGTCCTTCAGGACCCCGGTGACCAGGATCGTCTTGCCCTCGAGCAGGCCCATGTGCGTTGTCTCCTTCTTCTCGGCACGCCGGGGTGCCGCGGGTGGTTGTCGGTGAGGTGCGGGGTGGGTCAGTGGCCCATGCCCAGGCCGCCGTCCACGGGGATGACGGCGCCGGAGATGTAGGCCGCGGCGTCGCTGGCGAGGAAGTGCACGGCGGCGGCGACGTCGTCGACCGCGCCGAAGCGGCCGGCCGGGATGGCGGCGAGGTAGGCCTGCTGCTGCTTCTCGGGCAGCGCCTGCGTCATCGCGGTGTCGATGAAGCCGGGGGCGACGACGTTGGCGGTGATGCCGCGCCCGCCCAGCTCGCGGGTGATCGAGCGGGCCATGCCGATCAGCCCCGCCTTGGACGCGGAGTAGTTGACCTGGCCCGGCCCGCCGTACATGGCGACGACGGAGGAGATCAGCACCACCCGCCCGCGACGCAGGCGGATCATGCCCTTGCTGGCGCGGCGGGCCACCCGGAAGGCGCCGGCGAGGTTGGTGTCGAGCACGGTGTCGAAGTCCTCGTCGCTCATGCGCATGAGGAGCTGGTCGCGGGTGACCCCGGCGTTGGCGACGACCACCTCGACCGGGCCGTGCTGCGCCTCGACCTCGGTGAAGGCGGCGTCGATGGAGGCGGTGTCGCGCACGTCACCGACGACGCCGAGCACGCCCTCGGGCAGCTCCCCGGACCGGTAGATCGTCGCCACCTTGTCCCCGGCGGCCACGAACCGCTCCGCGATGGCGCGGCCGATGCCCCGGTTCGCCCCGGTCACCAGCACACTGCGCCCGCCCTGCTCGCTCACCCGTCGTCTCCCGTTCGTCTGGCTGTCGCTGCGGGGAAACCGTAGCCGACGGCGAGCGGCCCGGGCGAAGCCGTCCCCGCGCGGACGGCCCGCGACCGGTGGTTCCGGCCGGGTCGGCGACGGCGTCCGGCCGCCTGCGGGCCGCACCGGCGGGCCGGTGACAGGTGACGACGACCCGGCTCCGCCGACCGGCCGCCCGCGGCGTAGCCTGGAGGGGTGAGGGGACGAAAGGGCCACGACCGGCCGCCGGTGTACGCGATCACCTCGGCCCCGCGCGCCCTGGCCGAGGACGTGCACGCCCGCACCGTGCGGTACCTCACGTCGATGGGCATCCGCACCTCCTGCATGATCCTGCTGCTGGTCGTGCCCGGGTGGTGGAAGTGGGTGTGCGGCGCGGGCGCGATCTTCCTGCCCATGCTCGCCGTCCTCTTCGCCAACGCCGGGCGCGAGCGCCCCCAGGAGCCCGAGGCGCTGCTGCCCCCGCCCGACGAGCCGAAGCAGCTGCCCCGCCTGCCCTACGACCCCGACACGGAGTACCTCGCATGAGCCCCGACGCCGCGCTGCCCTACGTCGAGGATGTCGGGCAGCTGGTCTGCAGCGCCAAGGGCTGCGGGGAGCCGGCCGTGCACGCGCTGCTGTGGAACAACCCGCGCCTGCACACCACCGGACGGCGCAAGGTCTGGCTGGCCTGCGACGCGCACCGCGAGCACCTCTCCCAGTTCCTCGCCGCGCGCTCCTTCCTCCGCGACGTCGTCGGCGTCGACGAGCTCGACGAGTCGCACGGGTGAGCGCGCCGACGCCCCCGGCCCGGCGCTACGACTTTCTCAGGACCCCCCGCTGGCTCGGCCTCATCGCCGTGATGGTCGCCTTCGCCGTCGCCTGCGTGTTCCTCGGCCGGTGGCAGTGGCACCGCTACGAGTCCCGCCACGCCGAGTCCCTCCAGGTCGGCGCCGTCTACGACGCGGCGCCCGTCCCCCTCGCCGACGTCCTCACCGGGACCGGCGTGCCGCCCGGCGACCAGTGGCGGCCGGTGACGATGACCGGCCACTACGTCCCCGGCGGCACGGTGGTGCTGCGGAACCGCCCCGCCGACGGGCAGGCGGCCGGGCACCTCGTGACACCGTTCGTCGCCGGGCTCGGCGACGGGCGGGAGGTCGTCGTCGTCGTGGACCGCGGCTGGCTGCCCGCCGGCCAGGTGGAGGAGACCGGCAGCGCCCTGCCCCAGCCGCCCGGCGGCGAGGTGACGGTGACCGGTCGGCTCCGCGCGCCCGAGGCGCCGGTGGACCGGCAGCGGCCCCACGGGCAGATCTACACGATCACCCCGCCGGAGGTCCTCGCCTCCGCCGCGGAGGTCACGGACGTGTCGGACGTGGCCGGGCTGCCCCTGATGGACGGCTACGTCCTGGGGGCGGCGGAGCAGCCGCCGGCGGACGTCGCGCTCGGCACGTACTCCCGGCCGAGCTACAACTGGGGCCTGAACCTCTCCTACACCATCCAGTGGGGGCTGTTCGGGGTGGCGGCGCTGGGCGCGGTCGTCGTCCTCGCCCGGCGGGAGGCCGCCGAGCGCGCCGGCCGGGGCCCGGTGCGGCGGGTCACCCGGGCCGAGCTCGAGGAGGACCTGGAGGTCTCCGAGCAGCTGCGCGCGGCCGCGCGGGGCCTGCCCGCGGCGCCGCCGCGCGGGGGCGCCGGCGGCGGGCGCCCGGAGCTCCTCGTCATGCCCACGCCGGCCGAGCTGCCGTCGGCGGACGACGCGGACGAGCAGCGCTGACGCAGGTCAGGCGAGCGTGACCAGGTCGAGGTAGCTGTCGTTCCAGAGGTCCTCGTCGGCGTCGGGCAGCAGGAGGACCCGCTCGGGCTGGAGGGCCTCGACGGCGCCCTCGTCGTGGGTGACGAGCACGACGGCGCCGGTGAAGGTCCGCAGCGCGGCGAGGATCTCCTCCCGGCTGGCCGGGTCGAGGTTGTTCGTCGGCTCGTCGAGCAGCAGCACGTTGGCGGAGGAGACGACGAGGACCGCGAGCGCGAGCCGGGTCTTCTCCCCGCCGGAGAGCACCTTGGCCGGCTTGTCGGCGTCCTCCCCCGAGAAGAGGAAGGAGCCGAGCACGCTGCGCACGCCGGTCTCGTCCAGGTCCGGGGCCGCCGAGCGGAGGTTTTCCACCACGGTGCGCTCGACGTCGAGCGTCTCGTGCTCCTGGGCGTAGTAGCCGACCTTGAGGCCGTGCCCGGGGATGACCTCGCCGGTGTCGGGCTCCTCCACCCCGCCGAGGATCCGCAGCAGCGTCGTCTTGCCGGCGCCGTTCATGCCGAGGATGACGACCTTGGAGCCGCGGTCGATGGCGAGGTTGACGTCGGTGAAGACCTCGAGGGAGCCGTAGGACTTGCTCAGCCCCTCGGCCGTCAGGGGCGTCTTGCCGCAGGGGGCGGGGTCGGGGAAGCGCAGGTGCGCGACCTTGTCCGCCCGGCGGGTCTCCTCCAGCCCGGACATGAGCCGCTCGGCGCGCCGGGCCATGTTCTGCGCGGCGACGGTCTTGGTCGCCTTGGCGCGCATCTTGTCGGCCTGGGCCATGAGGGCGCCGGCCTTCTTCTCGGCGTTGGCCCGCTCGCGGCGCCGGCGCCGCTCGTCGGCCTCGCGCTGCTTGACGTAGGCGTCCCAGCCCATGTTGTACACGTCGAGGACGCCGCGGTTGGCGTCGAGGAAGAAGACGTGGTTGACCGTCTCGCGCAGCAGCTCGACGTCGTGGCTGATGACGATGAACCCGCCGTTGTAGGTCTTGAGGTAGTCGCGCAGCCAGACGATCGAGTCGTGGTCGAGGTGGTTGGTCGGCTCGTCCAGGAGCAGGGTGTCGACGCCGGAGAAGAGGATGCGCGCGAGCTCCACCCGGCGGCGCTGGCCGCCGGAGAGGGTCTCCAGCGGCTGCTCGAGCACCCGCTGGGGCAGGCCGAGGTTGGAGGTGATGCGCGCGGCCTCGGCCTCCGCGGCGAAGCCGCCCTGGGCGGTGAACTCGGCGTCGAGGCGGGCGTAGCGCTCCATCGCCTTGACCTGGGCGTCGCCGGTGGCGGTGGCCATGGTCTGCTCGGCCTTGCGGATGCGGCGCAGGATGGCGTCGATGCCGCGGGCGGAGAGCACCCGGTCGCGGGCCAGGACGTGCAGGTCGCCGGTGCGCGGGTCCTGCGGCAGGTAGCCGATCTCCCCGGTGCGGACGATCTGGCCGGTGTGCTCGATGACGGAGGCGGTCTCCTCCTGGCCGGAGAGCAGCTTGGTCAGGGTGGTCTTGCCGGCGCCGTTGCGGCCCACGAGCCCGATGCGCATGCCCGCGTCGACGCGGAACGACGCCTCGTGCAAGAGCTCACGGGCGCCGATGCGTACGGAGACGTCATGGGCGGTGATCACAGGCAGACCTCAAGACATGTCATGGGGGAAGGGTGAAGCCGCAGCGGGCGCCGTTCCAGTGTACGGCGGTCCGCTTCGCGCGTTCCTGCCAATTTCGCCACGTCCGACGGCGGCGGTCGGGTGCCGTCGATCGGCTCAGCCGGCCAGGACCTCGCGCAGGGCGTGGTCGCCCACCGCGCGCAGCACGGGCGCGTCGTCGGAGTGGGCGATCAGGGCCGTGGCGAGGGCCAGGGCCCAGCCGCGGGCGCGGCGCCACGTGGCGGCGTCGTAGGCGTCGCCCAGCGCCCGCACGAATCGTTCGCGCCCGGCGGCGTCGAAGGTCAGCCAGGCGGCGGCGAGGTCGGTGGCCGGGTCGCCGGCGGTGAGGTCGCCGAAGTCGAGGACCGCCGCCAGGGCGCCGTCCGCCACCACGAGGTTCGCCGGGTGCAGGTCGCCGTGGAGCCACAGCGCCGGCCCGGCCCACGCGGGCGTGGCGCTGAGCTCGGCCCACAGCGCGGCGGCGCGCTCCGCCTGCGGGACGAGCCCGCCCGTGAGCCGACCGACGACGGCATCGTGGCGCGTGGGCAGCGGCACCCCGCGGACCGGGTTGAGCGGCGCGTCGGCGGGGGCGGGCCGGTGCAGCGCGGTGACGAACGCGGCCAGCGGCTCGGCCAGCGCCCGCCGCTCCCCCGGCGGCGCCTCGGCCGCCGTCGTCCCGGCCATCCACCGGGTCACCGTCCACGCCCACGGGTAGCCGTGGCCGGGCACGCCGCGGCGGACGGGGGCCGGGACGGCGACCGGCAGGCGCGGGGCGAGCACCGGGAGCCAGCGCTGCTCGTGCTCGATGAGACCGGCGGCGGCCGCGCGGCGCGGCAGCCGGACGGCAATGTCGTCGCCGAGCCGGTAGATGACGTTGTCCCAGCCGCTGGCGACCAGGCGGAGCGGCAGGTCGGCGAGGTCGGGGTGCTGCGCCGCGAGCAGGCGGCGCACCAGGCCGGCGTCGACGGCGACCTCGGCGGCGGGCTTGTCGGCCACGCTGGCGCTCCTCCCTGGACCGTGACGCTCCCGGCGAAGCGCGAGCGGCAGCATCTCACGTCGCCGTCGGCGCGGACTCCCGCGCGGCCCCCGGCGCTCCCCTCCCCCCGCTGGCGGTCTCGCGCTCGCTACCGGCCCCGCCGCTCCTCTCCGCCGCCGGCGTTCCCGGGCTTCCCGCGGGGCGGGCCAGGTCCGTCCCGATTACCGTCGGTCCATGACCTTCAACAACGACGTCCGCGCGGACACCAGCCGGGTGCGCCGGGGCGGCGGTGGCCGCGGCATCGCAGTGGGCGGCGGCGGGATCGGGCTGGTCGCGCTGCTCGTGTACCTGTTCACAGGCACCAACATCCTGGGCGGCGAGCAGCAGCCGACGACCGGCTCGAGCGAGGACTTCGCGCACTGCGTGACTGGGGCTGACGCCAACAAGTACACGGACTGCCGCATGGTCTACACGGCCGACGCGCTCGACGTGTACTGGGAGACCGCGCTGCCGGAGCAGGGCGGGGTCCAGTACCGCCAGCCTGGCTTCAACCTCTTCGAGGGGGAGGTGGCGACCGGGTGCGGCAACGCGACCTCCGCCGTCGGGCCCTTCTACTGCCCGCCGGACCAGAGCGTCTACCTCGACCTGGGCTTCTTCGACCAGCTCGAGACCCAGCTGGGGGCGGAGAACGCGCCGCTGGCGCAGGAGTACATCGTGGCCCACGAGTGGGGCCACCACATCCAGAACCAGCTGGGCACCATGGCGACCATCGACCAGCGGTCCACGGGTCCGGAGTCCGACGGCGTGCGCCTGGAGCTCCAGGCCGACTGCTACGCCGGGCTGTGGGTGGGCCATGCCGCGAGCGTCGTCGACCCCGACTCCGGCCAGACCTTCCTCAAGCCGCCGACGCAGGAGCAGATCGGCGACGCCCTCGACGCCGCGGCCGCCGTCGGCGACGACCGGATCCAGGCCGGGGCGGGCCAGCAGGTCAACCCGGAGTCGTGGACGCACGGGTCGTCGGAGCAGCGGGTGCGGTGGTTCACCACGGGTTACGAGCAGGGCACCCTCGCCGCCTGCGACACGTTCGCCGCGCAGCGGCTGTAGGCAGCGATGTCCGACCGGCAGGCCATGCCGGTGGGGCCTTCAGCCGCCATGCGCGCGCGGAGTAGTGTCGGCGCCGTCGGACGGCTCAGGTGCTCGCCCGGACCCACCGGCGGCCGCCTTGCCGAGAATCACCCACCCACCTGCCCAGAATCGCGGCAGCAGGAGGGAGACACCGGTGCAGGACGACGGCGGCGCGATCGCCCCCTCTCTGACCGATGCGCAGTGGGAGCGGCTGACCTCCCGTGCCGAGCCTCGGGAGATCCCCGCCGGGGAGTACCTGGTCCGCGCCGGTGACCTCTACCCGATGGCGCTCGTGGAGGAGGGCGAGGTCGAGCTCGTCCGTGACGCCATGTACTGGATGGGCGAACAGGTCGTCGTGACGTTCGGCCCGCGCTCCTTCACCGGCGACCTCGGTCTGCTCAACGGTCAGCGCGCCTTCCTGTCGGCGCGCGCGACGGTGCCGAGCCGGGTCCGGGTCCTCTCACGAGCCGACCTGCGGCGCATCCTCGCCGAGGACGACGAGCTCGGTGATCTCGTCCTGCACGCGCTGTGGGCACGGCGCGAGTGGATGCGACGTGGACCGGCGGCCCTCACCCTGAAGTTCGTGGGGGCGGGGAGCTCTCGGGAGTTCCTCGCGCTGCGCCGCTTCGCCGAGCGTTTCGACCTCGTGCACACCGCGCTGCCGCTCGAGCCGGGTCAGTCGCTGTCCCGTGCGCACGACTACGCCGTCTCGGATCTGCCCATCGCCTTCATCCAGGGCGAGCCCATCCTCCGCGCCACGCCCGGGGCCGTCGCCGAGCGCCTGGGACTGAGCTACGAGCCAGGCGACGAGGGGTTCGTCGACCTCGTGGTGGTCGGCGGCGGGCCGGCAGGCCTCGCGGCGGCGATCTACGGGGCCTCCGAAGGGCTGAGCACCGTCTTGCTGGAAGCCGTGGCACCCGGCGGTCAGGCCGCGGCGACGTCACGGATCGAGAATTTCCTCGGGTTCCCCTTCGGGGTCAGCGGCGGTGACCTGATCGGGCAAGCCGTCCTGCAGGCCATCAAGTTCGGCGTGCGGGTGTACGCCCCGTGCGAGGCGGTGAGCCTGACGGCCGAGGAGACCGAGATCGAGGTCAGGCTCTCTGACGGCCGCTCGATCCGCGCCCGGTCGGCGATGGTGACGTCCGGTGCCGCCTACCGTCGCCTCGGCCTCGAGCGGTGGGACGACTTCGAACGCACCGGCATCTACTACGCCGCCACCCCGCTCGAGCTGAAGCAGGTGCGCGGGTCCCCGGTCGTCGTGGTCGGGGGCGCGAACTCGGCAGGCCAGGCAGCGCTGTTCCTCTCGGCGAGCGGCTGCCCCGTGCACCTGGTCGTGCGAGGGACAGACCTGCGCGCTCGCATGTCCTCCTACCTGGTCGACCGCATCTTCGAGGAGCCCCGCATCCATCTGCACGCCGGGTCGAACGTCACCGCGCTCGCGGGCGACCACGATCTCGAGGCCGTGCGCATCGACACCGCGGGCGACGTCGAGGCGCGGGCCCTGTTCTGCTTCATCGGCGCGGAGCCGGCGACGTCCTGGCTCGACGGCATCGATCGCGACGAGTCGGGGTTCATCCGCACCGGGACCGACGTCGCCCTGGCGCTCGAGAGGTGGCAGCGTCTCGGCCGGGAGCCGTTGCCGTTCGAGACGTCGGTCCCGCGGGTCTTCGCCGCCGGCGACGTGCGGCGCGGGTCGATGAAGCGGGTCGCCGCCGCCGTCGGTGAGGGGTCGAGTGCCGTCGCCTCGGTGCACCGGGTGCTCTCCGGATAGGGACGAGGCCGCGGGAGAAGCGATCTTGCCGACCTGCGGCTCGTCGGCAACCCGGGAGCTCAGCGCTTCCGGTAGAGCGCCTTGCGCTGGTACTTCGGCTCCGAGGTCACCAGGATGCCGAGGTTGCGGAAGATGCCCTCGTCCACCGAGCCGAGGATCGTGGTGGTGTGGGCGTCGCAGCGCCGCAGGTTCTTCAGCTCCCGTAGCGCCGTGCGGGCGTCCTGGCTGGAGGCGCCGGAGACCGACAGGGCGATGAGCACCTCGTCGGTGTGCAGCCGCGGGTTGCGGGAACCCAGGTGCTCGGTCTTCAGGGTCTGGATCGGCTCGATCGAGGACGGCGAGAGCAGGTCGATCTCCCGGTCGATGCCCGCCAGGTGCTTGAGGGCGTTGAGCAGCATCGCGGCGGAGCAGCCCAGCAGCTCCGACGTCTTGCCGGTGATGATGGTGCCGTCGGCGAGCTCCAGGGCGGAGGCCGGGGCCCCGGTCTCCGCCTCGACCTCCAGGGCGGCGGCGACCACGCGGCGTTGCGCGATGGACGTGCCGGCCTTGCTCATCACCATGGCCACCCGCTGCGAGAGGGTGTCGTCGAGCTCGTCGCGACGCTCCGCCACCAGGGCCTTGTAGTAACGGCGGATGATCTCCTGGTAGGCAGCCTCCCGGCAGACCTCGTCGTCACTGATGCAGGAGCCGACCATGTTCACGCCCATGTCGGTCGGGGACCTGTAGGGAGAGGTGCCATCGAGCTTCTCCAGCATGGTCTTCAGCAGCGGGAAGACCTCGACGTCACGGTTGTAGCTGGTGGCCTGCTCGCCGTAGGCGGCGAGATGGAAGGGGTCGATGACGTTGATGTCGTCGAGGTCGACGGTGGCAGCCTCATAGGCCAGGTTCACCGGGTGCTCCAGCGAGAGGTCCCAGATAGGAAAGGTCTCGAACTTGGCGTAACCGGCTACCAGACCACGCTGGTGGTCGTGGTACACCTGCGACAGGCACGTGGCGAGCTTGCCGGAGCCCGGGCCCGGGGCGGTGACCACGATGAGGTCACGGCTCGTCTCGGAATACTCGTTACGGCCGAAGCCCTCGTCGGAGACGATCCGTGCGGTGTTGCTGGGGTAGCCCGGGATGACGCGGTGGCGGGCGACCTTGAGTCCCAGCCGCTCCATGCGGTCCTTCAGGGCATGGGCCATGGTGTTGCTGTCCTCGAACTGGGTGAGGACGACGTGCTCCACGAGGAAGCCGCGCTCGCGGAAGATGTCGATCAGCCGGAGGGCGTCCTCCTCGTACGGGATGCCGAGGTCCGCGCGCACCTTCTGGCGCTCCAGGTCCTTGGCGTTGAGGCAGACGAGGATCTCCAGCTCGTCCTTGAGGCTCTCGAGCATCGCGATCTTGTTGTCCGGGGTGAAGCCGGGCAGGACGCGCGAGGCGTGCATGTCATCGAAGAGCTTGCCGCCCATCTCCAGGTAGAGCTTGCCGCCGATGGATGCGCGCCGCTCCTTGATCTGACGCGACTGCAGAGCGATATAGCGTTCACGATCGAATCCGGTGCGGTGCGGCATCAGGACGTGCACTTCTTCCTTCGGCATGACGATGCCGCATGACTTTACCTGGGATGGTTCAGGTGAGCGTGTCCCCGGCTGGTCTCACCGCCGTCATCCAGCAGGATCGCAGCACCGAGGTCACCGTGGGCATCACGCAGAGGCCCGGATCCGCGCGTTTGCGCGGCTCCGGGCCTCTGGCAGGGTCGACGGCCGATGACGGCCGAGGAGCTGGCTACACGTTGAATCCGAGCGCCCGCAGCTGCTCGCGGCCCTCGGGGGTGATCTTCTCCGGGCCCCACGGCGGCATCCAGACCCAGTTGATCCGGACGCCGTTGACGAGCCCCTCCAGCGCGATCGAGGACTGGTCCTCGATGACGTCGGTCAGCGGGCAGGCCGCGGAGGTGAGGGTCATGTCGATGACGGCCTCGTTGTTCTGGTCCACGGTGATGCCGTAGACGAGGCCGAGGTCGACGACGTTGATGCCGAGCTCGGGGTCGATGACGTCGCGCATCGCCTCCTCGACGTCGGCCGCGGTCGTCGGCGACGGGTTCGTGGTCTCGCTCATGCGGTCTCCTTGGTGGGGGCGTCGGGGGTCGGCTCGCCCGTCAGGGCGTGCGCGAGGGCGTCGCGCAGGGCCATCCAGCCGAGCAGCGCGCACTTGATCCGGGCCGGGAACTGGGCCACGCCGACGAAGGCGGTGGCGTCCTCGAGCTCGTCGGACTTCGCCGGCTCGAGCTCCTTGCCGCGGCCGTGCATGAGCTCGCGGAAGGTCTCGTTGAGGTGGTCGACGGTGGGGATGTCCTTGCCGGTGACCAGGTCGGTGAGCACGGACAGGGAGGCCTGCGAGATCGAGCAGCCCTCCCCCTGCCAGCCCACCGCCGCCACCCGCGGCGCGCCCGTGGAGTGGTCGACCCGCACGCGCAGGGTCACCTGGTCCCCGCAGGTGGGGTTGACCTGGAAGGACTCGCCGTCGAACGGGTCGATCTCCCCCGCGCCGTGCTTCGCCCGCGCGTGGTCGAGGATCACCTGCTGGTACATCTGCTGCAGCGGGTCAGCCATGGTCCACCCCGAAGAACTGCCGGACCTCGCCGAGCTTGTCGACGAAGGCCTCGATCTCCTCCGCGGTCGTGTACACCCCGGCGGAGGCGCGCGCGGAGGCGTGCACGCCCAGGCGCCGGTGGATCGGCTGGGCGCAGTGGTGGCCCACCCGCACGGCGATGCCGTGGCTGTCGAGGACCTGGCCCACGTCGTGCGGGTGGACCCCCGCCACGTCGAAGGCGACGACGGCGAGCCGGTCCGCCGGGTCGGCGGGGCCGAGGACGCGCACACCGGGCACCGAGGCGACGCCGTCGAGCAGCAGCCGGGTCAGCTCCGCCTCGTGCTCGGCGACGGCGTCCATGCCCAGCTCGGCGAGGTAGTCCACCGCCGCGTGCAGGCCCACGGCCTGGGCGACCATCTGCGTGCCGGCCTCGAACCGGCTCGGCGGCGCGGCGTAGGTGGTGGACTCCATGGTCACCACCTGCACCATCGACCCGCCGGTGAGGAACGGCGGCATGGCCTCGAGCAGCTCGGCCCTGCCGTAGAGCACGCCGATGCCGGTGGGGCCGAGCATCTTGTGGCCCGAGAAGGCGGCGAAGTCCACGTCCAGCGCCTTGACGTCGACCGGCAGGTGCGGGACGGACTGGCACGCGTCGAGCACGACCAGCGCGCCGGCCGCCCGGGCCCGGGCGACGACGTCGCCGAGCGGGGCGACGGCGCCGGTGACGTTGGAGGCGTGGGCCAGGGCCACGACCCGGGTGCGGTCGGTGATGACGTCGAAGGTGGCCGGGTCCAGCCGGCCCTCGTCGGTCACGCCGATCCAGCGCAGGGTGGCGCCGGTGCGCGCGCACAGCTCCTGCCAAGGCACGATGTTGGCGTGGTGCTCGGCCTCGGTGACGACGATCTCGTCGCCCGGGCCCACCCCGAACAGCTCGCGCGCCCGGTCCCCGCCGCGGCCCAGCGCCGCGTTGGACATCGCGTACGTGACGAGGTTGATCGCCTCGGTGGCGTTCTTGGTCCAGACGATCTCGTCCTCGCCGGCCCCGACGAAGCGGGCGACGGCGGCGCGGGCGGCCTCGTAGGCCTCGGTGGCCTCCTCGGCCAGCGCGTGGGCGCCGCGGTGCACCGCGGAGTTGGTGCGCTCGTAGAACTCGCTCTCGGCGTCGATGACGCACCGGGGCTTCTGCGACGTGGCGGCCGTGTCGAGGTAGACCAGCGGGCGGTCCCCGCGCACGGTGCGGGTAAGCAGCGGGAAGTCCGCGCGCACGGCCGCCAGCTCCGCCGCGCTCAGGGAGCGGGCGGGGCCGGCGGCCGCCGCGGCGGCGCCGGTCACCGAGGTCCCGGCAGCAGTCATGCGCGTCCTCTTCCTCAGACGGTGGCGGTGAGGTAGCGGTCGTAGCCCTCGTCCTCGAGCCGGTCGGCGAGCTCGGGGCCGCCCTGGTCGGCGACGCGGCCGTCGACGAAGACGTGGACGAAGTCGGGCTTGATGTACTGCAGGATCCGCGTGTAGTGGGTGATGAGCATGACGCCCAGGCCGGTGGCCTCGTGCACCCGGTTGACGCCCTCGGAGACGACGCGCAGCGCGTCGACGTCGAGGCCGGAGTCGGTCTCGTCCAGGACGGCGAACTTCGGCTGGAGCAGCTCCATCTGGAGGATCTCGTGGCGCTTCTTCTCGCCGCCGGAGAAGCCGTGGTTGACGTCGCGCTGGGCGAACTCGGGGTCCATGCGCAGCTTGTGCATGGCGTCCTTGACGTCGCCGACCCACTTGCGCAGGGCCGGGGCCTCGCCGGTGATGGCGGTCTTGGCGGTGCGCAGGAAGTTCGACACCGTCACGCCGGGCACCTCGACGGGGTACTGCATGGCGAGGAACAGCCCGGCGCGGGCGCGCTCGTCCACGCTCATCTCCAGGACGTTCTCGCCGTCGAGGAGGACCTCGCCCTCGGTCACGGTGTACTTGGGGTGGCCGGCGATGGAGTAGGCCAGGGTCGACTTGCCCGAGCCGTTGGGGCCCATGATCGCGTGGACCTCGCCGGAGCGGATGGTCAGGTCCACGCCGCGCAGGATCGGCTTGGGGCCGTCGTTCGTCTCGACGCTGACGTGGAGGTTCTTGATCTCAAGGGTGGACATTCGTCTTCTTTCTCAGCTGGGGGCGGCGGGGGGCGTCAGCGCGCGACGTCGGCGGTGGTGTCGACGTCGACCAGGACGCGCTCCCCCTCCACGGTCACGGGGTAGACGGGGACGGGCTGGGTGGCGGGGAGGCTCAGCGGCTTGCCGGTGCGCAGGTCGAAGGTCGACCCGTGCAGCCAGCACTCGATGGTGCAGCCGTCGACCTCGCCGTCGGAGAGGTTCACCTGCCCGTGGGAGCAGATGTCCGAGATGGCGTGGAACTCCCCGTCCTCGTCGCGCACCAGCGCGACGGGCAGGGGCGTTCCGTCCGCGGCCTCGAGGTCCAGGCGCATGGCCTCGCCCGGCTCGAGGTCCGCGGTGTCGCACGCGTGCTGGGCGGTCATCGGGCCGCGGCCCCCATGGTCCGGGAGAGCTCCTCCTCGATGGCCGCCATCAGGCGCTCCTGCACCATCGGGATGCCGATCTGGTTGATGAGCTCGGCGAAGAAGCCGCGGACCACCAGGCGGCGGGCCTCCTCCTCGGGGATGCCGCGCGAGCGCAGGTAGAACAGCTGCTCGTCGTCGAACCGGCCGGTGGCGCTGGCGTGGCCCGCGCCCTCGATCTCGCCGGTCTCGATCTCGAGGTTCGGCACCGAGTCCGCCCGCGCGCCCTCGGTGAGGACGAGGTTGCGGTTGAGCTCGTAGGTGTCGGTGCCCTCGGCCTCGTGGCGGATGAGCACGTCCCCGACCCACACCGAGTGCGCGCCCTCGCCCTGCAGGGCGCCCTTGTAGGTGGCCCGCGACTTGCAGCTGGGCACGGCGTGGTCGACGAAGAGGCGGTGCTCCTGGTGCTGGCCGGCGTCGGTGAAGTACAGGCCGAGCAGCTCGACGTCGCCGCCGGGGGCGGTGAAGGACACGTCCGGGGTGAGGCGGACGATGCCGCCGCCGAGGGTGACGACGATGTGCTTCAGGCGCGCGTCGCGGCCCAGGCGCACCCGGTGGTTGCCCACGTGGATGGCGTCCTCGTCCCAGTCCTGGATGGACACGACGGTGAGGTGGGCGCCGTCGCGCACGTCGATCTCGACCGTCTGGGCGAGCTCGGCGCTGCCGCGGTGGTCGAGGACGACGAGGGACTCGGAGAGCTCCTCGGCCAGGACGAGCACGTGCTCGGCGGCCGGGGCGGCGGCGGTCTCGGCGTCGCCGTTGATGGCGACCATCGTGTGGCGGGTGTCGACGTGGTTCTTCGGCAGCGTGACCACCAGGGCCTCGCCGAAGGACTGCCACGCGGCGGCCGCGACCCGGTCGCCGGGGGCGCCGACCTTCCCGAGGCGGGCGTCGTCGCGGCCGACCCGCTCGACGCGCACGTCGTCGTCGGACTCGACGGTCACCACCGGGCCGGTGCCGGTGAGGTCGCCGGCGAAGAGCCGCTGGAGCCGGTCCACCGGGGAGAAGCGCCAGTCCTCCTCCCGGCCCGTGGGGACCGGGAAGGCGGAGAGCTCGAAGGACGTCGCGCGGTCGGCGCGGGAGGCCTCGGGCACCGTGCCGCCGCCGTGGGTGTGGGCGGCGTCCGCGGTGGCGCGGGAGTGGTCGGTGGACATGTTGGTGGTGGCGGTCATCAGCCGACGGATCCTTCCATCTGCAGCTCGATCAGGCGGTTGAGCTCGAGGGCGTACTCCATCGGCA
The DNA here is from genome assembly GCF_009193185.1 of Georgenia thermotolerans. GTDB lineage: Bacteria > Actinomycetota > Actinomycetes > Actinomycetales > Actinomycetaceae > Georgenia > Georgenia thermotolerans. The sequence continues at coordinate 9,290 of NZ_VUKF01000023.1, read as the reverse complement.
GCTCGCGCGCGATGGGCTCGACGAAGCCGCGGACGATCATCGCCATGGCCTCGGTCTCGGGCATCCCGCGGGACATGAGGTAGAACAGCTGGTCCTCGCTCACCTTCGAGACGGTGGCCTCGTGCCCCATCTCGACGTCGTCGACGCGCACGTCGACGTAGGGGTAGGTGTCGGACCGGGAGATCTGGTCCACCAGCAGCGCGTCGCACAGCACGTTGGACTTGGAGTGCGCGGCGCCCTCGAGCACCTGCACCAGCCCGCGGTAGGAGGCGCGGCCGCCGGAGCGGGCCACGGACTTCGACACGATCGAGGAGGACGTGTGCGGGGCCAGGTGCACCATCTTCGAGCCGGTGTCCTGGTGCTGCCCCTCGCCGGCAAAGGCGATCGACAGGGTCTCGCCGCGGGCGTGCTCGCCCATGAGGTACACGGCCGGGTACTTCATGGTGACCTTGGAGCCGATGTTGCCGTCGATCCACTCCATGGTGCCGCCGGTCTCGACCGTGGCGCGCTTGGTCACCAGGTTGTACACGTTGTTCGACCAGTTCTGGATCGTCGTGTACCGGACGCGGGCGTCCTTCTTGACGATGATCTCCACGACCGCCGAGTGCAGCGAGTCGGACTGGTAGATCGGGGCGGTGCAGCCCTCGACGTAGTGCACGTAGGAGCCCTCGTCGGCGATGATCAGCGTCCGCTCGAACTGGCCCATGTTCTCGGTGTTGATGCGGAAGTAGGCCTGCAGCGGGATCTCGACGTGGACGCCCTTGGGGACGTAGACGAACGACCCGCCGGACCACACCGCGGTGTTGAGCGAGGCGAACTTGTTGTCCCCGGCCGGGATGACCGAGCCGAAGTACTCCTCGAAGATCTCCGGGTGCTCCTTCAGGCCCGTGTCGGTGTCGAGGAAGATGACGCCCTGGGCCTCGAGGTCCTCACGGATCTGGTGGTAGACCACCTCGGACTCGTACTGGGCGGCGACGCCGGCGACGAGGCGCTGCTTCTCGGCCTCCGGGATGCCCAGGCGGTCGTAGGTGTTCTTGATGTCCTCGGGCAGGTCCTCCCAGCTGGTGGCCTGCTTCTCCGTGGACCGCACGAAGTACTTGATGTTGTCGAAGTCGATGTCCGACAGGTCGGCGCCCCAGTGCGGCATGGGCTTCTTGTCGAAGAGCTTCAGCGCCTTGAGCCGGCGCTTGAGCATCCACTCCGGCTCGTTCTTCAGCGCCGAGATGTTGCGCACGACGTCCTCGTCCAGACCACGCCGGGCGTTGGCGCCCGCGTCGTCGGCGTCGGACCAGCCGTAGGCGTAGCTGCCGATCGAGGCAATGATCTTCTCGTCCTCGGTCATCGGCGCGTCGGGCGCCGTGACCTCCTGCTGGGTGGGACTTGTCATCAGTTTCCTTCCGTGACGCCGCTGGGCGACTTGGTCCGGGAACGGGCGGCCCCGGCGTCACGCGTGGTGAGCGGGGTGGGGACCGCGGAGAGGGGCACATGGGTGGTGCACACGTGCCCGCCGCCGGCGAGGGTGGCGAGGCGCTGCACGTGCACGCCGAGCAGGCGCGAGAACGCCTGGGTCTCAGCCTCGCACAGCTGGGGGAAGACCTCCGCCACGTCCTGCACGGGGCAGTGGCCCTGGCACAGCTGCAGGGCGAAGCCCTTGGGGCCGACGGCGCGGGTGGTGGCCGCGTACCCGTCCGCCGTCAGGGCGGCGGCGAGGGCGTTGGCGCGGGCCGCCGGCACCGGGCCGGCCTGCTCGAGCAGCGGGGCGTAGCGCCGCTCCAGCTCCGAGACGCGGGCCTCGGCGAAGGCGTCGAGGGCGCCCTCGCCGGCGGCGTCGCGCAGGAACTGCAGGGCCTGGGTGGCCAGGTCCGAGTAGGCGTCGGTGAGCACCGACCGGCCGGCGTCGGTGGCCACGTAGTGGCGGGCCGGGCGGCCGCGGCCGCGCTGGCCGGTGCCGGTGGGCTCGTGGACGCGGATCTGGCCGAGGTCCTCGAGGTGGGTGGTGTGCCGGCGCACCGCGGCCGGGGTGAGGTCGAGGACCCGTGCCAGGGTCGCCGCCGAGACCGGGCCGCGCTCGACGATGAGCTCGAGCACGCGCTCCCGGGTGCCGGCCTCGTCGGCCGGGACGCCGCGCCGGGGCGTCGCGGGCTGGCTGGGCGTGGTCACAGCGTGCGCCTCCCCTCGTCCTTCCCCTGCAGGCCGTCCGTGCGGGCCGGGCCCGCCTCCGCCGGGCAGCCTCCGCCCGGCACGATTAGAAAACATTGTTGTTCCCAAAATCCTTCCCCGCAAGGAAGGTCAGCCTCACCGGGCTGTGAGACCTGGCACCGGCGACGGCGCGCCGGGGCCCCCTCCCCCGGGCCGATGTCCGGGGTCGCCGCGCGCGTGCCTACGCTGTGCGGGTGCGTGCGCCTTCCCGCCCCGACCTCTCCGGGCCGCCGTCGGCGTCCCCCGGCTCCTCGCCCGCCCCGGCCACCCCCGCCCTCGCGGTGCGCGGGCTGCGCAAGTCCTACGGGGGCCGCGAGGTGGTCCGGGGCCTGTCCCTCACCGCCGAGCGGGGCCGGCTGACGGCGGTGCTGGGCCCCAACGGCGCCGGCAAGACGACGACCATCGAGTGCTGCGAGGGGCTGCGCCGGCCCGACGCCGGCGCCATCGAGGTGCTCGGCCGCGACCGCGCCGCGAGGGGGTCCGACGCGGCGCTGCGCGAGCGCGTCGGGGTGATGCTGCAGGACTGCGGGCTGCCGATGGCGCCGAAGGCCGGCGCGGTGCTCGCCCATCTCGCCCGGCTGCACGCCCGGCCGCTGGACCCCGCCGCCCTGCTCGAGCGGCTCGGGCTGGCCGAGGTCGCCCGCACCTCCGTGCGCCGCCTGTCCGGCGGGCAGCGCCAGCGCCTGGCGCTGGCCGGGGCCATCGTCGGGCGCCCCGAGCTGGTCTTCCTCGACGAGCCCTCCGCCGGGCTGGACCCGCAGTCGCGGCTGGCGGTGTGGGACCTGCTGCGCGAGCTGCGCGCCGGCGGGACCTCCCTCGTGCTGACCACCCACCTCATGACCGAGGCCGAGGAGCTGGCCGACCACGTGGTCATCATCGACGGCGGCCAGGTCATCGCCGAGGGCACCCCGGCCCAGCTCACCGGCGGCGCCCGGGTGCGCATCGGCCTCGACCGCGCCCCCGCCGCGGAGGTCGCCGGGCTCGCGGCCGCGCTGCGCGCCGCCCTGGCCCGCGCCGGCCGGGCGGACCTGGAGGTCCACGCGGTCGCCGAGGGCGTGGAGGTCGCCCCCGACGGCCAGATCGACGCCGGCACCCTGGCCGCGGTGTCCACCGCGGTGGCGGAGGCCGGTCACCCCGGCGCGCACGTCGCCGTCCACCGCCGCACCCTCGAGGACACCTTCCTCGACCTCACCGGGCGGGCGCTGCGGGAGGGGACGAGCGCGTGAAGGAGCAGGACATGACCACCCAGACCCTCCCGGCCGCCGGCGCCGACGCGGGGACCCGCGCCCGGCGGGTGCTCGCCCAGACCCGTTTCGAGACCGCCGCGGTGCTGCGCAACGGCGAGCAGCTGCTGCTGACCTTCATCCTCCCGGTCATCGCGCTGGTGGTGCTGGTGCGCACCGACCTCGTGGCCCTGCCCGGCGCGACCCGCACGCCGGCCGCGCTGGCCGGGGTCCTCGCCCTGGCGGTGGCCTCCACGGCGTTCACCTCCCAGGCCATCGCCGTGGCGTTCGACCGGCGCTGGGGGGTGCTGCGCATGCTGGCGACGACGCCGCTGGGCCGCCGCGGCCTGCTCGCCGGCAAGCTCGGCGCGGTGGTGTGCGTGCTGGCCGTCCAGGCCGTGGTGCTCATGCTCGTGGCCGCCGGCCTGGGCTGGCGCGGGGAGGGCCTCGGCGTCGTCGCCCTGCTCGGCGGGGCGCTGTTCGTGCTGCTCGGGGCCGCCGCGTTCGTCTCCCTGGCGCTGCTGATCGGCGGGACGCTGCGGCCCGAGGCGGTGCTCGCCGTCGCGAACCTGCTGTGGGTGCTCATGGCCGGCGCTGGCGGGCTGCTCCTGCCCGCCGACACCCTGCCTGGCCCCCTCGCCCAGGTGGTCGTCCTGCTGCCCTCCGGGGCGCTCGGCGAGGGGCTGCGCCTGCTGGCCACGACCGGCCGGCTCGACCTCGCGGCCCTCGCCGTGCTCGCGGTGTGGACGGCGGCCGGCTCCTGGCTCGCCGCCCGCTACTTCCGCTGGGACTGAGCCCGCGCGCCGCCCGCGCCTCGGCACGCCCGGCCCCGGCTGTCACGGGGAGGCACCGGGGCGCGAGCAGCGTGAGCAGCCCCACGCCGGAACCCCGCCCGGGCGGCCCTTCGGGGCCCTGACGCCCGCCGCGGCCCACGTACCCTGGTGCGGTGAGCACCGCGATCCGTCCCCGCCGGCCCGACGACGCCGCCGGGGCCACCCGCACCCCCGCCGCAAGCCGGGTCGACCGCCTGACCTGGGCGCTGGCCGTGGCGAACCTCGTCGCGCAGATCGGGATCATCGTCACCGGCGGCGCCGTGCGGCTGACCGGCTCGGGACTGGGCTGCTCGACCTGGCCGATGTGCGAGCCGGGCAACTTCACGCCCGTCTTCCACGAGGCCACCTCGATCCACCCGTACATCGAGTTCGGCAACCGCACCCTCACCGGCGTGCTCAGCGTCATCGCGGTGGCGCTGCTGTGGGCCGTCTACCGCCGCCAGCCCACCGCCTCGCGGCCGCCGGTGCTCAAGCGCCTGGCCTGGCTGCCCCTGGCCGGCATCGCCCTGCAGGCCGTCGTGGGCGGCGTGACGGTCCTGGTGGACCTGCACCCGGCCATCGTCGGCTCGCACATGCTCATCTCGCTGACCCTCGTGGCCGTCTCGTCCTACCTGCTGGTGCGCCTGCGCCAGGGCGACGGACCCGTCGTCCGCCTGGCCGACGGGCGCCTGCGCGCGCTGCCGTGGGTGCTGGCGGCCCTCGCCGCGCTCGTCGTCGCGCTCGGCACGGTGGTCACCGGCTCCGGGCCGCACTCCGGTGACCTGGAGGCGGCCTCCCGCTACGCCCTCGACCCGCTGACCATCACCCGGATGCACTCGGGCTCGGTGTGGCTGTTCGTCATCGCGACCGTCACCGGCGCGGTGCTGCTGCGCCGCCGACGCGACGACGCCCGCCTGGACCGGGCGCGGCGGGTGTGGCCGTGGCTGCTCGGCGTCCTCGTGGTCGAGGGCGTCATCGGCTACACCCAGCACTTCCTCGGGCTGCCCGAGGTCCTCGTCGGCCTGCACATGCTCGGCGCCGGGCTGCTCACGGCGGCCGTGACGTTCGCCTGCAGCGCGTTCTACACGCGCCGCGACTGACGCCCCTCCCCCGTTCCCGGCGAGACGTCAACTCGGTCGCGAGACGTCAACGCGGTCACGAGACGTCAACTCGGTCACGAGAGGTCAAGTTGTGCACGGCAGTCCCCGTGCACAACTTGACCTCTCACGCGCTATGTGACGTCTCACGCACTACTTGACGTCTCGCGGGCGGGCGGGCGGCGGCTCAGCGCATCCACTCCGCGTCCGCCGGGCGCAGCGGCGCCCAGCCCTGGGCCCGCGCCGAGGCGGCCGCGAGGACGCCGACGACGGCGCTGGGGTTGTGGATCCGCCCGGCGTGGACGGCGGCGACCGCCTCGTCCAGCGGCACCCACACGGTGGCCATGTCCCGCTCCTCGTCCTCGCGCTCGTGGCGCTCGTCGCCGTCGACCTCGGTGACGTCGCGGGCGAGGTAGACGCGCAGGGACTCGTCGGACCCGCCGGGGCTGGTGAAGTAGTCCACCAGCACGTCCCAGCGGGCCGCGCGCAGGTCGGCCTCCTCGTAGAGCTCCCGCTCGGCGGCGGCGCGGTAGTCCTCGCCCTCGACGTCGAGCAGGCCCGCGGGCACCTCCCACAGCTGGGCGCGCACGGGGTGGCGGTACTGCCGGATGAGCAGCACCTCCTCCCCCGCCTCACCCTCGCGCAGGGCGACGACGGCGACGGCGCCGGGGTGGTCCAGGTACTCGCGGACCACCGCCTTCTCGTCGTCGGGCTGCAGCCGGACCTCGTCGCCGACAAGGTCGAAGACCCGCCCGGCGTGGATGGTCCGGTGCGCGACGACCTCCCGGCCGGTGTCCTTGGCGTCCGCCAGCTCTCTGGCCGGGCTCACGCCTTCTCGCCCTCGCCGGCGGCCGCGGGCACCGGGGCCTCGTGCTCGAGGCCGACGGTCTCCGGCTCCTCGATCTCCAGCAGCCGGCTGTCGCGCTGGCGCTGCAGCGCGGCGCCGATGAGGCCGGCGAAGAGCGGGTGGGCCCGGGTGGGCCGGGACTTGAACTCCGGGTGGGCCTGGGTGGCGATGTAGTACGGGTGCACGGCCCGGTCGAGCTCGACGAACTCCACCAGGGAGGAGTCCGGGGAACGGCCGGAGATCTTCAGCCCCACCTTGTCCAGGGCGTCGCGGTAGGCGTTGTTGACCTCGTAGCGGTGCCTGTGCCGCTCGGTGACCCGCTCGGTGCCGTAGACCTCCGCCGCCAGAGAGCCGGGCTCGAGGACGGCCTCGTAGCGGCCCAGGCGCATGGTGCCGCCCAGGTCGCCCTCGCCGCCGACGATGGCGAGCTGCTCCTCCATGGTGGCCACCACGGGGTCGGGGGTGCCGGGGTCGAACTCGGTGGAGCTGGCCTTGTCCAGGCCGAGCAGGTTCCGGGCGGCCTCGATGACCATGCACTGCAGGCCCAGGCAGATGCCCAGCGTGGGGATCTGGTTCTCGCGGGCGTGGCGCAGCGCGCCGAGCTTGCCCTCGATGCCGCGCACGCCGAAGCCGCCGGGCACGAGGACGGCGTCGACGCCCTCGAGCGCCTTGCGGGCCCCCTCGGCGGTCTGGCAGGTGTCGGAGGCCACCCACCGGATCTTCACCCGGGCGCGGTGGTGGAAGCCGCCGGCGCGCAGCGCCTCGGTGACCGAGAGGTAGGCGTCGGGCAGGTCGATGTACTTGCCCACCATGGCGACCTCGACGAAGTCCTTGGGGTGGCGCACCCGCTCCAGGAGCCGGTCCCACACCGTCCAGTCGACGTCGCGGAAGCTCAGGGACAGGCGGCGCACCACGTAGGCGTCCAGGCCCTCGGCGTGCAGCACGGCCGGGATCTCGTAGATGCTCGGCGCGTCCTGGCACATGACGACGGCCTCGCGGTCGACGTCGCACATGGAGGCGATCTTGGCCTTGACGCTCTCGGGCAGCTCGCGCTCGGAGCGGCACACGATGGCGTCGGGCTGGATGCCGATGGAGCGCAGCTCGGCGACGGAGTGCTGCGTGGGCTTGGTCTTCAGCTCGCCGCTGGCCGCGATGTAGGGCACCAGCGAGACGTGCAGGAAGAAGACGTTGTCGCGACCGAGGTCCTGGCGCACCTGGCGGGCCGCCTCGAGGAACGGCAGGGACTCGATGTCGCCGACCGTGCCACCGATCTCGGTGATGATGACGTCCGGCGGCTCCTCGCCGTCGACCGGCTCGGCCTGGGCGCGCATGCGCGCCTTGATCTCGTCGGTGATGTGCGGGATCACCTGGACGGTGTCGCCGAGGTACTCCCCGCGGCGCTCCTTGGCGATGACCGTGGAGTAGACCTGCCCGGTGGTGGCGTTGGCCTTGCCGGACAGCTCGACGTCGAGGAAGCGCTCGTAGTGGCCGATGTCCAGGTCGGTCTCGGTGCCGTCGTCGGTGACGAACACCTCGCCGTGCTGGAACGGGTTCATCGTGCCGGGATCGACGTTGATGTACGGGTCGAGCTTCTGCATCACCACCCGCAGCCCGCGGGCGCGGAGGAGGTGGCCGAGGCTGGACGCTGTCAACCCCTTCCCCAGGGAGCTGACGACCCCGCCGGTGACGAAGATCTGGCGAGGGATGCTGGCCTGGTTGCCGGGAAGCCGGCTCGGTTGGTTGACCACGGACTTCGACCCTAGCATCGCTCCTCGCGACTCGCCCAGGGCCGCCGCGGAGGTCGCGGTGTGCCGTCACCCACCGTCGCCGCCGCCCCGGGCACCGCCCTACCGGCGCGCGTACGCCCCGCGCAGCTGCGCCAGGACGTCCGCCGGGCCGGGCAGCTCGGCGGCCCGGGCCCGGGCGGCTTCGCGCAGGGCGTCGCGCCGGGCGGGGTCGGCGAGCAGGCCGGCCACGGCGTCGGCGACGGCGCCCGCGTCCCCGCCGGGGACGAGCACCGCGGCCTCCCCGGTGACCTCCCGGGTGCCGCCGACGTCGGTGGCAACCAGCGCGGCCCCGGCGCGCAGCGCCTCCTGGACGGCGATGGGCTGGCCCTCCCAGGCGGCGGTGGAGACCACGACGTCCGCGGCGGCGAGCAGGTCGGGCACGTCGTCGCGGCGGCCGGCCACCAGCACCGGCAGGCCGGCGGTGCGCCCGGCCAGCGTGGCCCGCAGCGGCCCGTCGCCGACGACGACCCAGCGCCAGGGCCCGGCCGCGGCCGCCGACCCGGCGCCGGCGAGCCGGGCGGCGGCATCGGCGAGCACGTCCAGGCCCTTCTGCGGGGCCAGCCGCGCGACCGTCAGCAGCAGCCGCTCGTCGGGGGCGAGCCCCAGGTCGGCGCGCACCCGGGCGGGCGGGACGGTCGCGGCGGGCCGCTCGGGGGCCGGGACGAGGGCACGGGCGACGGCGCGGGCCCCCCGGCCGCGCATGCGGGCGACGAGGTCGCCGCTGACGGCCAGGACCGCGTCGGCGCCGCGGGCCACGAGCGTCTCGAGCACCGCGGCCACGCCGCGCACCCTCCCCCCGCCCACGGGCAGGTTGTGCACCGTGACCACCAGGCGCGGCCGGCGCGCCAGGGTGCGCACCGCGAGCACGGCGATCGCCCCGGCGCGCAGCCCATGGGCGTGGACGACGTCGGCGCCCGCGGCGAGGCGCCGGACGGCCCGTGCCGCGGCGACGTCGGCGGGGCGGGGGCGGTCGGCGATGTCGACGACGACCGGGCGGTAGCCGGCCGGCGCGGCGGCGTGCACGACGTCGGCGGGCCCGGCGAGGACGACGTCGTCGCCGTCGGCGGCCAGCAGGGCGCTGATCTCCCGCGCGTGGCGGGCCACCCCGCCCGCGCTCGACCCGGTCAGCTGCAGCACCCGCATGCTCGTCCTCCCTCGTTCGGCGACCCAGTATCGCCCAGGCGCCGGCCCGCGCCGGCCGGTCACGGCCGCGGCTCCGCGCCCGCCTCCCGGGACCAGGCCCGGGCCGCAGGGTGCCCCGGTCGAGCAGCACCACGGCGGCCGCGGGCGGCGCGGCGGCCACCAGCGCCCCGGCCACGGCGGCC
>NZ_VUKF01000022.1 GCF_009193185.1 Georgenia thermotolerans | reverse complement strand
CTCCCTCGAGGTGATGGCTGGTGGTCAGAGACCGCCATCGTCGAGGGGGCCCCACCGTCGTCGGCGGAGCCACACGGGTGGGGAATTTCAGTGAGCAGGTCTGGGGAGTTTCACCTGAGCGTCATCAGCGGCGGGGAAGCAGCCGGCGCGTCGGCAGCAACAGGTGGACCCAGCGAGCGGACGGCGGAAACAGAAGCGGTCGAAAGCATCCGGCCGTACCGCCGCAACAGGAACCCGCCGACTCGTCGCCCCCAAGGACTACGCGCCCAATGCCCAACGCGTCATTCCGCCGCCACAGCGCACTCCTGTACGGAGAGCCCTCGCGGAACCCTTGCTGGAGGCAGTTGCCTCCATGCTCGCAAACGGGGCGCAGATGACGCCCTCAGAGATCCTCCATCAGCTGGGGCGTAACCGTTCGCGTCTCCTTGCAGGCTGGACTGCCGACCAGCTCCGCACGGCACTGGATGCTTCGGGGCGTTTCATGAACTTCGACGATCGCTGGTGGCTGCGGGTGTCCCAGCCGCCCCAGCCGACCAAACCAGCATCGTCGGCGCAACAACCGCCGAAGCCAACATCGACAGCGAACCCGCCGGCGCCCGCATTCCCGCTCTTCCTCGAGCCCGGTGCGCTGCCGCCGCCCGCCACGAGCGCTGCCGCCGAGCACGACACGGAGCACGACGACGAGATCACCATGCTCGGCACGCTGCCCGGCCGCCTCGCCGCCGACTCTACTCCGCCGCCCCGCACTCTCACACCCGACACCGGGCCCGTCGTGCCGATAAACCGACTCCGCGGCACTCCCTACACATGGCCCCAGTTCCTCCGATCCCTCGAGGAAGTCATGGGGGACGACACGTTCGCTTCTGCGATCGTCACGGTCCACGAGCGCGCCATGACACCTGTCCGACGCTACGCCATCGACCTAACCCTTCTCGATCAGCCGCGGTGGATAATCTCCACGCTCGCGCCCACCGTGGCTCAGGCTCGCGTCCGACGTCTCTCTGACGCGGGTTGGTTTCTGTGGGCGGACCCGAACCGGGTGGATTGGACACGCCCGAAGCTGCTCGCTGCCCCCGGCCTTCTCACGGGGCGGGACCGGACTCTCCTGGCGGTCTACAAGACCGCCTCGAAGCGGGCGGCTGTCCGCGCCCTCATCGCCTCCCTGCAAGATGATGGCGCCGCTCAGTCGGCGGTGGCTGTTGAAGTCATGCACGTGGGTGAGCAACGGGTTGAGCGGCGGCGCGCCTGGACCCACCGAATCAGCAGTACAGTCCCTCGCAGGCCCCGCGGTCGCGTCCTGGGGAAGTGCGCAATCTGCGGTCAGCCGCTGACTACACAGGAGAGCGCCCGCATTGGCATTGGTCCCCTCTGCCTTGAACGACTACGTGAGACCAGAGGTCTGCCGCCGGATGTGAGGAACAGACCGAGCCTGCTCGCCGGGATCGTTGGTAGCGACCTGCCGGTGTCCTACTGGATTCGAGCAGTGCCGGCGAAGCGGTGGGCGGCGTCGATTACACGCCGCCTGAGTCTCGATTAGGTGCCAGGTTTAAGAGAGACAGAAGTTGTCGTTCACTGACCATCCGTTGACCGGAGATCGTCGAATGTTTTCGCCGGGCCGAACGACGCGCTCGAGAGGCGAGTATCCAGTTCAGTAGGAAGGGGCTGCCCCAGCTATCTCCGTCCAGCTGCAAGGTTCTCGGCGGGCCGGGTCTCGTCAGGGCAGGCGCAGACCAACGACCTTCGCCATCGTCATCACTTTGCGGTGCTGCTGCGCCCGTTGGCCCGATAGGTGGCCGGCAGGCTGATCGAGGTCGTTTTGTCGAACCGCCACTCCTGCCCGGTCTCCTGCTCGAAGATCGCCGCCGGCTGGCGGTGTTCGCGGCCGAGGTGCCACCGGCCGTCCCCGAGATACGTGGCTACACGTGGTTCCGGAGTCAGGGCGTGCAGGGCTGCCACGGCGGCAATGACCCGGTAGGTGAGCACGCGCGGGGCCGAGGCCGGGGGCCGGTCACGGGCCGGCAGGTCGAACTCGGCGTCGATCCGGTCGGGGAACCGGCGTGGATTCGTGGCGAGCACCTCCGCCCAGGTCGGGTTCGGTTCATTCCTCCACGCCCACGGCCCGTGCAGGGTGCCGCCCCGGTTGAGGATCAGGAGGGGGCCCGTCACTATCCTTCCGCCGCTGGGGTACCACGGTGAGCCAGTCGTCATCAGCCAGGCCGTCCACGACCCCCTGGCGCAGCCGCAGCTGTGGGTGGCGGCGGCAGAGCTCGCTGGCCAGGCGCCACGACGCGGCCTGGGCAACCGACCAGGGGCTCCGCCCGCTACGGTTGCGACTTCGATCTGCGCTGCTAAGCGGACCGCTGGTATTGCGCTCCGGCATTCCACGCGAGTTCCACGCGTGAGAGTCGATTCCACGCGGGTTCCACGCGGCTGGGGCTGGTGAATGACTGCGGTTGACCACGGTCGGGCAGCAGTGCGACGCTGGTGCCGGCCCGCTGGTAACCGTTGATTTCCCGCGTTTGGTGGAGGTCGCAGCGTCAAAGTGGGCGTTCGAGAAACGGACTCTGGGGAGTGCCGCGAGTTGTGCGCCTCCGGGAGAAGGTCGGGGGTTCGAATCCCCCTAGCTCCACCCGGTGAAGGCCGCTGAACCGCACGAAAGTGCAGGTCAGCGGCCTTTTGCTTTCCAGCCAGGGCGCCGATATCGAGGACGTTGACCTGCCTATGCCACGGTTTGTGCCACGGCATGTGCCGCGTACGGGCACCACGGTGGTTTGAGGCTCCCCGGCCACAGCGAGAACTGCCCGGTGGCCTCGAATCTGCCCGCTTGACCCTGTCGACGCTGGGTTAGAGCCGGCGCCAAACTTCACGCCGATCTCGAACGTGCACATCGAGGTCGACCTGCTGGAGCTGAGGGGAGGAGGTAAGACCTGTCCTCTCACGACGTAAGGCTGCGCAGGGAGGCCGGGAGTCGTCTGGCATCGGAGCGCAGGGCGTTTACCGCGGTGGTGAGCAGGGCACTGCAGGTGTTGGTGTCGAGCTCGCCGACCCAGCCTGAGACAGAAATCGCCGCGACGGGATCTCTGGTGCCCTCCAGGGTGACGGGCGCGGCGACGCACGTGACGCCGGGTGCGGACTCCTCGCGCTCGGTGGCCAGCCCGACCCGGCGCGTGCGTTCGAGCTCGGCGCGCAGCGTGTCAGGGTCGACGATGGTGCGCGGGCCGATTGACCGCAGGCCGCGGGCGATCACGGCCTCAGCGTCAACGGGTCGGGCGAACGCGAGCAGGGCCTTACCGAGTCCCGTGGCATATGCCGGGACCCGCCCGCCGACTCTGCTGGGCATCTTCGGTGCGGTGTGTGAGCGCAGGATCTCGACGTACACCACGTCGGAGCCGTCCAGGACCGCCAGGTGCACCGTGTGGCCGGTCTGGCGGCGCAGGTCCTCCATACGGGCATATGTCAGCCGGCGCAGGTTCAGCGGGCGCGACGCCTTGGTGCCGAGCTCGAAAAACCTCAGCCCGAGCGCGAGGTCGGCGCCTTGGTGCTCGAGAAACCCGTGCCGGACGAGCTCTTTGGACATGCGGAACACCGTCGATTTGGGCAGGCCCGAACGCCGCGCCAACTCGCTGACCGACAGCCGGGGTTCGTCGGCGAACACGTCGAGGATCACCGAGATGCGGCCGACGACTGACACCGGAGCAAAGGCTTCGTGCCGCTCAGTGGAACGCACGAGCACGAGTTTGTGGCCTCGCCCGTCTACGCGTCAACTTTGCCTGGATCGGTCGTGCCGCTGAGTGGCACGAAAGTTGCTGAAGTGTTCCGGGCCACGTTTACCTTCTCGCACTGGCGCTTCGCTACGAAGAACTCTCGGGTCGACGACGACCGGAAGGGAATCACTCATGAGCAAGGAGTTCGACACCGACGTCATCATCGTCGGGTACGGGCCCACCGGTGTGACCGCGGCGAACGCCTTAGGCAAGCTCGGCGTCTCCACGATCGCGTTCGAGCGCGACAAGGACATCTATCCCCGAGCTCGCGCCGTGACGGTCAACGACTGGACCCTTCGCGTCTTCCAGGCCATCGGCATCGACAAGCCGGTCCTGGAGCTGATCGAACCGCAACGTGCCCTGCACTGGGTGACGTACGACGGTCAGGAGATCATGCGACAAGAGCACCCGCCGTCGACGCTCGGGACGCCTGGCGCACACCGGTTTTACAACATCTACCAGCCGACGATGGAGTCCGAGCTGCGCCGTCAGGCAGAACGGTTCGGCGGGCTCAACGCGGTGCGGTACGGCTTCGAGGTCACGGGCATCGAGCAGGACGCCGACGGCGTCACCGTCACCGCCACCGAGCTCGCCTCGGGCACCACCACGACCGTTCGTGGCAGGTACGTGATAGCGGCGGACGGTGGTTCCAGCCCCGCGCGCCTGCTTTTGGGCGTCCACCTGCTTGGTGACACCGTGCCGACCGAGTGGGTCGTGATCGACTGCCGCGCCAAGCGGTGGTGGCCGGACCGGAACCTGCTGACCTTCTGGTCGGACGCCAAGCACCCCGTCGTCGACATCATGCTGGCCGGTGGCAACCACCGCTGGGAGATTCCGCTCGAGCCCCACGAGGCTCCCGCGGATTACCCCACGCAGGCAGAGTTGTGGCCCCTGCTCAACCGCATGGGAGTCACCTCCGACGACGTCGAGATCCACCAGCATGCGTTCTACAAGCACCACCTCCGCATGGCCGACCGGTGGCGTGTGGGGCGTGTGTTCCTGGCCGGGGACGCGGCACACCTGATGCCGCCCTGGGCCGGTGCCGGCATGCAGTCCGGCATGCGCGACGCGTGGGACATCTCCTGGAAGCTCGCCGGGGTTTTGAAGGGCGAGCTGCCCGAGGCGGTCCTGGACACCTACGAGGCCGAGCGGCGCGTCAACGTCGACTTCTACACGAGGGTGGCCGAGCACCTCGGCCGGGTGATCAAGCAGCAGCTCACGCCCGAGGAGCAGGCGGCCATGGCCGCCGAGCTTTCCGCGGCGCAGGAGATGATCGCCCGCGGCGAGACCCCGCCGGAGGCTCCGCTCAACGCACCGCCGGTCCTCGCGGGCGGATGGTTCACCCGACCGCAGGGTGAGGACTCCGCCATCGGCCGGATGATCCCCCAGCCCGAGGTCTCCACCCCGCGCGGCGTCTTCGGCCGGCTCGACGACCATCTGGGCCACGCGTTCGTCCTGCTCGGTGACCGCGTCGACCCTCGCACCCTGCTGACCGCCGAGGAGAAGGCCGGATGGGACGCGCTCGGTTCGCGCTACCTGACCGTCCGTCCGGTCGACTCTGCGAGCGAGGGTCCCGACGATCTCATCGACCTGGACGGTGTCCTGGCCCCGTGGTTCGAGCGCTATGGCAACCGTGTCGTTGCGCTGCGCCCTGACCGCTTCGTTCTGGCTGCCGACTCGTCCGGGCTCACGGTGCCGCCGCTGCCCACCGCGGCGACCGCCGTCGAGCCCGACCCCACCTCGGTTTCCTCTCACGCCTAATCCCACACCCCGTCGACGACGTCCACCCACCAAGGAGCTTTCGATGACGACCCAGTTCCATTACGCGCCGGAGATCTCCAAGCTCGGCGCCGCGCACCTGGTCACTCCCGACCTTGAGAAGTCGCTGTGGTTCTTCCGCGACGTGATCGGCCTGGAGGTCGTGGCGCAGTTCGAGAACAAGGTGTACCTGCGCGCCGCCATGGAGCGCGAGCACCACTCCCTCGTCCTGGAGGCCGGCGACCGGGCCCGCCTGGACCACGTCTCCTGGCGCGTGCGCCGGCCCGAGGACATGGAGGGCTTCTACAACCTTCTCACCGAGAACGGCAACGACGTCACCGTCCAGGAGCCCGACGACGAGGACGGCTACGGCGAGTCGCTGCGGCTGGCCATGCCCACCGGCCACAAGCTGCGCCTGTACTGGGACGTGCAAAAGCCCGCCGTCGCCGAGGCCGACCGGTCGGTGCTGCTCAACCAGAGCTACAAGTCCTGGAACCGTGGCATCGGCGTGCGTCGCATCGACCACGTCAACCTGTGGACCACGCAGGACCCCGAGCCCAATCACCAGTGGCTGACCGAGAACCTCGGCTTCAAGCTCCGCGAGTACATCCAGACCCCGCACGGGCGGATCGGCGGGTGGATGTCGGTGACGCCGCTAGTGCACGACATCGCGGTCATGAAGGCCGGCCCGAACGAGACGACGTCGGCCCGCATGCACCACCTGGCCTTCTGGGTCGACAACGCCGCCGACGTGCTGCGGGCCGCCGACATCGTCGCCGAGGCCGGGATCAAGCCCGACCAGGGCCCGGGCAAGCACGGCGTGTCCCAGGCGTTCTTCCTCTACGTGCGCGACCCCGGGTCGGGCCACCGGGTGGAGATCTTCTCCAACGGCTACCTGATCTTCGACCCCGACTGGGAGCCGGTGGAGTGGGGCGTGGACCGCATCGCCACGGCGCTGACGATGTGGGGTCCGACCGACTACGTGCCCCACACCGACGACAACATCATGAACACCACTACCGAGGCCTGAGGTCTGCTCACATGACGCTTAACCCCGCCGAGCACTCCCACTCGGTCACCACCGATGACTTCACCATCCATTACGTCGAGGCCGGTCAAGGCCATCCCGTCGTGCTGCTGCACGGCGGGGGCCCCGGAGCGACCGGGTGGAGCAACTACTCTCCGAACATCGAGGCATTGTCGGAGCACTTCCGGGTGATCGCCCCGGACATGCCCGGCTGGGGTGACTCGAGCGAGGCCGACTTCGCCACCCTCGACCACGTCGAGGCCGCGATCCAGCTCCTGGACTCGCTCGGCATCGACAAGGCCGCGTTCGTGGGCAACTCCATGGGCGGGCACACCTCCCTGCGCCTGGCGGTCGAGCACCCCGAGCGGGTCTCGCACCTGATCACGATGGGGCCGCCGATTCAGATGGCGCCGTTCTTGTTCGGGGCAACCGGCCCGTCCGAGGGCATCAAGATCATGTACGGCACCTACGTCGACCCCAGCCCGGAGATGTTCAAGCGGCTGGTCGAGATCATGACGTTCGACAACGCCAGGTTCGCGACCCCCGAGCTGATGGCCGAGCGGACGCAGGCCGCGCTCAAGCGCCCCGAGCACCTGGCCAACGTCGCCAAGGTCATCCCCAGCGCGCCGATCCCGATCTGGGTGGACCACACCAAGCTCGGGGACATCACGGCCCCCGCCCTGCTCATCCACGGCCGCGACGACCGTGTCACGACCTTCGAGGGCTCGCTGTACCTGGCCGCCCGGATCCCCAACTCCCGCGCCCACATCATCAACCGGTGCGGGCACTGGGCCCAGCTCGAGCACGCCGACGAGTTCAACCGTCTCGTGACGGACTTCGTGCTCAACAACTGAGTGCCGTTGGCGGTGGGGCATCGTGACCCGGTGCCCCGCCGCCAGGATCGCCCCTGCCGAAGGAATCTCACGATGACAATCCCGAACGCCGTCCAGGCGGTACATGTAAGGCCGAAGCTCCGAGCGCTTGCGGACGCCCTGTGGGCCGCGCAGCAGACCCGGGTGGCAATCCCACAACCATCGACGACGACGAACCCGGGCCTGACGGTCACCGATGCCTACGCGGTGCAGGGGGCCAACCTGGCCCGCCGCTACGCCGCGGGCGAGAAGCCCGTGGGCCACAAGGTTGGCCTGACGTCGCTGGCGATGCAGCAGCAGCTGGGGGTGGACGAGCCCGACTTCGGGGTGATCACCGATGCGATGGTCACGGCCAACGGCGGGACGGTGGACCCGGCCACGATGCTCGCCCCGAAGCTGGAGGCCGAACTAGCTTTTCGCATCGGTTCCGCGCTGTCGGTGGGGCCAACGCTGGAGCAGTTGCGCGCCGCGATCAGCGATGTGGCCGTGGCGATCGAACTCATCGACTCGCGCGTCGAGGACTGGAAGATCGCGCTGGTGGACACTGTCGCGGACAACGCCTCGTCAGCCGGCATCGTGGTGGGTCCGTGGGCGCCTGCCACCGACGAGCTGCTCGACTCCCTCCCCAATGTCGTCGTCAGACTCCTCCGTGACGACGAAGAGGTCGCGGCCGGCCCCGGCTCCGCGGTGCTCGGCGACCCGCTGGTCGCCCTGCACTGGCTCGCCGGGGCTATCGGAGCGTACGGACAGTCCTTCAAGCCTGGCGACATCGTCCTGGCCGGGGCGGTGGCGGCGTCGGTGCCGCTGGACCCGGGCGTGACCTGGTCCGCCACCGCCGAAGGATTCGATCCCGTCGTCGTGCACAGCGCGACCGCCCAATAGAGGAAACACGATGACGAAGACGAAGGTGGCAATCATCGGGTCCGGCAACATCGGCACGGACCTGATGTTCAAGGTGATCCGCCTGTCCGAGGTGCTGGAGATGGGCGTGATGGTCGGCATCGACCCTGCCTCCGACGGCCTGGCCCGGGCCGCACGGCTCGGCTATGAGACCACGCACGACGGCGTCGACGGCCTCATCAAGAGCCCGCAGTTCGATGAGATCGGCGTCGTGTTCGACGCGACGTCGGCGGGCGCGCACAAGGCGAACGCCGAGAAGCTCGGGCCGTACGGCAAGAAGCTGGTGGACCTCACGCCGGCCGCGATCGGCCCGTATGTGGTGCCGGCGGTGAACCTGGACGAGCACCTGCACGCGGGCAACGTGAACATGGTGACGTGCGGCGGGCAGGCGACGATCCCGGTCGTGGCCGCAGTGTCCTCGGTGACGCCGGTGCTGTACGGGGAGATCGTGGCGTCGATCGCCTCGAAGTCGGCCGGTCCGGGGACGCGAGCGAACATCGACGAGTTCACCGAGACGACGTCGTCGGCGATCGAGCAGGTCGGGGGCGCCGCCCGCGGCAAGGCGATCATCATCCTCAACCCGGCCGAGCCGCCGATGATTATGCGCGACACCGTGCAGGTCCTCACCGGCCGCCTGGACGACGCGACGCGCAACCAGGTCGTCGCCGCCGTCGAGAAGCGGGTCACCGAGGTTGCGGAGTACGTGCCCGGCTACCGGCTGAAGCAGAGGGTGCAGTTCGCCGACGAGTCGAGCGACTACGACACCCTCGTGCCGGCCGACCTGCGCACCGCTGACGGTTACACGCGCGTTAGCGTCTTCCTCGAGGTCGAGGGCGCAGCCCACTACCTGCCCTCGTACGCGGGGAACCTGGACATCATGACGTCCGCCGCGATGCGGACCGCCGAGCGGATGGTGCTGGCCCCCGCCGCAACTGGGAACGGCGCTGCGAAGGAGGTCGTGGCATGAGCGAGACCGCTGCGAAGAAGGTGTACCTGCAAGACGTGACCCTCCGCGACGGGATGCACGCGATCAGGCACCGAATCTCCCCGGCCAAGGCTGCCGAGATCGCCAAGGCGCTCGACGCCTCGGGCGTCGACGCGATCGAGGTGTCGCACGGTGACGGCTTGTCGGGCTCATCCCTGATCTACGGTCCTGGGTCGAACACGGACCGGGAATGGATCGAGGCAGTCGCGGGCGCGGTGGAACACGCCGTCTTGACCACACTGCTGCTGCCTGGCATCGGCACCCTGCACGACCTGCGAGAGGCGTTCGAGCTGGGCATCCGCTCGGTGCGGGTGGCCACGCACTGCACGGAGGCCGACGTCGCCGCCCAGCACATCTCCGCCGCCCGTGAGTGGGGCATGGACGTCTCGGGCTTCCTCATGATGTCCCACCTCAACGACCCGGCGAGCCTTGCTCAGCAGGCCAAGCTGATGGAGTCCTATGGGGCGCACTGTGTGTACGTCACCGACTCCGCCGGCCGACTGACGATGGGCGGGGTACGTGAACGCATCCGCGCCTACCGCGACGTGCTCGAGGAGAGCACGCAGATCGGCATCCACGCCCACCAGAACCTTTCCCTCGCGGTGGCCAACTCGGTTGTCGCGGTCGACGAGGGCGCCTACCGGGTGGACGCGTCGCTGGCCGGGCACGGTGCCGGGGCCGGCAACACCCCAATCGAGCCGTTCGTCGCCGTCGCCAAGCTCCAGGGCTGGGACGTGGCCGCGGACCTGTTCGCGCTGCAGGACGCCGCGGACGACCTGGTGCGCCCACTACAGGACCGGCCCGTCCAGGTCGATCGCGAGACCCTGTCCGTGGGGTACGCCGGGGCCTATTCCAGCTTCCTGCGTCACGCCGAGCGCGCGGCGGCGACCTACGGGCTCGACGCACGCGAGGTCCTCGTCGAGGTCGGCAACCGCAAGTTGATCGGTGGTCAGGAGGACATGATCACCGACGTCGCCCTCGACCTGTCTGCCCGCGCCTGACGCTCATTGCGGTCTGCTGGAGAGGTGGAGGGGACCCGGGCGGGTTTCCTCCACTTCTCATTTCGGCACCCCAGTGCGCGGCGACGCAGCTCAGGGAAGGCCTTGTGCTGAGCAGATTCCACGCGAGTTGCCCGCGTGAGCCGGGATTCCACGCGAGTTCCACCCATCTGTGCCAGCCGCAGCCGACGCGATGCTCGGAACAGGGCTGCGCATCGGCGAGGTCTCGCGCTCAACTGAGGCGAGGTGAACCTGAGCCCGGATGGACAGCCATCGGCGTGCTCGTGCGCGGGGCCGACGGGGGACCGGGCGCGGGCATCTCGGTGTCGGTGCCGCGTGTGCTGTACGAGAAGAATCAGCTGCCGACGCTGGTGGGGACGCTGCAGGCCACCGCACGCGCCCTGGAACGAGACCTGGCGCTGGCCACTCAGGAGCGGGACGAGGCGCGCGCAGTGTCGAAGGGGGAGCGGCGCAGGGGCCGCAGCTGCAGGTCCTCGACCGGATCGACGAACCTCCTGTCCACTCGGGGTCGTCGGCCCTGCCTCTCGAGCTGGTTCAGTTGGGAGGCGAAGGCGATCAGGTCGGCACTGCCGGTGCGGCATCGAAGATGTAGGAACAGGTTGATGCGGTTACCAGACAGCGCGGCGCGGGTGGGATCGGCGCGGTTCCAGCGACAGAGTCGGGTGGGACTTCAGTCCGTCGACTTCGCGTTCGATGGTGATCCAAGACGTGGGCCCACCAGAGGCCCACGGAGGTCCCAGAGGCAGCAAAGATCCAGGGGAGCGAGCCACAAGCAGCTGGTTCGAACCCGGTGATGCCGGAGGTACTTGACCGGGCCAAGCCGCACCGACCACCTGACGTTCATTTGGTTCATGCGTCACTGTCGGCGACAAGTGCGCGTGATGCCGCCGGGGCGGTGCCGCGCCCTTGCACTGCTCCGCGCGGAGATGGGTGCGCGCGGCCGTCGAGCCGGATGGGTCAAGAGTCGATGTGTCCAGTGTCGAAGCACCCGGGGCCACGGATCGCCATACCATTCTCGGCCGAGCGGGACGCGTTCTGGCTCCCACATTGCTCCTCAACGTGCCCACGCACGAGCGATTGTCCGTGACTGGTATATTGGGAGCGGTGAACCGGGGTTTTCTCGATCCAACCCTGCCAGGGACGCTGCACGAACAGATCTCGGACGAGTTTCGATCCCGGATTGCTTCTGGTGCGTGGCCACCTCGTTACCGACTTCCGAGCGAACCCGATCTGGCGGCGGAGCTTTCCGTCGGGCGTGGGACTCTTCGCCGCGCGCTGCAGACGTTGCTGGAAGAAGGTCTGCTTCGCCGTGTGCCTGGGAAGGGCACGTTCGTCACATCGACGATCATCGAGCCTGCCATCGCGCAGAAGCTCACCAGCCTGAGCGAGGACTTCACGCGTCAGGGCATTGTCTCCGCGACTGAGGTGATCGACTGCGCGCTGATGGCGCCGCCGGCTCCCGTTGCCGCGCTTCTCGAGGTTCCTGCCGGTGGGAATGTGCTCCGCCTATACCGTCGGCGCACAACTGCAGATGGTCCCGTCGCTCTCCTACACAACTACGTACGGGCGGTGAATCTTCCCGGGATCGAGCACGTCGATTTCGAGAAGGAAAGCCTCTTCAACACGCTCGAGACCACGTACCAGCTGCGGATCGCAACTGCGCGACGGACGTTCAGTGCCGAACCGGCGACAGAAGCGGTTGCCAAACAGCTGGAGGTGCCGGTCGGCAGCCCGGTCCAGTACCTGGAGCAGGTGACATACCTCGCCGACGGGCACCCGATCGAGTATTCCGACGTCTGGATCCGCTCCGACAGGCTCCGCGTCACCTCACTCCTCTCCCGCTGAGAGGGGAAGCCTCGGCCCGGCTCTGACCTGTGGCGGTCGATCCTGCAGCACTCGCTTGCCGTGACGCCGCTCGCCGCCGGGGCAAGAGACGACAACCGTTTGACCCTCGGCCGAACGCGGCCTAACCTCGGCCTTGTTCATAGTTGTCTATAGACAGGGCTGGTCGATGAAGATCGCAGTCGTCGGGGGATACGGGGTCGGCATGACCATGCGTGTTCCTCACTTCCCAGCGCCCGGTGAGACGGTCTCCGGCGGCGACTACGCCCAAGGCCCCGGAGGGAAGGGCTCGAACCAGGCCATCGCCGCAGCGCGGCTGGGCGCGGACGTCTCCCTGCTCACCGCCATCGGCAAGGACCACCTCGGCGATGCGGCAGCGGCGCTCTGGGCTCGCGAAGGGGTCGGGCACGAGTACGTGGCCCGCGTCGAGTCTTCCACCATGGTCGGATTCATCCTCGTCGACGACGACGGCGAGAACGAGATCGCCATCGCCCCGGGCGCGCTGAGCAGACTCACCGCCGACCACGTGGAGGGCTTCCGGAAGGCGATCCGGGACGCGGACATCCTCATGGTGTCGATGGAGATCCCGCTCGAGGCGGTCGGCGCCGCGCTGCGCATCGCCAACGAGGAGGGGACGACCTCCCTGCTGAACCCTGCTCCTGCCGTCCCCCTGCCCGCCGAGTTCTGGCCCTGGGTCGACATCCTGACGCCGAACCAGAGCGAGGCGGCGCAGATCCTGGGTCTCCCGGTCACCCACAACCTCTCGGCGGCCGAAATCGCCGAGCAGCTGCGGTCCAGGACTGACGCCGCCGTCGTGATGACTCTCGGGTCGGCGGGTAGCGCCGTGTTCGACGGAGCGGATTTCCAGCAGGTAGAGGCATTCCCTCCAGCTCGAGTCGTCGACACCACAGGGGCGGGCGACACCTTCAACGCCGCACTGGCCGTCGCCATCGCCGACGGTGAGCCCCTGGACCGCGCCGCTCGCTTCGCCAACGCCGCCGGCGCTCATGCCGTGACCCAGGCGGGCGTCATCGACGCCCTTCCGACGCGGGAGCAGATCGCCGCAGTGATGGCCATCTGAACACCCTTCACCAACCACCATCCGCTCGACTCTCACAACTGACACCGGAGATGGAAACAAAAATGACCAACGCAACGACGAGCTCGACCGATCTCGGGAACCTGGCCCCCCGCGACCTGGCTCCGTACATCCAGCACACCCGCATCGAAACCGGCCTGACCCAGGACGACATGATCGCCCACGCCAGAGAGACCATCGAGTACGGGTTCAACGCGGCGATGGTGCCTGGCTCGTGGGTGCACGTGACGGCGAAGGAGCTCGCGGGCACCGGCATCGACGTGGCGAGCGCCCTGGACTTCCCCACGGTGGGCGTCACGACTCCCGCCGGCAAGGCGTTCGAGGCGGAGCGGCTCGTGAAGGCCGGCGCGACCCAGATCGATATCGGTGTGCAGGTCGGCTACCTCAAGAGCGGCATGTACGACGCCTTCCGTGACGACATCGCCGGTGTCGTGAGCGCCGCCGGGGTCCCGATCAAGGTCATGCTCGAGCTCCCGCTCCTGACCGACGAGGAGAAGCGGGCCGCCGTGGACCTGGCCATGGAGGCGGGGGCCGCCTACCTGAAGAACGCCTCCAGCGGCGCTGTCGAGACGGCGAACCCCGAGAGCATCCGCTACCTCGTCGAAGCTGCCCGGGACGGGGTGAAGGTCAAGGCGTCGGGCTCCATCAAGAGCTACGCGCAGGCTCTGGACCTGCTGAACGCCGGAGCCGTGCTTCTGGGCACCAGTGCCGGTATCGCGATCGTCACCAACAACACCGACGAGAACGTCACGAGCTACTGACGGCGGGCGGAGCGAACCCCACCACCACAGCCGGGCCCGGAGACCGGGCAGTCCCGAACGCCGCGAAGACGCGGCCCACCGAAAGAGGAACCATGACCCTGCGCCTGATCCACGACGTCGACACCGCTCAGGACGACGCCTTCGCACTTCTCATCGGCATGCGGCACCCGAACTCGAACGTCGAGGCCGTGACCGTCAACTACGGCAATGTGAACTTCGACCAGATGGTCGAGAACACGCTCTACACGATCGAGGTCGCCGGCTTCGGCGGCAAGATCCCCGTCTACGAGGGCTGCCGTCTGCCGCTGATCGCGCCGTTCGACGACTCCTCCTATGTGCACGGCGTCGATGGCTTCGGCGGCGCGAACTTCCCGAAGGCCAAGCAGCGGCCCGAGAGCGAGAATGCCGTCGCCGCGCTGATCCGCTTGATCAACGAGAACCCGGGCGAGTTCACCATCATCGCCCAGGCCCCGCTCACCAACCTTGCCTGCGCGGTCGCAGCGGACCGCTCGATCGCGGGGAAGGTCAAGGACCTCTTCATCATGGGCGGGACCAACAACGCGGTCGGCAACGTCACCGCTGCCGCCGAGGCGAATTTCTGGCACGACCCGGAGGCGGCGAAGATCGTCCTCAACGCCGGCTTCCCGGTCACGCTGGTCACCTGGGATCTCACCATGACACAGGGCCGCTTCAACGAGGCCCAGCTGCGCCAGATCGACGCGCTGGACACGCCTCAGTCACGCTTCTTCACCAAGGCGAACCGGGCGAGCGTCGAGTACGTCAAGAAGACGCACGGTGTCGAGGGGAGCACGCATCCCGACTCGATCGCCGCCGCGATCGCCGTCGAACCCGCAATCGTCAAGAAGGCGACGGACTACTACGTCGACATCGAGACCCACGGCTCCATTGCCCAGGGCTACATGCTCGTGGACGCGGTCCGACGCTCCGGCCATGAGCCCAACGCGCGCGTGGTCGAGGAGATCGACCAGGAACTCTTCTTCCAGACCATGCTCAAGGTCCTTTCCTAGGCCGCTCGGCCTCCATTCGGCAGCTGCCAACCATCCACTCACGACAAAGGAGTCCCACAGTGCCGACGAACCAATCCATCGAGACGGCCTCGCCGTCCAAGCTCCGGGATGTCGAGATTCTTCATGGTGGCCGCGCGGTCGCCGTCGTCGCGACGCTGATCCTCGGGATCCTCGCGTTCCAGCTGAACGCAAGCATGCTCACCCCCGCACTCCCGGCGATCGGTGAGGAGTTCGGTGCGGACGGCGCTGGCCTCGGTCAGGTCTCCTCCCTCCTGTTTCTCTCCGGAGCCGTCGCCGGTCTCGTTCTGGGCCGCTGGAGCGACTTCTTCGGCCGCCGGCGCATGGCCATCCTCATTCTGGCCATCGTCATCGTCGGCACCCTGATGTGCATCGTCGCGCCGAACCTTCCCGTCCTTCTGGTGGGGCGCGTGCTGCAGGGGGCCGGTAGTGCGTCCTTCCCGCTCGCCTACGTCACCCTCAGCGAGCGGATGGCTCCGAAGGTCTTCGGCACCACGCTCGGCGTCATCACCGCGGTCAACGGCGGCGTCGGCGGCCTCGACGGATACTTCGGCGGCCTTCTTGCCGAGACGTGGGGCTTCCGGTCGATCTTCGTGGTCATCCTGATCGTTGCGGTGATCGCGCTCATCGCATCGGTTGTGGTGCTGCCCAAGGACGTTCGAGCAGCATCGGCGGGCGCCATGGACTGGTGGGGCGCCCTCATCCTGTCCATCGCACTGATCAGCCTCACGTACTTCGTCTCAGAAGGTTCGAACCAGGGCTGGTTCTCGCCGCTGCCGCTCCTGTTCCTGGCAGTCGCGGTCGGCGCGTTCGTCGTGTTCTGGAAGGTCGAGCAGCGCAAGACGACCCCGCTGATCGCGGTGCACCACCTGAAGTCCCGCCAGGTCTGGCCGGTCGTGCTCACCACCACCCTCACCCTGGCCAGCGTGTTCGCGGTCATCAACTTCACCGTCGTGCTACTGAGTCAGAACACCGACTTCGGCTACGGGCTCGACGCGGCCACCGCCGCCTTGCGATACCTGTTGCCCCCCGCGATCATCGGCGTTCTCGCGGCTCCGTTCGCCGGATGGTTCGCGGCGAAGTTCGGGTGGCTCAAGGCCGTCCGCATCGGCATGGTGCTCAGCATCGCGGCCGTGGCGACGATCGCTCTCCTTCCCACCGAGCAAGGGATCGTCCTCGCCTGCATCGCCCTGCTCGGCATCAGCTACAACGGCTTCCTCCTGACCACCGCCAACGGGCTGGGCGTGATTCTCTCCCCGCCGGAAGCCCCCTCGGCCCTGCCAGGCATCAACGGCGCAGGCTTCGGGATCGGCGTCGGTCTTGGCATCGGCATCGTGGCACCGTTCGCCGGCAACGGGACGATCGAAGGAATCCAGACCGCCCTCTTCATCTCGCTGGGAATCACGATCCTCGCCTTCATCGCGAGCATGTTCATCAAGGGCCGCCCCGGCGTGAAGCTCTGAGCGCCACGGACCCCACACCCGGCGGGGCCTGATGGCCCCACACGGGAACCCCGAGCAGGGTTGCCGAGGGCGCTCCAGCGTTGTGCTGGACGCCCTCGGCACTCTCGCTGTTCGGCACTCGACGCTCGACACCGCCCGGGAATCCGAACGCCGTGACCAAGGCCGGGACGCTCGCGGCGGCCCGGAATCACTCTGGCGGCCTGGGTGAGCCGTTCCCGACACTCCGACGGCGCTCATGTGGACTTGCATGCCACCGCCTCGGTTCCAGGGGAGGCGGGCCGGCTCGTCGAGCGGCCCCATGCACAGATCTGACCACAACGACTCGTAAGGAATAGCGCGTGAAGACCACAGCGGCGGTCCGCCCCGTCTACTTCGACTGCGACACAGGCATCGACGACTCCATGGCCCTCGGCTACCTCGTGAGCTCTCCGGAGATCACCCTGGTAGGGATCGGCACCGTCAGTGGGAACACTTCAGCCGAGCAGGCCGCCGAGAACACCCTGCGCCTGTTGTCCCTGACAGATCAGCCCGATATCCCCGTCGCCATAGGAGGCCACGACTTCCGCGCGACGCCATTCACTGGAGGCCCCACGCACATTCACGGCTCAAACGGCATCGGAAATGTCATCTTGCCCGAATGCCCCGCACGGCCGGCCGATCCCACCGCGGCCGAACTGCTCGTCCAGCTTTCCCATGAGCACGCCGGGCAGCTCGAAATCGTCACGGTGGGCCCAACCACCAACATCGCGGCTGCCCTCGACCTAGATCCCACCCTTCCCAGCCGCGTCCGTCGGGTGACGTCCATGGGCGGCGCAGCGCTCGTGCCCGGCAACGCATCCCCGGTCGGGGAAGCCAACATCTGGAACGATCCAGAAGCCGCGGCGCTGGTTCTGAGCGCCGACTGGCCCGTCACTCTGGTCCCCCTGGACGTTACGCTGGCCAACAACTTCGAGGAGTCACACCGCAAGGCGCTACTCGACTCGCAACGGCCACTCGCCCGGACCATCGGGCAGATGCTGGACCTCTACTTTGATTTCTATGTGCCTGAGTTCGGCCGCCGATGCAGCGCCCTGCACGATCCACTGGCCGCAGCCATCGCCGTCGGGGGAATCCGCCCCACCATCGCCCCGGCGGTGGACGTCACGGTCGATGACACCTTAGGTCCTGGGCGCGGCCAGACGATCTGCGACCTGCGCGGCCAGCGTCTGGGACCTGTGGACCAGCCGAAACGGCATGTACGTGTCGTGCTCGACACCGATCGCCCACTGGCAGAGCACCTCCTGGAACGGCTCGTCGGCGTGCACTGAGAGGGAATTGAGCACGCCCTCTCCTTAGCTCGGTGGATACCGGTGCTTGTGGGCCGCCCCGATCCGGCATCGGTGGGGAAGGCGCCGGCGGGGAAGGTGTCGCAGCCCTCGAGCGGGAGTCGAGAGCGGTGCCGGCCGCTGCTCCTGGGGCCCTTCGGAGAAGAACACGGACCTCGGGTGTCCGGGGAGTCCGAGACCTCCCGTTGCTGCGGATGGCCCGGACCTCGGTGAAATTTCCGGATGGTCGGTCCTTGCCCACCCGAGATCAACACCTGACCGCGATGGTCTTTCTCCGGGCGGGGGAGCGCGCACGCAATCTTATTCTCTCATGGTTCCGCCATCGGCTCACGGCAAATCTCCAGGTCAGGGGCAACTTCGAAAAGTTCAACGTCTGACTCGCTTGGGGGAGGGCTTCGCGCGGGGTGGATTCCACGGAAGTTCCACGCGTGAGCCCGGATTCCACGCGAGTTCCACGCATCTGTGGCTGTCGGATGACCACCGTTGACGACGCCGAGAAGCGGTGCGACCCTGGTGTCCGCTCGCTCGGAACCGCTGATTTGCCGCCGTTCCTCCAGGTTGCGACGTCTCTGCGAGCGTTCGTGACAACGGACTCCGGGGAGTGCCGGGGGTTGTGAACCGGCCGGAGAAGGTCGGGGTTTGAATCCCCTAGCTCCACCCGGTGAAGGCCGCTGAACCGCACGAAAGTGCAGGTCAGCGGCTTTTACTTTCCAGCCAGGGCGCCGACATCGAGGGCGGTGACCTGCCAATGCCACGCTTTGTGTCACGGAATGGTCTGCGCCTGGGGCACGAGAGAACGGGCTTGTTCCGCCGGATATCCACGCACGCCTGACGGCTATGAACGAGTAGAGCCGGACCTAACTGGGCCGCGCGCCGACGTGCACCTCAATGGCGTGCGCGCGGGGGTCCACAGAGCGCCGGCACCGCTTACACGGGCCGCCAGGGGGCGCCGCTCCCGAGCCGTACCGTGGCAGCGGTCACACGACCAGGTGCGAGCCGACGCGCCGATCGCGGCATGATGGGTCCGAAGAACAGGACCGGCACGGGAGGGATACGTGGGGGAGCCCGCGCAGGACGACCGTGTCTCGGCCGAGCTCGTCGCCGTGATCTCCGCCGTCCATGACGGCGTCCCGCTCGTGCTGACGACCGGTGACGGGCGTCGTCTGCCCTCCGGCCCCTTGCAGTCGGGGCACCGGTCGATGCAGGCGGGACTGCGTTCCTGGGTGGTCCAGCAGACCGGGTACGACCTGGGCTACGTCGAGCAGCTCTATACCTTCGCCGATCGTGACCGCGGCATGAGTCCGGTGCTGGAGGTTTCCTACCTCGGCCTGACCACCGTGCCGACCGTCGGCGCGGGGTGGCGCAACTGGTTCGAGTACTTCCCCTGGGAGGACCGGCGCGACGGCGACGCGCTCGTGACCGAGACCCTCGCGCCGGCCCTGGAGCGATGGGCCAGCTCCGGCCGGCCGGAAGTCCGGGACCGTCGCTGGCGGCGCTGCGCCGTCACCTTCGGCCTGGACGGGCACCCGTGGCTGCCCGGGATGGCCCTCCAGCGCTATGAGCTGCTCTACGAGGCCGCCCTGGTGCCGGAGGCGCACGGGGGGTCGGGCGAGGCAGGGGGGTGCCCGATGGACCGGCACCACCGGCGCATCCTTGCCACCGCGATCGGACGTCTGCGCGCCAAGATCCAGTACCGACCCGTGGTCTTCGAGCTCCTCCCGCCCGAGTTCACCCTCGGTCGGCTCCAGCAGACGGTCGAGGCTATCGCCGGCCAGCACGTGCACAAGCAGAACTTCCGCCGCCTGGTGGAGCAGCAGGAGCTCGTCGAGGAGACCGGCGAGGTCGACCACTCCACCGGCGGGCGGCCTGCCAGGCTCTTCCGGTTCCGCCGGGAGGTCCTGGACGAGCGGGACGTCGCGGGCACGAAGCTGCCGGTCCCGCGACCCAACTGACCGCGGCGCGTCAGCCGTGGCCCTTCCGTGCCGACACCTCCATCGGTTATGCTCATCACCAGCATATGAAATGCTCAGCGTCAGCATAAGTCTGATGTCCGACCACCCGGCGCCCCCGAGAGGCCCACCATGACCGCACCGACCATCAGCACCGACGCCCTCTACGAGCGGATCCGTACCGTCGTCCCCCGCGTGGAGTGGGCGACCATGGAGGACGATGTCGCGGCGATCTGGCGCCTCAAGCGCGAGCGCAACGCCGTGATCCTGGCGCACAACTACCAGACGCCGGAGATCTTCCACGGGGTGGCGGACATCGTCGGGGACTCCCTGGCGCTGGCCCGCGAGGCCCAGCACGTCGAGGCGGACGTCATCGTCCTGGCCGGCGTGCACTTCATGGCCGAGACCGCCAAGCTCCTCAACCCGGCCAAGACGGTCCTGATCCCCGACCTTCGTTCGGGCTGCTCGCTGGCGGAGTCCATCACCGCGGCGGACGTGCGGGCGCTGCGCGCGGCGCATCCCGGCGTCCCGGTCGTCACCTACGTCAACACCTCCGCCGCGGTGAAGGCGGAGTCGGACGTGTGCTGCACCTCCGGGAACGCCGTGAAGGTCATCGAGTCCCTCGGCGTGGACCGGGTCATCATGATCCCGGACGAGTACCTCGCCCAGAACATCGCCCGCCAGACCGGCGTGGAGGTCATCACCTGGGCCGGGCACTGCGAGGTCCACGAGCGCTTCACCCCCCGCGACATCGCCCAGATCCGGGTGGACTACCCCGGCGTGACGGTGCTGGCCCACCCCGAGTGTCCGCCCGAGGTGCTCGACGTCGCCGACATGGCCGGCTCCACCGCCCAGATGCAGGACTTCGTCCGCCTCGAGCAGCCGGCCCGCGTCGCCCTCATCACGGAGTGCTCGATGAGTGACAACGTCTCGGCCGCCAACCCTGCCGTGGAGTTCGTCCGGCCCTGCAACCTGTGCCCGCACATGAAGCGCAACACCCTCGGCGCCATCCGCGCCGCACTGGAGCTGGGCCGGCACGAGGTGACGATCGATCCGCAGGTCGCCGTCCGGGCCCGGGCCGCCGTCGAGCGCATGCTGGCCGTCTGATGGGCGCCGCGCCGCCCCAGGACCGGCCGGTCATCGTCGGCGCCGGCCTGGCCGGCCTCCTGACCGCCGTGCACCTGGCGCCGCTGCCGTGCGTGGTGCTGACCACCGGGCGCCTGGCCGAGCACACCTCCACCGACCTCGCGCAGGGCGGGATCGCCGCCGCCCTCCACCCGGGCGACTCGCCGCTGCTGCACGCCCTCGACACCCTCCACGCCGGGGCGGGACTGTCCGACCCTGGCACCGCCGAGCGGATCACCGCCGCCGCCCCCGCCGCGGTCGAGCACCTCGCCGCCCTCGGTGCCCGCTTCGACCGCACGCCCGACGGCGCCTTCACCCTGGGCCTGGAGGCCGCGCACAGCCGCCACCGCGTCGCCCACGCGGGCGGGGACGCCACCGGTCACGAGGTCCTGCGGGCCGCGATCGCCGCGGTGCGGGCCACGCCGTCGATCACCGTCCTGCAGCACGCCCGTGCGGTGCGGGTGGTCACCGGCGACGACGGCCGCGTCGCCGGCGTCGTCGTCGCTGCCGGCGGCGCCCCCGAGCTGATCCGCACCGACCGGGTCGTCCTGGCCACCGGCGGCGCTGGCGGGCTCTTCCGCCACACCACCAACCCCACCGGCTCCCGCGGGCAGGGGCTGGCCCTGGCCGCCCGCGCCGGGGCGGAGCTGCGGGACCTGGAGATGGTCCAGTTCCACCCCACCGCGCTCGATGTCGGCCTGGACCCCATGCCGCTGGTCACCGAGGCACTCCGCGGTGCGGGGGCCCGCCTGGTCGACGCCGCCGGCGACCGCCTGCTCGAGGACGACCTCGCCCCGCGCGACGTCGTCGCCCGGGCCGTCTTCGCCGAGCTCGAGCGCGGCGGTCGGGTCTTCCTCGACGCCCGAGAGGCGCTGGGTGCCGCCGCCCGCTTCCCGACCGTGGCCGCCGCCTGCCGGGCGGCGGGCATCGACCCGCGCCGCGCCCCCATGCCGGTCCGGCCGGCCGCGCACTACCTCATGGGCGGGGTGAGCGTCGACGGGCGCGGACGCACCACCGTCGCGGGCCTGTGGGCGGTGGGGGAGGTGGCCAGCACCGGCCTGCACGGCGCGAACCGCCTGGCCTCCAACTCCCTCCTCGAGGCGGCCGTGTGCGCCCGGTGGGTCGCGCAGGACGTGGCCGGCCAGGAGGGGCGCCGAGGTCCCCGCCTCGGCAGCCCGGCGCCCCAGCCGGGGCCGGCCGCGGAGCCTGCGGGGGGTGCGGCGGAGCTGCGCACGCTGATGTCCGAGTGCGTCGGCGTGCTGCGCGACGGCGCCACCTTGACCCACGCCGTCGACCGGCTCGGCGCCACCGTCGACCGGGCCGGCCTCGACGCCACCGACGACGCCACGCTCGCGGCGCTGCTGCTCGCCACCTCGGCGCTGCGCCGCGAAGAGAGCCGCGGCGCGCACACGCGCACCGACTTCCCCGGCGCCGCCGAGCCGCGGCACCTCACCCTGACCCTCGAGGACGGCCTCGGCGGCCTCCTCACCCCCGCACACCGCCGGAGTGCCACGTGAAACCCTTGTCGCCGCTGCTCGTCGAGCCCCTGGTCCGTGCCGCGCTCCTGGAGGACCTCGGCCGCGCCGGGGACATCACGACGGACACGGTCGTGCCCGCCGACCGGCGCGCCTCGGTCCGGCTGGTCGCCCGCGATCCGGGCGTGGTGGCAGGGACGGACCTGGCCGCGGCGGCTTTCCGGCTGGTCGACCCGGCGATCGGCGTCGACGTCGCCCTGCCGGACGGGTCCCGGGTGCGTCCGGGCGACGTCGTCGCCACCGTGTCCGGTCCCGCCCGCGCCGTCCTCACCGCGGAGCGGGTCGCCCTGAACTTCCTCGGCCACCTCTCCGGCGTCGCGACGGCGACGGCGCAGATCGCCGACGCCATCGCCCACACCACCACCCGGGTGACCTGCACCCGCAAGACCACCCCCGGCCTGCGAGCCCTGGAGAAGCACGCCGTGGTCGCCGGCGGCGGGGTCAACCACCGCTTCGGGCTCGACGACGCCGTCCTCATCAAGGACAACCACATCGCCCTGGCCGGCGGCGTCCGCGAGGCCATCGCCCGGGCCCGGGCCGGCGTGGGCCACCTGGTGAAGATCGAGGTCGAGGTCGACACCCTCGACCAGCTGCGGGAGGTGCTCACCGACCCGGTCGACGCCGTCCTGCTGGACAACATGACACCGGAGACGCTGCGCGAGGCGGTGGAGCTGGTGGCCGGCCGGATGGTCACCGAGGCGTCGGGACGGCTCACGGCCGAGACCGCGCCGGTCATCGCCGCGACGGGGGTCGACCTGATGTCGGCCGGGTGGATCACCCACTCGGCGCCGGTCCTGGACCTCGGGCTGGACGTCGCGGACTGACGAGGCGCGCCACCGGCCCCGGTGCCCACGCGCCCACCCCCGTGAACGGCGACGACGGGACGGGCGGCGACGAGTGCGTTCGTCACGAACACCTCGCTCGCCCGGGCCAGGTCCTCGAGCCGGAGCGGAACCTTGATCACCGCGACCCCCGCGGCGGCCAGCGCGGCGATGGCCCGGGCGCGGGCGAGCCCGGGCAGGATCCGGCCGTCGAGCGCTGGGGTGTGCACCCGTCGGGCAGCACGACGGAGTTGTTCGCCCGTCCGGCCTCCAGTACCGCGCGGCCGGTGTCGACCAGGAGGGGGACACACGTGGGGGACCGGGGCCCGGGTTCGGCGGCGAGGAGGCGGCGGTCGACCCACTTGTGACAGGGAGCCCGCCCTGGACCGTCACGGGCACGAGCCGCCACGGCAGCTCTGACGCGCTGGGCAGGGCGGTGGCGGTGGCGGTGACCGAGCCCCTCGGCGCGGGGCACGACCTCTGTACGGAGCCGGTGTGCGCCGGTCAGCGTTGGCGCCCGCTGGGGTGCACACGTTCGTGAATGGAAGGCCTCTGGTTTACCTCTCCGGGCCTCGGAAGTGATAACGAGACCATCTCGGCGCCGCACCCTTCGGGCGCCGCGCTTGCGCGAATCACCCCGTTGACCTGCGTGTATATGTTTGCGCTATAGCCCTGGCGGGCAATTGGAATTTGCCCACGGGGGGACAGCCCACCCACACTGGCGGAACCAGACGACGACGTACGGGCGAGCCGGTTACGACGACGCAGCCGCAGCTCAGGAGGAGCAGGAATGAACAGGCCCACGGTGCAGCTGGCGGCTGCTCGCGGTCAGGGGGGCGTGACCGTCGGGTCGCCCTTACCCACGCCGGTACCGGACCCGCAATACCTCTTCCCGGACAACCACGCGACTATCCTGCGCGCCCCGGCCCAAGCACTGGTGCTGCCCCCGAAAAGTCAGCTGGAGCTGAGCGGACCGGTCTTCGGCGAGAACGAGATCCGGCCCGGTGACGCCGACCTGACGCGGCAGGGTGCGGGGGAGGCCATCGGTCAGCGCATCGTCGTGCACGGCACGGTCACCGACAGCTGGGGGCGTCCGGTCCCGGGCACGCTCGTGGAGGTGTGGCAGGCGAACGCGGCGGGCCGCTACACGCACCACACCGATCGTCACCCCGCCCCCCTTGACCCGAACTTCCACGGTGCCGGGCGCTGCCTGACCGATGGCCAGGGCCGCTACCGCTTCGTCACCATCAAGCCCGGCCCTTATCCGTGGCGCAACCATGCCAATGCGTGGCGTCCGGCGCACATCCACTTCTCCATCTTCGGGCGCTCGATCGAGCAGCGCCTCGTGACGCAGATGTACTTCCCCGGCGACGACCTGCACTTCCAGGACCCGATCTTCAACTCGATCCGTGACGAGCGTGCGCGGCTGCGCCTGGTGGCTCGGTACGACCACCAGCTCACGATCCCGGAGTTCGCCAACGCCTACCGCTTCGACATCGTTCTCGGTGGGGCCGACGGCACCCTGTGGGAGGACTGATGGGCATCATCGAGTCGCGGCGCGGTGCCGTCTTCGAGAACTGGCCACCGGACAACAGCTCGAACGAGGACTACCGGACCTGGCCGCCGACACCCGGCTTGGCGCCGTCGCCGGGCATAACGCCTAGCCAGGCCGTCGGTCCCTACTCCGGGATCGCCCTGCCGTACGAGGCCGGGCCCGACGTCGCAGGCCCGCGACGCCCGGGCGTGCTGAGCCTGGCGGTGACCGTCTACGACGGCGCGGGGCAGCCCCTCCCTGACGCCCTCGTGGAGATCTGGCAGCCGGACGAGACCGGGCACTTCACAGTCGGCGGTGGCATCTACACCCCCGTTGCTCCCGACGGCTTCCGCGGCTTTGGCCGGGCAGCGTCGGGGCCCGATGGCACCTGCGAGTTCCGCACCGTCAAGCCCGGTGCCGTCATCACGGTCGACGGCGCCCCCCAGGCGCCATGCATCGCCCTCACCCTGTTCGCCGGCGGTGTCCTGAAGATGCTCGTCACCCGCGTCTACTTCGCCGACGAAGAAGTAGCCAACTCCACCGATACCCTCCTGATGGCCCTACCTGAGGAGCGACGCCGGACGCTTCTGGCGCATCCCGTCGAGGGTGGATACCGGTTTGACGTCCACCTGCAGGGCCCGGACGAAACCGTGTTCTTCGACGTCTTCGGGCGCGAACACGCGCCCGCCCACCACTGACCGACCCTCCTTCCGGGACACCGATGTCCCCGGCTCCCTCCACCCACCCACCCCCCCTTGGAGACCTCATGCGCGCCATCAGAACTGTCACCGTCGTCGCTGCCGCACTCGCCCTCGCAGCGTGCAGCGCCGGCGCTGACGCCGGCGAGGCCGGCTCGCCCACGGGCGGATCCGGTGCCGACTCGACCACGATCAAGGTCGGCACTCTCCCGATCATCGAGTACGCGCCCCTCTACATCGCCGAGGACCAGGGGTACTTCGAGGAGGCGGGACTCACGGTCGAGACGCAGGTGATGCAGAACGCCGCGGGCATCGTGCCGGCCGTGATGAACGGTCAGCTGCAGGTGGGCGAGGCCGCCACCATCGGCTACCTCAACGCCCGGGCCCAGAACCTCCCGGTCACCGGCATCGCCAGTGCCGCCATCACCAGCAAGGACGCCGACAGCGACTTCTCCGGCCTGTTCGTCGCCGACGAGTCGATCACCTCGCTGTCGGACCTGGAGGGGAAGAAGGTGGCCGTGAACGCCCTCAAGGCCGCCATGCACGCCGCGGCCGCACAGTCCATCGCCCTCGACGGCGGCGACCCGGCGAACGTCGAGTTCATCTCGATGCCGTTCCCCGACATGGCGGCCGCTCTCGAGCGTGGCGACGTCGATGGCGTGGTCGTCGTCGAGCCCTTCTACACCACCCTGGAGAAGGCCGGCGCCCGCAACATCGGCAACCTCTACACCACCGCGCTGCCCGCGCAGGCCACCATCGGCATGTTCTTCGCCTCCGACGCCTGGCTCAAGGAGAGCCCGGAGGACGCGAAGAAGTTCGTCGAGGCCATCGAGAAGGCCGGCGAGTACGCCGCGGAGAACCCCGACGCCGTGCGCCAGGTCGCGGTCGAGGACCTCGGCATGGCCGAGGACGTGGCCGCGGGTATGCGGCTGCCGGGTTACGGCGGCCAGCTCACAGACGACCACCTGGTCGCCACCGCACAGGTCATGGTCGACCTCGGATTCATCCCCGAGGCTCCGGCCGCGGAGGGCCTGACGTGGCGTCCGTGACGACCGACGTCGCGATCGCGCCGGGGCGGTCTCGCCGGCCCCGTCGCACGGGTCGACTGCCGTACCTCGCGGTCGGGTGGGCGACCGTCGCGGCACTGCTCGCGCTGTGGGAGCTGGGCGCTCGCACCGCGCTGCTGCCCGGCTCGTCGATCCCCGCGATGACGGATGTCGCCCGGGAGTTCGTGGCGCTCTTCGGCAACGCCACGTTCTGGGACAAGTTCGGTGCCACCACGTTCTCCTGGTCCGTCGGGCTGGCGATCACCGCCGCGGTCGCCGTGCCGTTGGGGCTGCTGATCGGGAGCAGCCGCGTCCTGTTGGAGTCGACGAGCGCCGTCATCGAGTTCCTCAAGCCCATCCCGCCGATCGCCCTGATCCCGCTGGGGCTGCTCATGTGGGGGCCGGCGCTGGAGATGAAGCTCACGCTCATCGTGTTCGGTGCGATGTGGCCTGTGCTGACCCAGGTCGTCTACGGCATCCGCGAGGTCGACGACGTCGCGCTGTCGATGGCCCGGACCTACCAGCTCGGCCGGTGGCAGACGATCACCCGGATCGTGGTGCCGTCGGTGCTGCCCTTCGTGGCCCCCGGGCTGCGCGTGTCGGCCTCGATCGCCCTGATCATCGCGTTCGTCACCGAGATGGTCGGCGGCACCGAGGGGCTGGGGCAGATGCTGGTGGCCGCGCAGAGCTCGAACGCGATCGCCCAGATGTACGCGTTGGTGGTGCTCACCGGCCTCATGGGCCTGGCGGTCAACGCCGCGTTCCGGGCAACCGAGGCCCTGATGCTGCGCTGGCACCCGTCGAACCGCAAGGAGCTCCGCTGATGAGTGTCGACACCACGTCCTCGGTCCACCAGACCGTCACGGAGGCCGCGGCCCCCGCGCCGGCGCGCCGCCAACGCCGAGAGTCGGACGGCGGCCCCCTTCGCGGGCGGCGGGGACGGGTCATCCTCTTGCGCGCCTGGCTGCCCGTCACGGTCGCCGTCGTGTGGTGGGCGGCGTCCGCGGGCAGCACGTCCCTGTACTTCCCGTCGCTGCAGTCGATCACCGAGACCTTCAGCCGGGACTGGTTCTCCATGCGTGGGCTCGATGACCTCGTGCCGAGTCTGCGCAACCTGGTGGCCGGCTTCGCCATCGCCTCGCTGATCGGTGTGGCCGGCGGGCTCCTGCTGGGGTCCTCGAGGTGGGCGGCCGCCGCCGCGGAGCCCGTCGTGCACTTCCTGCGGTCCCTGCCGCCCCCGGTGCTCCTCCCGCTCGGCCTCATCCTGCTGGGCACCGACGCCGGCATGAAGGTCGCCATCATCACCGTGGGCGCCGTGTGGCCGACGCTGCTGAACACGATGGACGGCGTCCGCGGCGTCGACCCTCAGCTGCGGGACATGAGCAAGGCCTACGGGCTCTCGCTCGGCCAACGCGTGCGGTATGTCGTCCTGCCCGCCGCCGCCCCGCAGATCGTCGCCGGCCTGCGCACCACCCTGCAGATCTCCATCATCCTCATCGTCGTCAGCGAGATGTATGCGTCGGCGTCCGGTATCGGCCACTACGTGCTCACGGCACAGCAGACCTTCCTCGTGACAGAGACGTGGGCAGGAACCCTTCTCCTCGGCCTCATCGGCTTCCTCGCGAACCTCATCTTCGGCGTCGGCGAGCGCCGGGTCCTGCGATGGCAGGACGCCCTCCGAACGAACGCACGGAACGGATGACTCACATGACCCTCACGAGCGAACCCCGGCCCGTCTCCGGCCGGCCCGCGCGGACCGGAGACGCCTCTGGCACGACGACGCCGGTGCTCGAGGTGCACCACCTCGCGAAGAGCTACGGCGAGGGGCCGACCGCCAGCTCTGTCCTCGCCGACATCGACTTCACGGTCCGACCCGGGGAGTTCGTCTCCATCGTCGGTCCCTCGGGATGTGGCAAGACCACTTTGCTGAAGTGCCTGTCCGGGCTCCTCGACCCCTCGAGCGGCAGCGTCGTGTTCGAGGGCGAGGAGATCGACGGCCCGCCGGCGAAGATGACCGTCGTCTTCCAGGACTACAGCCGCAGCCTGCTGCCCTGGATGACGGTGGAGCAGAACATCGATCTACCCCTGCGGAGGAAGTTCTCCAAGGAGGAGCGGGCCCGCTTCGTGGCGGAGGCCCTCGAGAACGTCGGGCTCGCCGGCACCGGCGCGAAGTACCCGTGGCAGATGTCGGGAGGCATGCAGCAGCGCGCCGCGATCGCGCGCGCCCTGGCCTACCAGCCGGACGTGCTGCTCATGGACGAGCCGTTCGCCGCGGTCGACGCGCAGACGCGGATCGACCTCGAGGACCTCATGCTCACGGTGCAGGAGAAGTACGACACCACGGTCGTCTTCGTCACGCACGACATCGATGAGGCCATCTACGTGGCCAGCCGGGTGATCGTCCTGTCCGGAACCCCGACCACCGTGCGTGAGGTGCTCGACGTGGACCTCCCGCGGCCCCGGGACCAGATCGAGACCAAGGCGCTCCCGCGGTTCAACGAGCTGCGCGCGCACCTGTTCCGGCTCATCAAGGAAGCCAAGCGGGCCTGACCGGTCCGCCCCACGTCTGCAGGAGCCGAACCACATGTCCCTCACCCACGAGGTGCTGGCCCCCACGCCCATGCGCGCGATCTTCTCTGCCCGCAGCCAGGTGCAGCACATGCTCGACTTCGAGGCGGCCCTCGCCAGGTCCGAGGCCGCCCTGGGCATCATCCCGGCCGAGGCGGCGACCGCCATCGTCGCGTGCTGCTCGTCCGACCGGTACGACGTCGCGGACCTCGCCGAGCGGGCCCGCCAGGCGGGCACCACCGCGCTCCCGGTCGTCCAGGCGCTGACCAGTGCCGTGCCCGAGGCGCACCGTCGCTGGGTGCACTGGGGCTCGACCACCCAGGACGTCGTCGACTCCGGACTGATGCTCCAGGCCGCCGAGGGGATCGACCTCCTTCTCGCCTGGCTCGCCGAGGTCGGCACGCTGACCGCGCGCCTCGCCGACGAGCACCGTCGCAGTGTCATGGCCGGCCGCGGCTTCCTTCGGCACGCCCTGCCGGTGACCTTCGGTCTCAAGGCCGCGCAGTGGACGGTCGGCGTCGCCGATCTCGTCCACCGTCTGCGCCGGACACGGAACGAGGACCTGGCGGTCCAGCTCGGCGGAGCCAACGGGACCCTTGCCTCTCTCGGTGGCCGGGGGCACGAGCTCGTCCCCCTGCTGGCCGCCGATCTTGGCCTGGTCGCGCCGGTGATGCCCTGGCACAGCGTCCGCGACCGCATCGGCCACCTCGCCGGCACCGTCGGGATCGTCGCCCCGATCATGGCGAAGATCGCCCGGGACATCGGCCTGATGATGCAGACCGAGGTGGAGGA
Organism: Georgenia thermotolerans; assembly: GCF_009193185.1. Lineage (GTDB taxonomy): Bacteria > Actinomycetota > Actinomycetes > Actinomycetales > Actinomycetaceae > Georgenia > Georgenia thermotolerans. Next base: position 43,656 of record NZ_VUKF01000022.1, on the reverse strand, counting down.
GGTGTTCGAGTCGACCCACGACCGCCCCGCCTCGACCGCCATGCCGCACAAGCGCAACCCGGTCGAGGCGATGACCGTCGTGGCGTGTGCCCAGGCGGCGTCCGGGCTGGTCGGCGCCCTGCAGTCCGGCCTGGTCCAGGAGCACGAGCGGTCGTTGGGCAGCTGGCAGGCTGAGCCGTTGCTGGTCGCCGACCTCTTCCTCGCCACCGGCGGCGCCGTCGAGGCTCTCCGCAACAGCCTGGCGCACCTGGAGGTCCGGCCCGAGGCCATGCGCAGGAACCTGCAGCTGACCGGTGGACTCGTGATGTCGGAGTCGGTGGTCTACGCCCTCGCCGGCAAGGTCGGCAGGACCGAGGCGTTCCGCCTCGTCGACGACGCCGTGCGGGCCGCCCGCGCCAGCGGCACCGACTTCGCCACCCACCTCGCCGCGGAACCCGCCATCACGGCGCTGCTCGACCTCGATGAGCTTTCCCAGGCCCTGGACCCCTACGGATACCTGGGTTCTACCGACCACTTCATCGACGAGGCGATCGGCCATCTCGACGCCGTCCTCCACGAGGAGATCAGGACCCCGCCATGCTGACCATCGCCCACGACGCCGAGATGGCCTCGCGGCTCCTCGACGTCGACCACCGCTTCCAGGCCTACGACCTCGCGCACGAGTTCACCACAGGCATGCCGCACCCCAGCAGGCACCCGGGGTACCAGCACAGCCTCCAACGCCGCCACGGCGACGTGATCCGGGCCGACAACACCTCTTCGGCCAGCGACCTGATCTCGACCGGAACCCACATCGGCACCCACGTCGACGCGCTCTCGCACTACTCCTGCGGCGGGCGGATGTTCGGCGGCGTCGACGCCACGGTTGCGCAGGAGGGGGGCCGCTTCTCCGAGCACGGCGCCGAGGCGATCCCGGTGTTCCTCACCCGGGGCCTCCTGCTCGACGTGCCCGGATGGCTCGGCGTGGACGTGTGCCCGGAGACCTTCGTCATCACGGCGGACCACCTCGAGCAGCTGGTCGGGGGTGAGGGGGCGATCCGGCCCGGTGACGTGGTGCTGATCCGCACGGGCTGGGAACAGCACTTCACCGCCCAGCCGCAGAGATATCTCAGCAACCCCGCGGGCATCCCAGGTGTCGACGGCTCGGCAGCGGAATGGCTGGCGGCCCAGGGCGTGTCCGCCGTCGGTTCGGACACGGCGGCGTTCGACGCCATCCCACCGGCCAACGGGCGGCTGTTCGATCTCCCGGCGCACAAGGTGCTGCTCGTCGACCACGGCATCCACATCATCGAGAACCTGCGGCTCGCCGAGCTCGCCGACGCCCGCGCGCGCGAGTTCTTGTTCGTCATGACGCCTCTGAAGTACGCGGGTGCGACGGCGTCCCCGGTGCGCCCGATCGCCTGCGTGCCGTCGTCGGGCGCCTAGGTGGTCGACGCACCGATCCCGGCGACGTCGAGCAGAATCTTCGTGGCCGGGGTCGCCTCCACGGTCGCGCTCCAGAGCATGACCGCCTCCAGTCCCGGAATGGGCTGCAGGATGCGGCGCGTGACCACGGACGTGGGCGCCACGGCGCCGAAGGTCCCGGGTATGAGACCGACGCCGAGGCCGGCGGCGACGAGCGGCGCCGCGGACTGCATGGTGGAGACGACCCGGACGTCCCTCGGTGGTCCGAGCTCCTCCCAGACGGCTTCGAGGATGCGGGTGGCTCCGGGCAGCCCGGGGGTTGTCTGCGGGACGATCCACACCTCGTTCAGCAGCGTTGCGAGGTCGATCGGGTCGGGAGCGTCCTGGTACCGCGGGGGGAGGACCGCGACGAGGGGCAGCGGCTCGACGGCGGCGACGTGCAGGCGCGTCTCGTACGAGTCCCGGAGGCGCGCCGCGTCAGAGGTGGCCACCACTCCGACATCGATCTGCTGCTGGAGCACCTGTTCGATGATCTGGCGTGAGGGCATCTCGATGAGGGTGATGTCGACGTCGGGCGCCCGGGAGGTGAACTCGGTCAGCAGTCCCGCCATGTGTGCCCACGAGTACGCCGGCACCGCGGCGATCGACACCTGGCCCTGGGTGCCGCGGCCCATCCCCTTGAGCCGGCGCTCCATGCCGGCGACCCGCTGCAACAGATCCGTGCCGGTCCGGACCAGGTACTCACCGGCCGGGGTCGGCACCACGCCCCGCGGGGTGCGGTCGAGCAGACGGACGCCGAGGGACTTCTCCAGCTGGTTGATGCTGGTGCTCAGTGGTGGCTGCGTCATGTGCAGGTCGACCGCGGCCGCCGAGAACGTGCCGGCCTCGACGACCGCAAGGAAGTACCTGATCTGGCGAAGATCCACCCCGCCATCCTGCCGTAGTGCGGAGGCCGGCTACGCCGGTCCTGCCCCGACCGCACAGCATGCCCGCGTCACGACCACAGGAGCGCCATGAGTTCGATCGACTTCACCCATGTCTCGTACGCCCAGCGGGTGGTGTTCGGCACCGGGCAGGCAGCACGCCACCTGTGCGCCGAGGTCGGGCGGATCGGCGCCCAGCGGGTGATGGTCATCACCGGCAGCACCGGGGGAGCGGCGGCGGAACGTCTCACGTCCGGGCTCGACGTCGTCCACTGGTGGCGCGGGGTGCAGCCGCACGTGCCCGCCGAGCAGGCCGAGACGGCGCGCCGTGCCGCCGCCGCGAGCGGCGCCGACGTCCTGGTCAGCGTCGGCGGCGGATCCGCCGTCGGGCTGGCAAAAGCCGTCGCCCTCACCACCGGCCTGCCCGTGGTGGCGGTGCCGACCACCTACGCCGGCTCCGAGGCGACGCCCGTCTGGGGGATCACCGAGACGGCCCGCAAGACCACCGGAACCGACCCTCGGGTGCTGCCCGCCGCCGTCATCTATGACGCCGAGCTCACGCTCGGACTGCCGGTGGAGCTGACCGTGGCCTCGGGCCTGAACTCGCTCGCCCACTGCGTCGACTCGCTCTGGGCGCCGCGCGCCAACCCCCTCAACGCCCTGCACGCGACCGAGGGCATGCGTGCACTCGCACGCGGGCTGCGGGCGGTCGCTGCGGACCCGCTCGGGCTGCCCGGTCGCGAGCAGTGCCTGTACGGGACCTACCTGGCCGCGGCCGCCTTCGCCGCAGCGGGTTCCGGCCTCCACCACAAGATCTGTCACGTGCTGGGCGGACGATACGACCTCCCGCACGCCCAGACACACGCCGTCGTCCTGCCGCACGTGCTGGCGCACCAGATGTCCGCGTTCCCCAGCGCCGGTGAGGCAGTCGCCCAGGCACTGAACGGGGGCGAGAGCGAGCGAGGAGCCGTCGACGGATTGACCGCGCTCGTCCGGCTCCGGGCTGAGCTCGGAGGACCCGTAGCGCTGCGCGACCACGGCCTGCGGTTCACGGACCTCGCTGAGGCGACGGAGCTCGTGATGGACGCCGTCACCGCCCTGGGCGCCCCACGGCCCGGGCGTGATGACGTCAGACGCATCCTGGAAGGGGCTTGGTCCGGCGTCATACCTGCCTGATCTCGAGACGGGGACCACCGCAAACGGTCCCCTCGCCCCACTCATGACCGGTATGGGCCACGCTGCCATGGCGGCGGAGCGCACCGGTGGCCCGTCTGACGTACCGTCGCCGCCATAACGGAAGAGGAGTCCCCACATGACCGACGCCCTGTTGGCCGCTGGCATTGGCGTTGCCGTGGGCGCGGTGGTCGGGGTGCTCGGCGGCGGTGGCGGCATCCTGACCGTCCCCATCTTCGTCTACCTCCTCGGCACGCCCCCCTACGAGGCGGCCACCGCATCGCTCGTGATCGTCGGTGCGACGTCGGCCACCGCCCTGATCTCCCATGCCCGCGCCGGCAACATCAGCTGGGGCCACGGAGCGGCTTTTGGTGTGCTGGGTGCCGCGTGGTCCTTCCTCGGCTCGCGCCTGTCGGCCGGCGTCGAGCCGGCGGCTCTGATGGCCACCTTCTCGGGGCTGCTCGCCGTCGTCTCTGTGCTCATGCTCCGCAGGGCGCGACGTCGCCCGTCGGGCGCGTCGGCAGGTTCCGACGCCGCCGTCGACGCGCCCAGCATGGGATCGGATCCCGATCCGGCCGACCGACCGGGCCCGGCTCGCCGGTTGGGACCGGCCTCGCCGCGCTCGTGGCACGGTGTGCGCCGAGCGCTCACCGTCATCGCCGCGGCATCAGTGACCGGCCTGCTCACCGGCTTCCTCGGCGTGGGCGGCGGCTTCGCGGTGGTGCCCGCTCTGGTGCTCGCCCTTCACCTGCGGATGCGCGTCGCCGTCGGCACCTCGCTGCTGGTGATCGCGCTCAACTCGGTCACCGGGCTTGTCGGCCGTGCGGAGAGCCTGGCCGGCCTGGACTGGGCGACGGTGACGACGTTCGCCGTGGCCTCGATGCTCGGCGGGGTCGCGGGGGCCCGGATCTCCAGGCGGTTGCAGCCGGGGCGGCTCACCGTGGCGTTCGCCGTCCTGCTTGCGCTCGTGGCCGTGGCGACCGCAGCGCAGGCGGTGCCGGATCTCATCAGCGGCCGCGCATGATCTGCCGTCAATAACAGGACCGGCGAGGCCTCTGTGTCGACCTGCGTCGGTGTTGAGAGGGGCGCGTTGAACGGGACCATGCCGGTGACGATCTCGCGCTGCGGGAGATGGCGAGCGAGTAGGAACCCCTGCCGGGATCAGGGACGTAAGTAGGCCCATCCCGCTCGCTGGCGTGCGACGAGGTGACCGACACCTGACGTCACGGGGACGGCACCGTCGACGAGGTCCGTGTCGGTCAGACCCTGCGAGCGCATGGAGTTGCGGCAGACCCGGAGCGTGACGCCCGCGGCCAGGGCCTGGGCGAGCGCATGAGAGGTTGGCATGCCCGGGCGAGCGAGGTCGATGGCCGGCCCGTGCACGACGACCTCCACGGTCGTGCCGGGCGGCACTTCCGGAAGCAGGTTCAGAGCATTGCGCAGCACTGCCCGGTGCTTGTCCTCCCCGGGCTCGTCGAGGTGGATCACCACGCCGTCGGTCATGCGGTCCTCCGGGTTCTTGCAGCTGTGGCCTGTCGCCGCAATGACCGTGGCGCCGCGGACGGCGACCGGTCGAAGGGGCAGGTCAACACTACGGTTGTGAGCGGCCCGGACGGCCGCACCAGTAAGGCGAGGTAGGCAGCAGTGACGGCGATCCCGGTGGGGGAGGGCCGTGGTGGGGCGGCGACAGGGAGCCTGGCGCGTCCTCAGGACTGGTGGTAGGCGGCAACCCCCGCGGCAGCCAGTACTACGACTGCGGCGGTGATGAGAGCCGCACCGGCCTGCGGGTGGCGCTGCAGCCACGTGGCCGCGCCCGGGTAGGCGGCGCCGAGCTCCTTGAGGGTGACGGGCCGCTCGAGCACCTCGGGGCGCAGTCCCAGCGACCCGGCGAGAGCGGTCAGGTCGGCCGGCTGCCACAGGTCCGAGCCCAGGCGCAGCAGCCGGCGCCCCGCCTTGTCGAGCAGGAGCAACGTGAGGAAGGTGCGGGTGTCCGGCCCGGTGCCCCGCACCGGCGCCAGGACGATCCGGCCGATGTCTCCCACATGGATTGAAGTCGCTCGTTTCAGCAGTTAACCGCCGCATTCCGATGGCGGCCTGCAATCGCAAGCCGGCGGAGCGGTGAGAGGTCATCGAGCAGGTTGGGTGCATGCGTGTCGGGCCGCGGTGCCGCCTACGAGCGGACCAGGCGGGCGATGGCGTCGGAGGCTTCCTTGATCTTGACGTCGGCGGCCTCGCCGCCCAGCTTGGCGGCGTCGACGACGCAGTGCTTGAGGTGGTCGTCGAGCAGGCCGAGGGCCACCCCCTCGAGGGCGCTGGTCAGGGCGCTGATCTGGGTGAGGATGTCGATGCAGTACTGCTCTTCCTCGACCATGCGGTGGATGCCGCGGGCCTGGCCCTCGATGCGCTTGAGCCGGGCGAGGTAGCGCTTCTTGTCGCTGATGTAGCCGTGCGAGTGGTGCTCGGCGCCGTGGTCCGGGGTTGGCTCGAGGGTGTCGGTCATGGTGATGCTCCTTGCAGGGCGGGGCCGGGCGGGAGGGGGAGCCGGTGTGCGGTACCGGTGCTGCCCGCTGTGCACATCGTGCCTCAAGGCGGGCAGCACCGGTCCGGGTGGGTTCAGGACGTGGCGGCGTCCCGGGCGGGCTCAGGCGCCGACCGGCTGGGCCACGCGGGCGCGGGTCCTGGCCGGGGACGGCTGGGGGGCGACCGCCCGGCTGGTGAAGGAGCGCAGGCGGAGGCTGTTGCCGACGACGAAGACGCTGGAGAAGGCCATCGCGGCGCCGGCGAGCATGGGGTTGAGCAGCCCGAGCGCGGCGAGCGGGATCGCGGCGGTGTTGTAGGCGAAGGCCCAGAACAGGTTGGTCCTGATGGTGCCGAGGGTCTTGCGGGCGAGCCGGATGGCGTCGGCCGCGCTGCGCAGGTCACCGCGGACGAGGGTGATGTCGGCAGCCTCGATCGCGACGTCGGTGCCGGTGCCCATGGCCAGGCCGAGGTCGGCCTGGGCGAGCGCGGCGGCGTCGTTCACGCCGTCGCCGACCATCGCGACGACCTTGCCCTCGCCCTGCAGGCGGGTGATGACGTCGACCTTGTCCTGGGGCAGGACCTCGGCGATGACCTGGTCGATGCCGACCTCGGCGGCGATCTGCTCCGCGACGGCGCGGTTGTCGCCGGTGAGCAGGACCGGGGTCAGTCCGAGGGCCTTGAGCTGGCGGACCGCCTGGACGCTGGTGGGCTTCACGGTGTCCGCCACGACGAGCACGCCGCGGGCCTGACCGTCCCAACCGACCACCACGGCGGTTCGACCCCGCGCCTCGGCGTCGGCCTTGGCGGCGGCCAGATCGGGGGTGAGGTGCTGCCCCCAGTCGGCGAGCAGGGACTCCCGTCCGACGAGGCCCGCGTGACCCTCGACCATGCCCTGGACGCCCTTGCCCGCGACGTTGGCGAAGTCCTCCGGCGTCGGCAGGGGTCCGACCTCCTGAGTGGCGGCCTTGGCGATGGCCTGGGCGATGGGGTGCTCGGAGGCGTGCTCGAGCGCTCCGCCCAGCCGCAGCAGCTGGGCACGGCCGATGCCGTCGGCGGCGATGACGTCGGTCAGGGTCATCCTGCCGGTGGTCACGGTGCCGGTCTTGTCCAGCACCACGGTGTCGACCTTGCGGGTGGACTCCAGGACCTCGGGGCCCTTGATGAGGATGCCCAGCTGGGCGCCGCGGCCGGTGCCGACGAGCAGCGCCGTGGGGGTGGCCAGCCCGAGGGCGCACGGGCAGGCGATGATCAGCACCGCCACGGCCGCGGTGAAGGCCGCGTCGAGGGGGAACCCGGCGCCGATCCAGGCGCCGAGGGCGGCGACGGCGATCGCGATGGCCACCGGGACGAAGATGCCGGAGACCTTGTCGGCAAGGCGCTGGACCTCGGCCTTGCCGGACTGGGCGTCCTCGACCATCTGGGCCATCTGGGCCAGCTGGGTGTCCGAGCCGACGCGGGTGGCGCGCACGACGAGGCGGCCGCCGGCGTTGACGGTGGCGCCGGTGACGGCGTCGCCCTCGCCGACCTCGACCGGCACGGACTCGCCGGTGAGCATCGAGGCGTCGACGGCGGAGGTGCCGGCGACGATGACGCCGTCGGTCGCGATCTTCTCGCCCGGGCGCACGACGAACTCGTCGCCCACGGCGAGCTCGCCGATCGGGATGCGGGTCTCCGCCCCGCCGCGGATCACGGCGACGTCCTTCGCGCCGAGCTCGAGCAGGGCCCGCAGCGCCGCCCCGGCCTGCCGCTTGGAGCGCTTCTCGAAGTAGCGGCCGGCGAGGATGAACATGGTCACCCCGGCGGCGACCTCCAGGTAGATGTTGGCGGCGCCGTCGGAGGGCGCGACGGTCAGCTCGAACGCGTGGGTCATGCCCGGGGTGCCCGCCGTGCCGAGGAACAGCGCGTACAAGGACCACAGGAATGCCGCCGTCGTGCCGACGGAGATCAGGGTGTCCATCGTCGCGGCGCCGTGCCGCAGGTTCGTCCACGCCGCCTTGTGGAAGGGCCAGGCGGCCCAGACGATCACCGGGGCGGCCAGGGCCAGGGAGGCCCACTGCCAGGAGGTGAACTGCAGCGCCGGGACCATCGCCATCGCGATGACCGGGACCGCGAGGACCACCGTGCCGATGAGCCGGTGGCGCAGCGCGGTCAGCTCGGCGTCCGGCTCCTCCTCGTCGGCGTCGTCGCCCGCGTCGGGGCTCTCCGTGCGGGGCAGGGCGGCGGTGTAGCCGGTCTTCTCCACCTCGGCGATCAGCACCGCCGGGTCGATGCCCTCGGGGGCGCTGATCTGGGCCTTCTCGGTGGCGTAGTTGACGGTGGCGGTGACGCCGTCGAGCTTGTTGAGCTTCTTCTCGACGCGCATCGCGCAGGAGGCGCAGGTCATCCCGCCGACCTCGAGCTCGATGAGGGTGCCCAGCGCCTGCGGCTGGCCTGGAGATGCAGACATTCGTGACTTCTCTCGTGGTGGTCGGTGCGGGTGGGTGTCCGCGCGCGTCCGTTGGGAAGCGGAATCAGTGGTCATCGCTGGAGCCGGCATGCTGAGCCGACTGGGTCCACGCCTGCACCGCTTCCTCCGGGACGACGGCGCCGGCGGTCGCGGCGGAGGCCACGAAGACCACAGCCAGGCCGGCGGCGTACAGGCCGATCCGTGCGGGCGCGTTCATCAGGCGCGCACCGCGGTGTAGCCGGCCTCGTCCACCGCGGCGAGCACGGCGGCGTCGTCGACCGGCCGGCTGGCGGTCACCACGAGCGTGCCGGTCTGCGCGCTGACGTCGATCTGCTCCACGCCCGCGATCTGACCGACCTCCTCGCGGACGGACATCTCGCAGTGTCCGCACGTCATGCCGGACACCTGGTACTGGAGATTGATGAGGCTCATGGCCGTGTTCCCTTCGTTCTAGATATACCCCCATGGGGTACTACTATCAGTGGCGTCAACGTATACGGGTGGGGGGTATTCTCGCAAGCGATCTCCTGCCCGGCGCTGGGCGGGCGTGCTGGGCGCCGCCTGCCGCGCCGCTCGCCGCGGCGCACGTCTGGGTGTGGGGTGGGGCGCAGGTGGGGCTGGTCGCCGCCGTGGCCGGCGGTGTGGTCGATGGGGGCTGAGTAATGCCTCTGGGGTGGGCTCTGGCCATGTTCGGGAATGTCCGCAGGGTCGTAGCGGTTGCGGCACCGTGATACCCCTAGAGGGTATGAATCGACGACGGAGAGGGACGACGATGAGGACGCCGGATCGGCACCCGCAGGAACGCCACACGGACGACGCTCACGGCACCGGCCGCCACGACGGCCACCCGGGGCACAGCGGCCACGGCGGGCCCGCGTCCGCGGTCGAGAGCGACACCCACGCCGGACACGACGCCCACGCGGGTCACGACGCCCACGCGGGTCAGGACGCCCACGCGGGTCAGGACGCCCACGCGGGGCACGGCGGGCACGCGGGGCACGGCGGGCACGGCGACCACGTGGCGATGTTCCGCCGCCTGTTCTGGATCAACCTCCTCCTCGCCGTGCCGACGGTGCTGCTCAGCGGGATGTTCGCCGACCTGCTCGGCTACTCGCTGCCGGACGTCCCGGGCCTCGCGCTGGTCTCGCCGGTGCTCGGCACGGTCATCTACTTCTGGGGCGGGCGGCCGTTCCTCACCGGCGCCGTCGCCGAGCTCCGGGCCCGCAAGCCCGGCATGATGCTGCTGATCGGCATGGCGATCACCGTCGCCTTCGTCGCGTCGTGGGGCGCCACGCTCGGCGTGCTCGCGGGCGACCTCTACTTCTGGTGGGAGCTCGCCCTCCTGGTCGTGATCATGCTGCTCGGTCACTGGCTCGAGATGCGCTCGCTCGCCAAGACCTCCTCCGCCCTGGACGCCCTCGCCGCGCTGCTGCCCGACGAGGCGGAGAAGGTCGACGGCGACCAGGTCGTCACCGTCGCCCCGGCGGACCTGCGGCTCGGCGACGTCGTGATCGTCCGCCCGGGCGGACGGATCCCGGCCGACGGCACGGTGGTCGACGGCGCAGCGGACGTGGACGAGTCGATGATCACCGGCGAGTCCCGGCCGGTGCGCCGCACCACCGGCGACCACGTCGTCGCCGGCACCGTGGCCACGGACAACGCCCTGCGGGTCCGGGTGGACGCCGTCGGGGACGACACCGCCCTGGCCGGCATCCAGCGGCTGGTCGCCCAGGCGCAGTCCTCCACCACCCGTGCCCAGCTCCTCGCCGACCGCGCCGCCGGCTGGCTGTTCTGGTTCGCCCTGGCCGCGGCGGTGATCACCATCGCCGTGTGGTCCGTCGTCGGCAGCCCCGACTTCGCCGTCATCCGGGCCATCACCGTCCTGGTCATCGCCTGCCCCCACGCCCTCGGCCTGGCGATCCCGCTCGTGGTGTCCATCTCCACCGAGCGCGCCGCCCGCGCCGGGGTCCTGGTGAAGGACCGCGGGGCGCTGGAGCGTATGCGCACGGTCGATGCCGTCCTCTTCGACAAGACCGGCACCCTGACCAAGGGCGAGCCCGCCCTGCACGACGCCGAGACCACCGGCCTGGACCGCGACGAGCTGCTCGCCCTGGCCGCGGCCGCGGAGTCCGACAGCGAGCACCCCCTCGCCCGGGCGATCACCACCGCCGCTCAGGCGCGCGGCCTGACCGTGCCCCGCGCGAGCGACTTCTCCGCCTCGACCGCCGTCGGGGTCACCGCCACCGTGGGCGGGCGCCGGGTCGCCGTCGGCGGCCCGAACCTGCTCGCGGAGCACGGCCTGGCGCCGCTGCCGCAGACGGCGGCATGGTCCGAGCGGGGCGCGATCGTCCTGCACGTCCTGCTCGACGGGCAGGTGGCCGGCGCGCTGGCCCTGGAGGACGAGGTGCGCCAGGAGTCGCGCGAGGCGGTCGACGCCCTGCACGCTCTCGGCGTCCACGTCGTGATGATCACCGGCGACGCCGAGCCCGTGGCCCGGGCGGTGGCCGACGAGCTGGGCATCGACCAGGTCTTCGCCCAGGTGCGCCCGGAGCACAAGAGCGAGAAGGTGCTCGAGCTCCAGCGGCAGGGCCGTACCGTGGCCATGGTCGGCGACGGCGTCAACGACGCCCCCGCCCTCGCCCAGGCCGACGTCGGCATCGCCATCGGGGCCGGCACGGACGTGGCCATCGCCTCGGCCGGCGTCATCCTCGCCTCGGACGACCCCCGCTCGGTGCTCTCCGTCATCCAGCTCTCCCGCGCCGGGTACCGGAAGATGAAGCAGAACCTGTGGTGGGCCGCCGGGTACAACATCGCCGCCGTCCCGCTCGCCGCCGGCATCCTCGCCCCGGTCGGGTTCGTCCTGCCCATGGAGATCGGCGCGCTGCTGATGTCCGCCTCGACCATCGTCGTGGCCGCGAACGCCCAGCTGCTGCGCCGGCTGGACCTGCGGCCGGAGACCGCGACCGCCGCCGCCCACGGCGCGGCGCCGGTCCGGAGCGTCGGTGCTCCGCGCCAGGAGGCCGAGCTGGCCCGGCGCTGATCCGGCGGCCGGGACCGCTCCCGGACAGGTCCTACCTGTCCGGGAGCCCGGTCGCTCAGAGGGCGGTGAGGCCGTCGAGCACCGACCACACGGCGCCCAATGCCGCCACGGCAGTGATGCCGGCGCCGATCACCCGAGCGGGCAGGCGCCGGGCCACCACGTCGCCGAACGCCACTCCCAGCACCATCGCCAAGGCGATCGCGAGCCATCCCCATCCCAGGTCCGGCCACGCCCCTGGGTCAACCGTCACACGAGCGAACACCGCGACGCTGGATGTCCCGATGAAGAACGGCTGCAAGGTGGCGGCAAAGCTGGCGTGGTCCCAACGTGTCAGCGTGCGTAGCACGGCCATGGCAGGGCCGCCGATCCCGGCGAGTGCCGCCATCGCCCCGGACGCCGCTCCGGCGCCCGCCGTGAGGACCGGTCCGCGCTCGAGGTGCCGGGCCCGGGCGACCAGGGCCGAGACCAGCAGCGCCACGAGCACCAGCGCGCCGATGATGATCTGGGCCCACGCCGTCGGCAGCTGCTCCGCCAGCAGGGTGCCGGCTCCCACGCCCACGATGCCCGGGGGGAGCATGGCCCACAGCGCCCGCCACTCGACCGCGCGGTGGGTGCGGGCGAGGACCAGCACGTTGGCGAGGACTCCGAGCAGATTGCCGATCAGCACGCCTGCCGCCGGCCCGAGGGCGACGACGATGAACGGTGCCGAGACCAGCACCAGCCCCATGCCGGTGGCCCGTTGTGCCAGCCCGCCCAGGAGCACGGAGATGAGGACCGTCGCCGTCACAGCGGGGGGTCCGGGAAGGAGGCGACATGCATGCGTCCACCGTATCCGCGGGACCACCGACCACCGGACGGCCACCCTCCGGTCCGACACCGTGCGTCGAGGGTGCGCACCCCGACGATCTCAGGCGGGTGCGGGAACCGTGTCCGCCCGCAGGCGCCCGTCGACCATCGTCACCACGCGGTCGGCGACCCCCAGGTGGGACTCGTCGTGGGTGACGAGGACGGTGGCGGTGCGCCGCTCGCGGGTGAGCGTCGCGACCAGGTCCAGGATCGCGGCGCCGCGCTCGTGGTCCAGCGCGCTGGTGGGCTCGTCGACGAGGAGGACGTCGGGATCGTTCATGAGCGCCCGGGCGATGTTGATCCGCTGGCGCTGCCCGCCGGAGAGCTGGTGGGGGCGGCGCCCGGCCTGGTCGGCGAGCCCGACGGCGTCGAGCAGCTCGAGGGCACGGGCGCGCACGGTGCGCGGGGCACGCCGATCGAGGTGGGCCATGACCTGCAGCTGCTCGGCCGCGGTGAGGGAGGCCAGCAGGTTCGGCTGCTGGAAGACGATCCCGATCCGGGTGCGCCGCAGGGCGGCGAGCTCGGGGCGGCCCAGTCCGGTCGTGTCGGTCCCGGCGACGACCACCTGCCCGCGGTCGGGGGTGATGAGCGTGGCGGCGACGGCGAGGAGGCTCGACTTGCCCGAGCCGGAGGGGCCGACGACGGCCGTGAGGCTGCCGGCCGGGACGTCGAGGCGGACGTCGTCGAGGGCGGTGACGCGCGCGGCGCCATCGGGGTACGTGAGGGTGACGTGGGACAGGTACAGGCTCAACGGGCGCTCCCAAGGGCGGTGAGGGGGTCGACGGAGGTGATGCGGCGGATCGCCAGGGCCGCGCCGAGCGACCCCAGGACGACCAGCACGAGAGCGGGCACGAGCACCGTGCCGGCGTCGAGGACGACGGGGACGGCGTCCCCGACCAGCGCGCCGACACCGAGGGTGATGCCCACGCCGGCGGCGGTGCCCAGCGCGAGCAGGACGACCGCCTGCCCGAGGGCGTCGCGCAGCAGGTAGCCGGTGGAGGCCCCGAGCGCCTTGAGGACGGCGACGTCGGCGCTGCGCTGGATGGTCCAGACGGTGAAGAACGCCCCGATCACGAGGGCCGAGATGGCGAACAGGAAGCCCCGCATCAGCTGCAGGGAGCCGTTCTCGGAGGTGAACGAGGCGATGGCGGTGACCGCGTCGGCGGTGGGCACGGTGCGGGTGCCGAGCCGCGCGTCGGCGGCGGCGAGGTCGACGTCCCCGGTGGTGCGGAGGGCGATGACGGTCGCCGCGAGGTCGGCGCCCGCGGGCGTCCCGGTCAGCCGCGCGGCGTCGGCGAGGGTCGCCCACACCACCGGCGTGTGGCTGTAGGACGCCTCGCCGCCGACCGCGCCGACCCGCAGCGCGTGCCCGCCGATCGTCACGGTGTCACCCGCGCTCACGTCGAGGTCCTTGGCGGCGCCCGTGGAGAGGACGACGGCGCCGTCGCGCGGGCTCGTGCCCGGGGCCAGGGGCGACCCGGGGGCGACGCCGAAGACGGACACGCTCGCCGTCCGCCCGGCCTCGGCGCGGGTGGTGGCGATGGCCAGCGGGTCGGCGCGGACCACCCCGGGCACCGCGGCCCAGGACCGCCAGGACGGCTCGTCGAGCCGGGAGCCGGTGAAGGACACGTCCTCGCCCGGCTGGGGGGCCGAGAAGGCCAGGTGGTCGGCGGGCAGGTCGGTGATGGCGGAGGTGCTCTCCCGGGCCAGCCCGGCGGTGAGGGCCGAGACCAGGCCGACGAGCACGGTGATGAGCACGACGACCGTGCCCATCAGGGTGAACCGTCCTCGGGCGAACCGGAGATCTCTCCAGGCGACGTACACGTGCAGTCCCTTCGTCGTTCGCGCCGGCGGTCTGCCGGCGTGCTCCCACCCTCGCGGGCGGGCAGGGAGGTGGGCATCGGCCCTCGAGCGGCCCCGGTGCGGCCGTTGGGTGCACGCGCGCCTCCACCCTTTGGCCGATGCCGGGCGGAGCGCGGGCGACCTAGCCTGGGAGGACTGTGAACCCCGATGCGTTGAGCCCCGTGCTGCGCCTGCTGCGCGCCTGCCTCCACCTGCTGGTGGCCGCGCTGCTGACGCTCGCGGTGGTGCGGGCGGTCCGCGCGGGTGGCCCGGAGGCGGGCGCCGTCGTCGCCGCGGCGGTGGTCCTCGCGGGGATCTACGCCTCGGGCTCGGTCCTGCCGGCGGTGCGCCGCTCGCGGGCCGCGGCGTCGGGGTGGCTGGCGGCGGTCGGGGTCGCCTGGCTGGTGCTGCTCGTCCTCTCCCCGGACGGGATCTGGCTGGCCTTCCCGCTCTTTTTCCTCCAGATGCACCTGCTGCCCCGCCGGTGGGGCCTGGCCGCGGTGGCGACGACGACGGCGCTCGCCGTCGCCGGCTTCGGCTGGCACCAGCACGCGATCACCGCGGCGATGGTCATCGGGCCGGTCCTCGGCGCCGCCGTCGCGGTCGCGACCGTGCTCGGGTACGAGGCGCTGTACCGCGAGAGCGACGAGCGCCGCCGCCTCATCGAGGACCTCACCGCCACCCGCGCCCACCTGGCGGCCGCCGAGCACGCCGCCGGGGCGCTCTCCGAGCGGGAGCGCCTGGCCCGGGAGATCCACGACACCCTCGCCCAGGGTCTCTCCAGCATCCAGCTGCTGCTCCGGGCGGCCGAGCGCGCCCTGCCCGACCGGCCCGAGGCCGCGCTCGGCCACGTGCGGCAGGCCCGGCAGGCGGCGGCGGACAACCTCGCCGAGGCGCGCCGCTTCGTCCGCGACTGGTCCCCGCCCGACCTCGAGTCCGGGTCGTTGCCCACCGCGCTCGAGCGGCTGACGGCGACCGCGTCGGCCTCGTCCGGCGTCGCGGTCGGCTGCCGGGTCTCGGGCGACCCGACGCCGCTGCCCACCGCGCACGAGGTGGCGCTGCTGCGGATCGCCCAGTCCGCCGTCGCCAACGCCGTCGAGCACGCGCACGCCACCCGGATCACGGTCACCCTGAGCTACATGGACGACGAGGTGGCTCTCGACGTCGTCGACGACGGCGCCGGGTTCGACGCCGCGGCACGCCCCGCGACGGCCGGGGAGCGGGGCTTCGGCCTGGCGGCGATGCGGGCGCGCGCCCAGGCCCTGAGCGGGGTCCTCGTGGTCGAGTCCGCGCCGGGCGCCGGCACGGCGGTGTCGGTGACGCTGCCGGTCGGCGCGGTCGCCGAGGCCCGCGGGGCGCGGGCATGAGCGCCACCGTCCGGCTGCTGCTCGCCGACGACCACCCGATCGTGCGTGCCGGCCTGCGCGCGGTGCTGGAGACCGAGCCGGACTTCGCGGTGGTCGCCGAGGCGGCCACGGCGGAGGCGGCGGTCGAGCTGGCGCGCCGGCTCGACGTCGACGTCGTGCTCATGGACCTGCAGTTCGGCGGCGGGATGCACGGGTCGGAGGCCATCGCCGCCATCACCGGCCGCCCCGGCGGGCCCCAGGTGCTGGTGCTCACCACCTACGACACCGACGCCGACGTGCTGGCCGCCATCGAGGCCGGCGCCACCGGCTACCTCCTCAAGGACGCCCCGCCGGAGGAGCTCGCGGCGGCCGTGCGGGCGGCGGCGACCGGCCGGTCCGTGCTGGCGCCCGCCGTCGCGATGCGGCTCATGGACCGGGTGCGGGCGCCGGGGGAGGCGCTGACCCGCCGCGAGACGGAGGTGCTCCAGCTCGTGGCCCAGGGGCACTCGAACCAGCAGATCAGCCGGCTGCTGTTCCTCAGCCAGGCCACCGTGAAGTCCCACCTCGCGCACATCTACACCAAGCTCGGCGTCGACTCCCGGACCGCGGCGGTGGCCGCCGCCACCGGACGCGGCCTCATCCGCCGCTGAGCCCCGGACGCGGGCTCCTTCGCCGCTGAGCCCCGGACGCGGGCTCCTCCGCCGCTGATCGCGCCGCGACCGCGCGGCCTCACGGCGCAGATGATCCGCCGCTCCCCGGGCCTCGGCTTTGCCCGACTTTGACCGTTAAGTGGTTTTTGACCGATGTTTCCCCTAATGTGGCTGGGCGTTCCGTCCATCCGAAGGGGAAGACGCCCGTGTGGGAGTACGTGGTCGAGCGAAGTGACCAGATCCTCTTCCTGTCGTACCAGCACGCGAGCCTGGTGATCCAGTGCGTCGCGCTGGCGACCGTGATCGCGATGCTGGTCGCCGTCGTGGTGTACCGCAACGAGCGGTTCGCCTCGGTGGCGAACTCCGTCTCCGCCGTCGGCCTGACGATCCCGTCGTTCGCGCTGCTCGGCATGCTGGTCGCGCCGTTCGGCTTCGGGGTCCTCTCCGCGGTGATCGCGGTGACCTTCTACGCCGCCCTGCCGATCCTGCGCAACGCCGTCGTGGGCCTGGCGGGGGTCGACGCCCGGCACGTGGAGGCCGCGCGCGCCATCGGCATGAGCCGGCTGGGTGCGCTGGTGCGCGTGGAGCTGCCCCTCGCCTGGCCCGTCATCCTCGCCGGCATCCGGGTGTCTACCCAGATGGTCATGGGCATCGCCGCCATCGCCGCCTACGTGCTGGGCCCGGGGCTGGGCGGCTTCATCTTCTCCGGCCTGGCCCGCCTGGGCGGCGCGAACGCCGTGTACTCCGCGCTGACCGGCACCATCGCCGTCGTCGTCATCGCACTCGTGGTCGACCTGCTCCTCGTGCTCGTCGGCCGCCTGACCATCCCCAGGGGGATCCGTGCTTGAGACCACCACCGCACCCACGGCGACGGCCACCACCGGCGCCGCCATCCAGCTGCAGGGCGTGACCAAGCAGTACCCCGGCCAGCCACGCCCCGCGGTGGACACCATCGACCTGGACATCCGCGCCGGGGAGATCCTCGTGCTCGTCGGCCCGTCCGGGTGCGGCAAGACGACCACGCTGAAGATGATCAACCGGCTCATCGAGCCGTCCTCGGGCCGGGTCGTGCTCGACGGCGAGGACGTCACCAGCATCGACGCCGACCGGCTGCGCCGGCGGATCGGGTACGTCATCCAGGCCGGCGGACTGTTCCCGCACATGACCGTCGGCGACAACGTCGCCCTGGTGCCGGGCCTGCTCAAGTGGGACAAGGACCGCACCCGGGCCCGCGTCGACGAGCTGCTGGACCTGGTGGGCCTGGACCCCGACGCCTACCGCGACCGCTACCCGCGCGAGCTCTCCGGCGGTCAGCAGCAGCGCGTCGGCGTGGCCCGCGCCCTGGCCGCGGACCCGCCCGTCCTGCTCATGGACGAGCCCTTCGGCGCCGTCGACCCCATCACCCGCCAGCGCCTCCAGGACGAGCTGCTCAGCATCCAGGAGGAGCTCGGCAAGACGATCGTCATCGTCACGCACGACTTCGACGAGGCCGTGAAGCTCGGCGACCGCATCGCGATCCTCGACGTCGGCGCCCGCGTGGTCCAGCTCGACACCCCGGCGGAGATCCTGGCCAACCCCGCCGAGGAGTTCGTCGCCGACTTCATCGGCTCCGGCGCCTCCCTCAAGACCCTGTCCCTGACCCGGCTGGGCGACGTCGAGCTGCGCCCCGGCGTCACCGCCCGGGTGGGCACGCCCGCCGACGAGGCGGTGGCCCGGGCCCGCGCGGCCGGCTACCGCTCGGTGGTCGTCGTCGACGAGCGCAACCGCCCGCTGCGCTGGCACCCGCTCGCCCAGCTCGAGGGCACGGGCACCCTCACCGGCGAGCTGGACGAGAACCTGCCCGCGCTGGGCCGGCACGCCAGCCTCAGCGAGGCGCTCGACGCGATGCTCACCGCCTCCCAGAACGGCGTGATCGTCACCGGCCGGCGCGACACCTACCTCGGCCTGGTCACCGTCAAGACCGTCATGTCGTTCATGACCCCCGACGAGGAGGGGCAGCCGTGACCGCCACCTCCACGGCCCGGGTCGAGGACGAGGCCACGGCGGCGGCCGCGGCCGGGCAGGCCGGCGAGGCGCAGGCCGAGCTCGACGCGGCCGAGGGCGCCCGCCCCTGGCGCACCCTGCTGCGCCAGCCCGTGCTGATCGCCGTCGCCCTGGCCGCCTACGTCCTGTGGCTCTCGACGGCGGAGCTCACCGCGATCGAGCGGCGCCCGCTGTCGTGGGGCGCCCTGGGCCCGGCCGTCGCCGAGCACCTGCGCCTGACCTTCGTCTCCGCCGCCCTCGTGGTCGCCATCGCGGTCCCGCTGGGCGTCCTGCTCACCCGCCGGCCGTTCCGCCGGCTGGCCGGCCCGGTCATCGCCGTCGCCAACGTCGGCCAGGCGGCCCCGGCGATCGGCCTCGTCGTCCTGCTGGCCATGTGGCTGGGCTTCGGCCCGGGCACCGCCGTCGTCGCCCTGGTGGCCTACGCGGTGCTGCCGGTGCTGCGCAACACGATGGTCGGCCTCGGCGGCGTGGACGACCGGCTCGTCGAGGCCGGCCGCGGCATGGGCATGACCGCCCTGGCCGTCCTGCTGCGCGTGGAGCTGCCGCTGGCCGTCCCGGTGATCCTGGCCGGGGTGCGCACCGCCCTGGTGCTGCTCGTCGGCACCGCCACGCTCGCCGTGTTCATCAACGGCGGCGGCCTGGGGATCCTCATCACCACGGGGATCAACCTGTACCTGCCCAACCTGCTCGTCTCCGGCGCCCTCCTGGTAGCGCTGCTGGCCCTGCTCATCGACTGGCTGGGGCGCGTGGTGGAGCACGTGGCCCGCCCCCGAGGACTGTGATGTCTCGACGCACCCGCCTGCTGGCCGCCGCCGCGGCGGCCTCCGCCGCCCTGCTCGCCGCCTGCGGGCTCCAGCCGGCCACCGGATACGTCCCGGCCGTGGACCCGGGCAGCATCACCCCGGTCGACGGCGCCGAGGACGTCGCGGTGACCGTGGGGTCGAAGAACTTCAGCGAGCAGCTCATCCTCGGCAAGATCGCCGTCCTCGCGCTGCGCGCCGCCGGCTTCCAGGTCACCGACTCCACCAACATCCCCGGCTCGGTGGCCTCCCGCGAGGGCCAGCTCGCCGGCGACGTCGACATGGGGTGGGAGTACACCGGCACCGCCTGGGTGGCCTACATGGGCCAGACGGGCATCCCCGACCGTGAGCAGCAGTGGCGCGCCGTCCACGAGGCGGATCTCGAGAACGGGCTCACCTGGCTGCCGCCCGCCCCCATGAACAACACCTACGGCTTCGCCATGGGCCCCGACGCCGCCGCCGGGCTCGGCATCGCCGCGCTCTCGCAGGTCGCCGACCTGCCGGTGGAGGAGCGCACGTTCTGCGTGGAGAGCGAGTTCCGCAGCCGGGACGACGGCCTCGAGCCCATGCTCGAGCACTACGGCATCCCGCTCGGTGACCCCGCCGGGGTGCCCGCCGAGAACATCAAGGTGATGGACACCGGCGCCATCTACGCGGCCACCGCGGCGGGGGCGTGCAACTTCGGCGAGATCTTCACGACCGACGGGCGCATCCTCGCGCTCGACCTCACCGTCCTCGACGACGACGAGCAGTACTTCCCGTCCTACAACGTCGCCGCCGTGGTGCGCACGGACACGCTCGAGGAGGCCCCGCAGATCGCCGAGGTCTTCGAGTCGATCACCCCGCTGCTGACCGACGAGCTGCTGATCGACCTCAACGCCCGCGTCGACGTCGACGGCGAGGAGCCGGCCGACGTGGCGCTGGACTGGATGGTCGCCGAGGGGCTGGTCACCGCGCCCGGCGCCTGACCGCGCCGCGGGCCGGTGGTGTGCCCATCGGGCCCGCTTCGCCAACGCCCGCCCGGGCGGCCCGGCGCCGGAGGGGCTCAGGCCGCCAGCACCCGGTTGCGCCCCACGCCGAGCCCCAGCACGAACTGCGCGACCGTGACCCCGGCGAGGCAGAGCAGCAGCAGGGGCCCGGGCCCCGTGAGGTCGCGCAGCACGCCAGCGAGGAGCACCCCCGCGGCGGCGGAGCCGTAGCCCACCCCCTGCGCCATGGACGACAGCCGGCTCGCGGTGGGGTGGTCCGGCGAGCGCAGCCCCACCAGGGACATGGCGATGACGATCGAGCCGCCCGAGCCCAGACCCACGAGCGTCACCCAGAGCACGACCAGCCCGGGCACGAGGACCAGGCCCACCATCCCGGTGATCATCAGGACGGGCATGAGCGTGGACGCGAAGCGCTGGTCGCCGCCGACGCGCATGAGCGCCGGGGCCGCGAGGTTCGAGGCGATCGCGGCGAACATGTAGAGGAAGAGGTGCCACCCCGCCGCCACGGGGCTCACGCCGGTGTCGTGCTCCAGCGTCGGCAGCCAGTTCACGAGCGTGTAGTACACGGTCGACTGCAGCCCCATGTACACCGCGACCTGCCAGGCGAGCCCCGAGCGCCACACCGGGGCGCCGGCCGTCCGCGGCCGGTGGGTGACCACCCGGACGTCCCGCCCGGACCGCAGGCGCGGCAGCCACACCACGATCGCGGCCACGACGAGCACGATCCACAGCCCCAGGGCCACCCGCCAGGACGTCGCCGCGGCGACCGGCATCGCGAACCCCGAGGCCAGGCCGGCGAAGACGGACTGGACGGCGATGTACACGCCCGTCACCACGGTCAGCCGCAGCGGGAAGTCCTTCTTCACCGCCACCGGCAGCAGCACGTTGCCCACGGCGATCGAGGCCCCGATGAGCGCGGTGCCCACCCACAGCGGCGCCGCGGAGCCGGGCAAGGAGCGCACCACCGTGCCCACGCCCAGCACGACCATCGCGGCGAGCACCACCCGCTCCATGCCGAACCGCTCCGCCAGCGGGTGCACCACCGGCGAGACGAGCCCGAAGCCGGCGACCGGCACGGCCGCGAGCAGCCCCAGGGCGGCGGGGGAGAGGCCGGTGTCCGCGCCCATGAGCGGCAGCACGGGCCCGACGGCCGTGATGACCGGGCGCAGGTTGGCCGCCACGAGCACGATGCCGGCCAGCAGCAGGCCCGCGCGCAGGGGACGGCCGTGGGGGGAGGGAAAGCTCATCGTCCTGCTCCTGCCTCGGCGGTACCACGCCCAGGTCAGGCACCCGGGCGGCGACGGCGACGGGGCCCCCCGGGGCAGGGCGATGCTGGCGACCAGTATGCCCCTTTCGGGACCGCCCTCGGCCTGCCGCTCGCCGCAAGTCGCCGTAGCCTCGAAGCGACGCGAGGGAGAGCGAGACGATGACCGACCAGCTGACCACGCACCACCCCCGGCAGGACGAGCTGCTGGAGTCCCTGCACACCGACCTCTACATCGACGGCGCCTGGCGCCCCGCCGCGAGCGGCAAGCGGTTCGACGTGGAGAACCCCGCCACCGGCGAGGTGCTCACCACCGTGGCCGACGCCGGGCCCGAGGACGCCATGGCCGCCCTCGACGCCGCCCACCGCGCCCAGGCGGGCTGGGCGCGCACCGCCCCGCGCGAGCGCGGGGAGATCCTGCGCCGGGCCTTCGAGGCCATCACCGCCCGGGCGGACGACTTCGCGCTGCTCATGACCCTCGAGATGGGCAAGCCGCTGGCCGAGGCCAAGGGCGAGACCACCTACGGCGCCGAGTTCTTCCGGTGGTTCTCCGAGGAGGCGGTGCGCGTCGCCGGCCGGTACAACTCCGCCACCGACGGCAAGTCCCGCGTCCTGGTCACCAAGCGGCCCGTGGGGCCCTGCGTGCTCATCACGCCGTGGAACTTTCCCCTGGCCATGGGCACCCGCAAGATCGGCCCGGCGCTCGCGGCCGGCTGCACCGTGGTGCTCAAGCCCGCCCAGCTCACGCCGCTGACGGCGTTGCTGCTCACCGAGGTGCTCGCGGAGGCCGGGGTGCCCGCCGGCGTCCTCAACATCATCCCCACCACCCACGCCGGCGCGACCACGGGGCCGCTGCTCAAGGACCCGCGCACCCGCAAGCTGTCCTTCACCGGCTCCACCCCGGTGGGCCGCTCGCTGCTGGCCGACGCCTCCGAGCAGGTGCTGCGCACCTCGATGGAGCTCGGCGGCAACGCCCCCTTCCTCGTCTTCGAGGACGCCGACGTCGACGCCGCCGTCGCCGGCGCCATGGCCGCGAAGTTCCGCAACGGCGGGGAGGCGTGCACGGCGGCGAACCGGTTCCTCGTCCACGAGGCGGTCGCCGAGGAGTTCACCGCCAAGCTCGTCCAGAAGGTGCGCGGGGTCCGGATGGGCGCGGGCGTGGAGGACGGCGTCACCCTCGGCCCGCTCGTGGAGGCCAAGCAGCGCGACAAGGTCGCCGAGCTGGTCGACGACGCCGTCGCCCACGGCGCTGACGTGCTGCTCGGCGGGGAGGTGTCCGACGGGCCCGGCTGGTTCTACCCGGCCACCGTGCTGCGGGGGGCCGACGCCGACGCCCGGCTGCACCGGGAGGAGATCTTCGGCCCGGTCGTCTCCCTCACCACCTTCGCCGACGAGGCCGAGGCGGTGCGGCTGGCCAACGACACCGAGTACGGGCTGATCTCCTTCGTCTTCACCCGCAGCCTCGACCGCGGCCTGCGCATGGCCGAGGTGCTCGAGACCGGCATGCTCGGCCTGAACTCCGGGGTGATCTCCAACCCGGCGGCGCCGTTCGGCGGGGTCAAGCAGTCCGGCGTGGGCCGCGAGGGCGCCCACGAGGGCATCGAGGAGTACCTCGAGACGGTCTACGTGGGCATCGCCGACCCGCTCGCCTGAGCCGCGCCGGTCAGCGGCCGGTGAGCGTCAGCGCGATGAGCACGAGGTTGAGCACGGCGACGAGCAGCACGATCGCCGTCAGCGCCCACCGCACGGCCGGGCGGTTGACCGCCGCCCCCATGAGCCGCCGGTCGCTGGTCAGCGCCAGCAGCGGGACGAGCGCGAAGGGGATGCCGAAGCTGAGCACCACCTGGCTGACCACCAGCGCCCAGGTCGGCTCCACGCCCAGGCCGAGCAGCACCAGCGCGGGGATCATGGTGATCGCCCGGCGTGCCAGCAGCGGGATGTTGCGGCGCAGCAGCCCCTGCATGATCGTCGCGCCGGCGTAGCACCCCACCGACGTCGAGGCCAGGCCGGAGGCGAGCAGGCCGATGGCGAAGACCAGCCCGATGCCCGGGCCCAGGGCCTCGACGACGGCGGCGTGGGCGCCCTCGATGGTGTCGGTGCCGGGGTGGCCGCGCAGGCTGGTGGCGGCCAGCAGCAGCATCGCGATGTTGACGACCCCGGCCACGCCGAGCGCGCCGATGACGTCCCAGCGGGTCGCGCGCAGCAGGTGGACCTTGCGCTCGGGGTCCGCGGCGCGCCCGTGCCGGTCCCGGGCGAGGGCGGAGTGGACGTAGATGGCGTGGGGCATCACGGTCGCGCCGAGCATGCTCGTGGCCAGCAGCACGCTGTCCGTGCCGGCGAAGCGGGGGACCAGCCCGGCGGCGACGTCGCCCGGCGCCGGCGGGTCCACCACCAGGCCGGCGAGGAACCCGATGGTGATGACGGCCAGCAGGCCCACGATGACCGACTCGAAGCGGCGCTGGCCGTAGCGGTCCTGCACGGCCAGGATCACCATGGACACGAGGCCGACGATCAGCCCGCCCAGCAGCAGCGGCATGCCGAACAGCAGGTGCAGGGCGATGGCCCCGCCGATGATCTCCGCCAGGTCGGTCGCCGCGGCCACCACTTCCGCCTGCGCCCAGAAGGCCAGCCGGCCGCGCCGGCGCAGCCGCCGGCCGACCAGCGCCGGCAGCGTCTGCCCGGTGACCAGGCCCAGCTTGGCCGACTGGTACTGGACGAGGACGGCCATCGCGCTCGCGGTGACGAGCACCCACACGAGCAGGTACCCGTACCGCGCCCCCGCGGTGATGTTCGCGGCCACGTTGCCCGGATCGACGTAGGCGATCGCGGCGACGAAGGCCGGGCCGAGCAGCGGGAGGACCCGCCGCGTGCGGGGCCGGGCGAGGACGTCCGACGCCATGCTTCCCCTCCCCGAAACTTCGCCGTTCGGTGAACCGAAAACTTTGCCGGGGCCAAGTGAACCACACCACCGCCGGCCCGGCTCGCCGTCGTCCGCCGCGCGTCCTCGCGTACCGTGAGCGCCGTGGAGAAGGATCTGACGGCGGCCAACCAGGACTATCTGAAGGTCATCTGGTCGGCACAGGAGTGGTCCGACGACCCGGTGACCACCACGCTGCTCGCCCGCCGCATGGGCTTCTCCCCGTCCACCGTCTCCGAGGCGGTCAAGAAGCTCACCGCCGCCGGGCTGCTCACCCACGCCCGCTACGGCGCCATCGAGCTCACCGCGGCGGGGCGGACGGCGGCGCTGGCCATGGTGCGCCGGCACCGCATCATCGAGACGTTCCTCGTCGCCGAGCTGGGCTACGAGTGGGACGAGGTGCACGAGGAGGCCGAGGTACTCGAGCACGCCGTCTCCGACCGGCTCATCGACGCCCTCGACGCCCGGCTGGGCCACCCCCGCCGGGACCCGCACGGCGATCCCATCCCCACCCGGGACGGGCAGGTGCCGACGCCGCCGGCCAGCCCGCTGCACCTGGTCGAGGGCGGCGCGGTGCGCGTGGCCCGCATCTCCGACACCGACCCCCAGGTGCTGCGCTACTTCGCCGAGCTCGGCGTCGCCCTCGACACCGAGCTCGTCGTCCTCGAGCGCAAGGACTTCGCCGGCACGCTGTCGGTGCAGGTGGCCGGCCGGGAGGGCCCGCAGGAGGTGGGCCTGGCCGCCGCCGAGGCGGTCTGGGTCACCCGGTCCTGACGGCGGCCCGGCTCCCCGCGGCCCGCGGCGACCGCGGCCCGCGGCGACCGGGGCCCGCAGGCTCAGCGGCCGGTGAAGCCCTCCATCGACCGGTGCACGCCGAAGGCGCGGGCCATGCGATCCCACGCGCGCGGCGGCAGCAGCCCGCGCGCGGCGCGCGCGATGTGCACGGTGGCCGGGGTGATGACGTGCGCGTGGCCGGCGAGCATGGCCCGCCAGGCGCGGTCCACCGCCCGCTCCGGGCTCAGCGTCGGGGTGAGCAGGATCGGCCGGATGCCGGCGAACATCCCGGTGTTCACGTAGGACGGGCTGAACGTCGTCACCGCCACGTGAGCGTGCCCGGCCTGCTCCAGCTCCAGGCGCACCGTGTCCGACCAGGTCAGCAGGGCCGCCTTGCTGGCGGCGTAGACGCTCATGCGCGGGTTGGGCACGAGCCCGGCCGCCGAGGCGACGTTGAGGATCCGCTTGGGCCGGCCGCCGTCGGCGATCATGGCCGGGAGCACGTGGCTGACCAGCCGCATCGGCGCGGCCGTGTTGACCCGCAGGGTGTGCCCGGCCTCGGCGGGGTCCTGCTCCCAGAAGTACCCGCTCGAAGTGATCACCCCGGCGTTGTTGACGAGCACGTCGACGGCGCCGAGGTCGGCGAGGACGGCGCGGGCGGCGGCGTCGAGGACGTCGGGGTCGGCCAGGTCGACGACGTCGGTGCGCACCCGCAGCCCCGGGCGGGCGACGGCGGCGGCCACCGCGTCCAGGGCGGTGGCGTCGCGGCCCCACAGCACGAGGGCGGCGGCCCCCTCCGCGGCGGCCCGCTCGGCGAAGAGCCGGCCCATCCCGCGGGTGGCGCCGGTGACCAGGACGCGCGCGCCGCGCACGGTGGCACTCATCGAAGCTCCTTCTGTGTCGTCGTCCGCTGCCTCGGCAGCGCCCCAGTATCGCCACCCGGTCGGGTGGCGGTCAGATCCAGCTGGGCAGCCACATGCGCAGCCGCCAGGCGTCGTAGGAGACGGTCTGGCCGGTCCAGATCGGCCAGAAGAACACCGCGGCGACGACGGCGAGCCCGACCACCACGCCCCACAGCAGCCAGGCGCGCGGGGTGGGCTGGACGGCGCCGTCGTCGCTGACGAACCGGGCGAGGCGCGAGGGTGCAGGGGCCATGGGGAGGGCGGGCGCGCCGTCGTCGAGTGCCGGGCCGGGCCCCGCGGGACCGCCCGCCACGGCGGCGCGTCGGCGCCAGGGCAGCGGCACCTCGCGCGGCAGGCGCACGATCCCCATCGCCCAGCCCAGGACGAACGTCAGGCACAGCACCACGTAGGGCACGAACGCCACGGCGTAGAAGGTGAAGATCGTGCGGTGGGCGTAGCCCAGCCACGGCAGGTACATGGCGCCGTAGCCGGCGAGGATGAGCCAGGCGCGCCAGTCCCGCCCGCGCACCGCGAGGTAGACCAGCACGAGCAGCGCCGCCGCGGCCAGCCACCAGATGATCGGGTTGCCCACGGCTAGCACCGCCTCCACGCACCGCTTGGCCCCGCACGCCTCCGGCGGCGGCGCCGGGTCGGGCCAGTACATCGACGTCGGGCGCAGCTGCAGCAGCCAGCCCGCCGGCTGGGACTGATAGGCGTGCTTGGACTCGAGGTTGTTGTGGAACTGCCACATCGCCAGGTGGTACTCCCACCAGGAGTTCAGCGCGTCGGGCAGCCAGCCGCGGGGGACCGGCGCCCCGCTCGCGCGCAGGTCGGCGGCCCACTGGCGCCGGTAGGAGTCGGGGTGGGTGAACCAGGAGAACCAGGTGGCGAGGTAGGTCAGCGCCGCGACGGGCACGAGCGCGACGAAGGCGGGCACGCCGCCGCGCAGCACGCCGGCGCCCAGCCAGGGCCGCACGCCC
Organism: Georgenia thermotolerans; assembly: GCF_009193185.1. Lineage (GTDB taxonomy): Bacteria > Actinomycetota > Actinomycetes > Actinomycetales > Actinomycetaceae > Georgenia > Georgenia thermotolerans. The sequence continues at coordinate 16,797 of NZ_VUKF01000022.1, read as the reverse complement.
ACCGCCCGGCGCGCGGCGGTGTCCCACACGAAGACCATGACGCCGAAGACCGCCACGGCGTAGATGCCCGACCACTTCACCCCGCACGCCAGGCCGAGGGCGACGCCGGCTGCGACCAGCCACCACCGCACCCCCAGGCGCGGGCCCAGGTCGTCCCCGACCGGCCCGGCGGCCCGCTGCGCGGCCAGGCGCCGGGCGAGCCGGGCCCGGCTCCAGTCCCGGTCCCGCAGGACGCACCACAGCCCGACGAGGACCCAGAACATCAGGAAGATGTCGAGCAGGGAGGTGCGCGACTCGGTCAGGTGCAGGCCGTCGACGGCGAGCAGCAGCCCCGCCGTCGTGCCCAGCAGGGCCGAGCCGAAGAGCCGGGTGGCCATCCGCGCGAGGATGAGCACCGACAGCGTGCCCACCACCGCGGCGGCGAGCCGCCAGCCGGCGCCGTTGTCGGCGCCGAAGAGCTTGATGCCGGCGGCGATCATCCACTTGCCCACCGAGGGGTGGACCACGTAGTCGGCCCGGGTGGACAGGCCGGAGTAGTCCCCGCGGGCGAAGCCGGGGTTGGCGTTCTCCGCCCACTCGCCCTCGTAGCCGAGGACGAGCATCGAGTAGGCCTGCTTGACGTAGTACGTCTCGTCGAAGATGAGCCGGCTGGGGTGGTTGAGGTTCACCAGGCGCATGACGCCGGCCAGCACGGTGACGAGCACCGGCCCGAGCCAGCCCCACAGCGCCGCCGTCGGGTCGAGCCTGGCGCCGAGGGTGCGCAGGCCGAGCCGGCCGCGCAGGTCGTTCTCGAGGTCGACGGCGGAGGGCGGCGTGGCGGGGGCCGTCGCCCCGGGAGGCTCGACCGTCGGGTGGTCCGGCGTGGTGGGGCCCACGGGGCGGTCGGGCGTCGTCGGGTGCTCCGGCGTCACCGGGTGCTCCGGCGTGGTGGGGCCCGCCGCGTGGTCCGGCGCGGCCCGGTGCGCCGGCGCCGTCGTGCCCTCGCGCTCACGCAGGCTGCGGCGCAGCACGGTCCGCGCACCGCCCGGGATCTGGGCCGTCTCCGGCGCGCGTCCCGCGCCGGCCGTCGGGCTACCCGCGTCCGGCAGGGGCACGCGGCCCGGGTCGCGCGCTGCGCCGGGGTCGCGCACGGTGTCCGGTTCGGGCGCGGTGCCGGGCTCGGGCGGGGTCACGCGGGAAGTCTAGGCGGCGCGCCTGGGGCGGCGGCGCCGTCCCGCCGGCCCGGAACGTCGCCCCACCGGGTCACCCCGGCGCGGGCACCGGTAGGGGTGGCGCCCCCTACCGAGCCCGCGGCGCCGCCGCCCGGGCCCGCAACCTCCACCGGACGGCTTGCCCCTGGCGCGTCGGCCCGGTGACGCTGGGGTGTCGCAGCGTCGCGTGGAGGGGGCCGACCCATGGCAGCAGCGAGGGGGCGCCGCCGCGCGCCCCGGACCCGGGCCGTGACCGCCCTGCTCCTCGCGGTGCCGCTGGTCCTCGCCGGCCTGCTCGCCGGGCCGGCCCGCGCCGCCGGCGGGGAGGGCGAGTACATCGTCGTCCTCTCCCGCGCCGCCGGCAGCGTGCCCGCGCTCGCCGAGACGCAGAGCCGGCAGTACGGGGTCCGGCCGGCGGAGGAGTTCCGCAGCGCCCTCAAGGGCTACACCGCCACGATGACCGCGGCGGAGGCGGCCCACCTGCGCCAGGACCCGGCGGTCGCGTTCGTCACGCCGAACCGCACGTGGCGCCTGCCCGCCGACGCCCAAGCCGCGCCCGCGGCCCAGACGGTGCCCACCCAGGTGCGGCGCATCGGCGCCGACCGGTCCAGCACCCGCGCCGGCAACGGCTCCGGCGCCGTCGGGATCAACATCGCCACCATCGACTCCGGGGTGGATGCCGGGCACCCGGACCTCAACGTGCGCGGCGGCGTCGACTGCTCCAGCGGCTCCCTCCAGGTGCCCGGCAACGCGCTCAGCGACAGCATCGGCCACGGCACGATGGTCGCCGGGGTGGCCGCGGCCCGGGACAACGCCGTCGGCGTCGTCGGTACCGCCCCCGGGGCGCGGGTGTGGTCCGCGCGGGTCGTGGACTCGGCCGGGATGATCAGCAACGCGGCGCTGGTGTGCGCCATCGACTGGGTGACCTCCACCCGCACCGACGCCGACCCGAGCAACGACATCGCCGTCGCCAACATGTCCATCGCCGGCCCGGGCGCCGACGACGGCCAGTGCGGCGACGCCAACGGCGACGCCGTGCACGCGGCCGTGTGCGGGTCGGTGGACGCGGGGGTGGCCTACGTCGTCGCCGCCGGCAACTCGACGAGCGACGTCGCGAAGACCATCCCGGCGGCCTACGACGAGGTGCTCACCGTGACCGCCATGGCCGACCTGGACGGCCGCCCGGGTGGTCTGTCGAAGGCCACGACCTGCGGGTCCACCCCGCTGCGGGCGGGCACCACGGACGACGCCGCGGCGCCCTTCTCCAACTTCGCCACCTCGGCGGACAGCGACCACACGATCGCCGCGCCCGGGGTGTGCATCACCTCCACCGCCCCCGGCGGGGCCTACCGCGCCGGCTCCGGCACGAGCTTCGCGAGCCCGGCCGTCACCGGCGTCGTCGCGCTGTGCCTGAGCACCGGCAAGTGCCCGGCGGGCGACCCGCGGGCGACGGTCGAGGAGCTGAGCGCGGCGTACAACCGCACCGAACCGGGCTTCGGCTTCGCGGGGGACCCGCTGCGCCCGACCAACGGCCGCCACTACGGCTACCTGGTGGCGGGCTCGGTGTTCTGACGCGGTTGGGTGGCGCCGGCGGGAGGCCGAGCGCGGCGTCCGAGGGCCGCCGAGGGGGCGCCGGGCCCCGCACCTACGCCCTGGGGGAGACTGGTGGGGTGAGCCACGACGACGCCCCCCGGCCCCCGCTGCCCGACGAGCCGGACGAGGTCGCCGTCGGGGCGACCGCGGACACCCCGGACGCCGCGCCCGCCCCGGAGGTCCCCGCCGAGGTCCCGGCCATGACGCCGGGCGTCATCCTCCTGGCGGCTACCCCCATCGGCGACCCCGCCGACGCCCCGCCGCGGCTGCGGCGCGCCCTGGCCGAGGCCGACGTCGTCGCCGCCGAGGACACCCGCCGCCTGCGGGCGCTGGCCGGGCGGCTCGGCGTGCACGTGAGCGGCCGGCTGCTGAGCTTCCACGAGCACAACGAGCACGACAGGGCCCCCGAGCTCGTGCGCGCCGCCCAGGACGGCGCCCGCGTCCTCGTCGTCTCCGACGCCGGCATGCCGTCGGTGTCCGACCCCGGCTACCGCCTCGTGCGGGCCGCGACCGACGCCGGGGTGCGGGTGAGCGTGGCGCCGGGCCCGTCCGCGGTGCTCACCGCGCTGGCGCTCTCGGGCCTGGCGACCGACCGGTTCTGCTTCGAGGGCTTCGTGCCGCGCCGCGCCGGGGACCGCGCCCGCACGCTCGCCGCCCTCGCCCAGGAGCCGCGCACGATGATCTTCTTCGAGTCCCCGCACCGGCTGGCCGGGACGCTGGCCGACATGGCGCAGGCCTTCGGCGCCGACCGGCCGGGGGCGGTGTGCCGGGAGCTGACCAAGACCTACGAGGAGGTCCGCCGCGGCCCGCTCGCGGAGCTGGCCGCCTGGGCGCACGACGGCGTGCGCGGCGAGATCACCGTCGTCGTCGCCGGCGCCCCGCCGGTGGCCGCCCGCGCCGAGGACCACGTCGAGGAGGTGCTCGCGCTCGCGGACGGCGGCGCCCGGCTCAAGGACGCCGCCGCCACCGTCGCCGCCCAGACCGGCCTGGGCAAGCGCGAGCTCTACCAGGCCGCGCTGGCCCGCAAGGGCTGAGCCGCCGTCAGGCCCACAAGGGCTGAGCCGCTGTCAGGACAGGCCGGACTCGGCCAGCTCCACGCCCGCGGCCGCCAGCTGCTCCCGCGCCTTCGCGCCCAGCTCCGGACTCACGGGCACGGTGAGGTCGGTGAGCACCCGGGTGACCAGACCGAGCTTGTTGGCGTCCAGCGCCGTCTCCTTGACGCAGTGGGACTCCACGAGCCCGACGACGTCCACCTCGGCGATGTCGCCCTCGCGCAGGATCTGCGCCAGGGTCCGCCCGTCGGCGTCGACCCCCTCGAACCCCGAGTAGGCGGCGGCGTACATGCCCTTCTTCACCGAGGCGTCGAAGGTCTGCCCGGCCAGCGCCGGGTGCAGCTCGGCCTCGGGGGTGCCGGCCACCCCGTGCGGGGGCCAGGTGTCCACGAAGTCCGGGGTCTCCGAGAAGTGCTCGCCCGGGTCGATGTGCCAGTCCTGGGTGGTGACCACCATGGCGTAGTCCCCGCGCCGCTCCACCGCGTAGCGCGCCACCCGCTCGGAGACGGCGTTGGCGCCGGGGGAGGGCAGGGCCCCGCCCTCGCAGAAGGTCGGCTGCACGTCGACGAGGATGAGCGCCCGCCGGCGCTCTCCCGCTTGCTGGGTCACGTCGTTCTCCTCCTCGGTGGGGTCGCCGGCGGCGACTGACAACTGCCGCCATTGTCGCAGGCGCCTGTCGGCCCCCGGCCGGTGCCTGGAAAATCGCTTTCCCCCGGGCGCCCGGAGGGCCCACAATCACCAGGCCGGTCCGCATGCCGGCCCCCATCGGTCCCCACCCACACCGGCCCGCGCCCGGGCCGCCACGGGTCCCACCCGGATCGGTCCGCGCGCCGTGTCGAGATCGCCCCGCGCCGCTCGACGCACGGACGGACCCATCCCCGACGCCGGAGGCCCCGCATGACCGAGACCACCGAGACCACCCCGTCCGCCCCGATCCTCGCCCCGCCCGAGCGGCTCGCGCCGGAGAGCCGCCTGGTCATCAGCCTGCTGCTGGTCTCCGCGTTCGTCGTCATCCTCAACGAGACGATCATGGGCGTGGCCCTGCCGCGGATCATGGCGGACCTGGGCATCGGCCCCAGCGCCGGGCAGTGGCTGACGACGGCGTTCATGCTCACCATGGCGGTGGTCATCCCCGTCACCGGATACCTCCTCCAGCGGCTGGCCACCCGGCCGGTCTTCGCCGCCGCCATGTCGCTGTTCTCCCTCGGCACCCTGCTGTGCGCGCTGGCCCCGGGGTTCCCCGCGCTCGTCGTCGGCCGGGTGGTGCAGGCCAGCGGCACCGCGATCATGATGCCGCTGCTCATGACCACGGTGATGACCCTGGTCCCGCCCGCCCTGCGCGGGCGCACCATGGGCAACATCTCCATCGTCATCTCCGTCGCGCCCGCCCTGGGCCCGACCATCTCCGGGCTCATCCTCAGCGCCCTGAGCTGGCGGGCGATGTTCTGGATCGTCCTGCCCATCGCCCTGGCCGCCCTGACCCTGGGCCTGGCCCGCGTCCGCAACGTCTCCACCCCGCGCCCGGGCAGCATCGACGTCGCCTCCGTGGTCCTCTCGGCGCTGGCGTTCGGCGGGCTGGTCTACGGCCTCAGCACGTTCGGGACCGGCGGAGCGGGCACGGCGACGTGGGCCCCGCTCGCCGGCGGCGCGGTGGCGCTGGTGGCGTTCGTGCTGCGCCAGCTGGCCCTGCAGCGCCGCGACGCCGCCCTGCTCGACCTGCGCACCTTCGCCTCCCCGCAGTTCGCCGTGTCGGTCGGGCTCATGGCCCTGCTGACCGCGGCGCTGTTTGGCACGATCATCCTGGTCCCCATCTACACCCAGAACGTCCTCGGCCTCGAGCCGCTGGCCACCGGCCTGCTCCTGCTGCCCGGCGGGCTGCTCATGGGCCTGCTCGGACCCGTGGTCGGCCGGGTCTACGACCGGCGCGGCCCCAGGCTGCTGGTCGTGCCCGGGGCGCTGGTCGTCAGCGCGGTGCTGTGGTCGCTGACCCGGCTGAGCACGGACACGCCCGTCCCCGCCGTCCTCGCCGCGCACATGGCCCTGTGTCTCGGCCTGGCCCTGCTGTTCACCCCGCTTTTCACCACGGCGCTGGGCTCGGTGCGCCCGGCGCTGTACTCCCACGGCAGCGCGGTCCTCGGCACCGCCCAGCAGCTCGCCGGGGCCGCCGGCACCGCCCTGTTCGTCGTCGTCATGTCCACCCGCGCGGCGGCGCTGGCCGGGACGACGGCGAGCGACGCCGCCGCGCTGGCCGGGGGCGTGCGGGCCGCGTTCCTCTGCGGGGCGGTGCTCTCGCTGCTGGTCGTCGTGGCCGCGTTCTTCATCCGCCGGCCGGCGGACGCGACGGCGCCGGCCTGAGCAGCGCCCGGGCCGCGGCGAGCACGTCGGCGGCCGTCACGGCGAGCAGCGCCGGGTCCGGGGTGGCGGCGAAGGTGTCGCCCCGGCGCGCCCCGGCGTCGGTGAGGACCACGTGGGGGCCGCCGGCGGGCGGTCCCCACTCCTCGGGCGGGGCGGGCCCGAAGAGGACGACCGAGGGCACCGCGTAGGCCGAGGCCAGGTGGGCGGCGCCGGTGTCGGCGGAGACGACGAGCGCGGCGGCGTGGATCAGCGCGGCGAGCTCGCCCAGGCCCTGCCGCCCGGCCAGCACCGCGTCCTCGCCCAGCCTGGCCCGGCGGGCGACCGCCAGGGCCCGGTCGCGCTCGCGGGCGCTGCCGGTGAGCACGACCGTCGCCCCCTCCGCCCGCAGCCCGGCGGCCACCGCCGCGAATCGCTCCACCGGCCACTCCCGGGCCCCGTGGAACGCCCCGACGTGCACCACCGCGGCCCCGGCCACCACGGGCGGGTGCGGCGGGGGCAGCAGGCCGACGTCGTCGGGGTCGGCCGAGGCGCCGAAGGCGGAGACGAGCCGGGCCCACCGGACCCGCTCGTGCACGCCGTCCTGCCACTCCGGCCCCTCGGCGACCCCGTGCCCGCGGTGGGCGATGCGGCGGCGCGGGGCCAGCGCGGTGAGCAGCGCGGCGCTCGCCGGGCCGCCGTGCAGGTCCGCGGCCACGTCCACCCGGCCCGGCGCCAGCGGCAGCGGGTGGTCCAGGCCGGGGGTGGGCAGCAGGGCGTCCACCCCGCCCACGAGCGCGACGACCTCGGCGAGCCACCCCGGCACGGCGAGCACCAGCCGGTGCTCGGGGTAGGCCCGGCGCAGGGCGTGCACCGCCGGGACGGCCACGAGCAGGTCGCCGAGCTTGAGGGCCCGCAGGGCGAGCAGCTCCGGGCGCCCGTCGGGCGCGCCGAGGAGCCTCACCAAGGCCCCACGCCGCCGGACGGCGCCGCGAGCAGGTCGAGGACGTCCGCGCGCACCGGCTCGACGCCGATGTCGGCGACGAAGGAGTCCTCGTGCTCGCAGCGCGGCGCCGTCTCGGAGGTGACGTCGCGCCCGCACACCGGGCAGGTGGTCATCCAGCCCAGGTGCACCCGGTGGCGGGCCCGGCCCAACGGGCCGGCGTTGATGACGTTGCCGAACCAGTAGACCCCCACGGTGGCGGCGCCCACGGCCTGGGCGAGGTGGCGGGGGCCGGAGTCGTTGCCGAGCAGGACGTCCGCCTCGGCGAGCAGCCCGGTGAGGCCGGGGAGGGTGAGCCGGCCGGCGCGGGAGGTGACCCGGGAGCGCGCCGCCGGGGGCAGCGCCGCCCGGGCCCGGTCGACGATCTCCTCCGCCGCGGGGACGTCCTCGCCCGCCCCGACCACGACCACCTGCGCCCCCGCCGCGGCCGCGGCGGCGGCGACGTCGGCGAAGCGGGCGGGCGGCCAGCGCCGGCGGGCGTCGGTGGCGCCGGGATGGACGACGAGCAGCGCCGGCGCGCCGGGCGCGCGCAGCTCCCGGGCGCCCGCCCGCTCCGCCTCCGTCACCGTCACCCGCGGCTCGAGCATGACCGGCGGCGCCCCCGCCAGCCCCACCACCTCCAGGGCCCGCAGCACCTCGTGCTGGTAGTACCGGTAGGGGATGGTCCGCTCCAGGGCGGCGGCGTCCGGGGTGCGGGTGCCCACCGTGTGCCGGGCCCCCAGCCGGAGCAGGAAGGGGTTGGAGAAGCGCCCGCCGCCGTGCACCTGCACCGCGAGGTCGAACTGGCGCGCGGCGAGCCGGTCGAGAAAGCGGTCCGTGCCCGCCGGGTCCTCCTCCCGCCCGGGGGACTCGCGCACGCCCCGGGCCAGGGGCAGCACCTCGACCCCGGCCACCGGCCCGGGCCGGCCGGCGAGCAGGTCGGCGTGCAGCGGGGTGCCGAGCAGGGTGATCCGGGCGGCGGGGTACGCCGCGGCCAGCGCCTCGACGGCCGGCAGGGCGAAGAGCAGGTCGCCCAGCCCGCCGCCGCGCAGGACGGCGATCCGCTCGACGTCCTCGAAGCGGGGGGCGAGCGGGCCGACGGCGAGGGCCGGGGCCGCGGTCGTGGGGGTCACCATCGCTGCTCCTCCCCGGCCGCGCCTCGGTCGCCGCCGGCGCCGCCGCACGGACCGGTGGGCCCTTCCTAGTTCGGTCCGGTGGGCCGGGCAACCGCTGGCCGGCTCGGCGCGCACGCCCCACCGGATCGTGCTTCCCTGCTGGGGTCGTGCCCCTGTCCCAGGAGGACCGATGAGCAGCTTCCGCAGCCCCGAGGACCCCGCCGGCCTGGCCGAGCGGCTGCGCCGGGCCGCACCTCGGGTCGCCGTCGTCGGCGACCTCATCCTCGACGGGTGGTGGACCGGCCACGCCGGGCGCATCACCCGGGAGGCGCCGGCGCCCGTCGTGCAGGTCGCGGGACGGCGCTACGCCCCCGGCGGGGCGGCCAACACGGCGATGAACCTCGCCGCCCTGGGGGCCCGGGTGCGGCTCGCCGGCGTCGTCGGCGACGACGAGGCCGGCCGCCGGCTGCTGGACCTGCTGGACGCCGCCGGCGTCGACGTCGCCGCGGTGGTCGTCGCCGGGGGCGTCACCACGACGGCGAAGACCCGGATCGTCGCCGACGACCAGGTGCTCCTGCGCGCCGACGACGCCCCCGGCCCCGGCTACCCGGAGGCCGTCCTCGCCGCGCTGGCCCGGGCGGTGCTCGCGGCCACCGGCGACGTCGCCGCCGAGGTGGTGTGCGACTACGGCGCCGGCGCGCTCGCCGACCCGGTCCGTGCTGCCCTGACCGCCCGCACCCGCCGCCCGCCGCTGTCCGTCGTCGACGCCCACGACCCGCGCCCGTGGGCCGCCCTGCACCCGGCCGTCGCCACGCCCAACGCCGAGGAGCTCGCCGTGCTGCTGGGTGGCCCGCTAGGCCCCGACCGGGTCGCCGAGGTGGCCGCCCGCGCCCCGGAGATCCTCGCCGCCAGCGGGGCCGAGGCGGTCGTGGTCACCCTCGACCGCGACGGCACCGTGGTGCTCACGCCCGACGCCGCCCCGCGCCGCACCCACACCCGTCCGGTGCCCGAGGCCCAGGCGTCCGGCGCCGGGGACACCTTCGTCGCCGGGCTCACCCTGGCCCTCGCCGCCGGGCTGCCCCTGGCCCCGGCCGCGGACGTCGCCCAGGCGGCGGCCGACGTCGTCGTCCGGGCGCCGGGCACCACGGTGTGCACCACCGACGAGCTGGCCGCCCGGCTCGGCGCCCGCCGCGCCAAGACCCTCGCCGCGGACGCGCTGGCCGCCCGCCTCGCCGCCGACCGGGCGGCGGGGCGCCGCATCGTGCTCACCAACGGCTGCTTCGACGTCCTCCACCGCGGGCACACCCGCTGCCTCGAGCAGGCCAAGGACCTCGGCGACGTCCTCGTCGTCGCCATCAACGGCGACGACTCCGTGCGCCGGCTCAAGGGCCCCGGGCGGCCCATCAACCCCGCGGCCGACCGCGCCGCCGTCCTCGCCGCGCTCGCCTGCGTGGACTACGTCACCGTCTTCGACACCGACACCCCGATCCCGCTCATCGAGCGGATCCGCCCCGACGTCTACGCCAAGGGCGGGGACTACACCCCGGAGATGCTCGCCGAGACCGGGCCGGTGCGCGCCTACGGCGGCCAGGTGCGCATGCTCGACTACGTGGCCGAGCACTCCACCACCGCCGTCGTCGAGCGGATCCGCCAGCCGGCGCGGGAGGGCTGAGGTGGCGGCGGGTGGGGACGGCCTGAGCTCGCGGCGGCCTGGCGTGACGGCGCGGCCTGGCGCGACGGCGCGCGCCGACCGCGCGACCTCGCGGCGCGGGTCCGGCGCCTGGGCGCGCAGCGGGCAGGCCCCGGACCCGGCGGTGGACGTCCTCATCCCCACCGCGGGGCGCGCCGGCGAGCTGGCCGTCACCCTCGCCGGGCTGGCCGCGCAGGACGACCCGCCCTTCCGGGTCGTGGTCAGCGACCAGTCCGACGACGGCGCCGCGCTGACCGCCCCCGCGGTGACGGCGATGGCCCGGGTGCTGCGCGCCCAGGGCCGCCCGGTGGAGGTGCTGCGCCACGTGCCGCGCCGCGGGATGGCCGAGCAGCGCCAGTTCCTCCTCGACCGCGCCACCGCCGCGGAGGTGCTCTTCCTCGACGACGACGTCTGGCTCGAGCCGGGCATGCTCGCCCGGCTGCACGACGCCCTCGGCCGGCTCGGGTGCGGCTTCGTCGGCGCCGCCGTGCAGGGCCTGTCCTACCTCGACGACGACCGGCCCCACGAGCGGACCGTCTTCGAGCCATGGGTGGGCCCGGTGCGGCCCGAGCGGATCCGCCGCGGCACCGAGGGCTACGCGCGGTGGCCGCTGCACAACGCCGCTAACCTCACCCACCTGGCCGGCGAGCTCGACCTCGCCGAGGGGGAGTGGGTGGCCTACAAGGTCGCCTGGGTGGGCGGGTGCGTGCTGCTCCGCCGCGAGGCGCTGCTGGAGTGCGGCGGGTTCGGCTTCTGGCCGCGGTTGCCCGAGGAGCACGCGGGGGAGGACGTCGCCGCGCAGTGGCGGGTGATGGAACGCTTCGGCGGGGCCGGGATCCTGCCCAGCGGGGCGGTGCACCTCGAGGCCCCGACCACCGTGCCGCGGCGGGAGGTCGACGCCGTCGAGGTCGTGCTCGCCGATGGGTCGGCCGGTGTCGAGGAACCGGACGGTGGAAGTAGTGAGCCGGACGGCGTCGTCCTTGCCGATGAAGCAGGTGACCGGCCCGACAGCCGCCTCGCGGCGGACGGCCGCTCGTAGCGGCGATGGGTGAGGCCCGGGGGCGTGGACCGGGCCGGTCGCTGAGCACAACGGACCCGCGCCGCCGCACATTCCGGCGCCCGCCCGTGACGGCCCCCACGCCGTCGGCGCCCGCGTGCCCGCCACGCCCCAGGCCGCCGGCGCCCGGGTGCCCGCGCCGCCCGCCGTCGGCACCCGCGCACCCGGCCCCCACGCGGCGGGCCCTCCCGCGCCAACTACGCTGGCCCCATGACCCGCATCCTTTCCGCCGTGGCGTGGCCGTATGCCAACGGGCCCCGCCACATCGGCCACGTGGCCGGCTTCGGTGTGCCCTCCGACGTCTTCAGCCGCTACATGCGCATGGCCGGCCACGACGTCCTCATGGTCTCGGGCACCGACGAGCACGGCACGCCGATCCTCGTGGCGGCGGACGCGCTGGGCTACACCGCCAAGGAGTTCGCGGACCAGAACAACCGCCTCATCGTCGAGGACCTCGTGGCGCTGGGGCTGAGCTACGACCTGTTCACCCGCACCACCACCCGCAACCACTACGCCGTCGTGCAGGAGATGTTTCGCACGGTGCGCGACAACGGCTACATGGTCGAGCAGACGATGCTCTCCGCCATCAGCCCCTCCACCGGCCGGACTCTGCCGGACCGCTACATCGAGGGCACCTGCCCGATCTGCGGCTACCACGACGCCCGCGGCGACCAGTGCGACAACTGCGGCAACCAGCTCGACCCGGTCGACCTCATCGACCCGCGCAGCAAGATCAACGGCGAGGTGCCGCAGTTCGTCGAGACCACCCACTACTTCCTCGACCTGCCCGCGCTGGCGGAGTCCCTGGGCAAGTGGCTGGACGGGCGGGCCGCGTCGGGCACCTGGCGGCCCAACGTCATCAAGTTCAGCCAGCACCTGCTCGAGGACATCAAGCCGCGGGCCATGACCCGCGACATCGACTGGGGCATCCCGGTGCCGGGCTGGGAGGACCAGCCCACCAAGCGGCTGTACGTGTGGTTCGACGCCGTCGTCGGCTACCTCTCCGCCTCCATCGAGTGGGCCCGCCGCAGCGGCGACCCCGACGCCTGGCGGCAGTGGTGGAACGACCCCGAGGCCCTGTCCTACTACTTCATGGGCAAGGACAACATCGTCTTCCACTCCCAGATCTGGCCCGCGGAGCTGCTCGGCTACGACGGCGAGGGCGCGAAGGGCGGGGCGCCGGGGGTGTACGGCACCCTCAACCTCCCCACCGAGGTCGTCTCCTCGGAGTTCCTCACCATGGAGGGCAAGCAGTTCTCCTCCTCCCGCGGGGTGGTCATCTACGTGCGCGACGTGCTCTCGCGCTACCAGCCCGACGCGTTGCGCTACTTCATCTCCGCCGCCGGCCCGGAGACCCAGGACTCCGACTTCACCTGGGCGGAGTTCGTCCGGCGCACCAACGGCGAGCTCGTGGCCGGCTGGGGCAACCTGGTCAACCGCACGGCGGCGATGATCGCCAAGAACTTCGGCGAGATCCCCGCCCCCGGCGCGCTCGAGCCGATCGACGTCGAGCTGCAGGACGCCATCCGCGCCGGCTTCGCCACCGTGGGCGGGCTCATCGAGGGCCACCATCAGCGCGCCGCCCTGGCCGAGGCCATGCGCCTGGTGGGGGAGGCGAACACGTACGTCACCCGCACCGAGCCTTTCAAGCTCAAGGCCCCCGAGCAGCGCGAGCGCCTGGCCACGGTGCTGCACACCCTCGCCCAGGCCGTCTCCGACCTCAACGTCATGCTGAGCCCGTTCCTGCCGCACTCGGCCAACGCCGTCGACGCCGTCCTCGGCGGGGGCGGCGACGTCGCCCCGATGCCGCGCATCGAGGAGGTCGAGGACCTCGACGGCGGCGACCCCTACCCGGTCATCACCGGCGACTACGGCCGCGGCGGCGAGGGGATGCCCGCCTGGGGCCCGCGCCCGGTGACGGTCGGGGCGCCGGTGGCCAAGCCGACGCCGATCTTCACCAAGCTCGACGAGGACGTCGTCGACAGCGAGCTCGCCCGGCTGCGGGCCGAGGGCTGATGGGCAAGAAGTCCAAGCGCCGCGGCTGGCCCGAGGCGCCCGCGCCGCTGCCCGCGCCCGTGGTGGACAACCACGCCCACTTCCCGCTGCTCGGCGAGGACGGCGCCCCGCTGCTGGACGACGACGTCGCCCTGCCGCCGGGCGAGGCGCCGCTGAGCACCGCCGAGCAGCTGGCGCGGGCCGCGGCGGTCGGCGTGGAGCGGATGATCACCATCGGCTGCGACGTGCCGTCCCTGGCCGGCACGCTCGCGCTCGCCGCCGCCCACCGCGAGCTGGCCGCCGGGCTGGCGATCCACCCCAACGAGGCGCCGCTGCACGCCGGCGTGCGCGAGGTCGGCCCCGACGGTCTCGAGCCGCACGTGCGCGCCCACCACCGCATCGGCCTGGACGAGGCGATCGCGCACGTCGCCGACCTGGCCCGCGACCCGCGGGTGGTCGTCGTCGGCGAGACCGGCCTGGACTTCTTCCGCACCGGCGAGGAGGGCAAGGCCTTCCAGGTGCGCGCCTTCCGCGACCACATCGCCCTGGCCAAGGAGCTGGGCAAGCCGCTGCAGATCCACGACCGCGACGCCCACGCCGCGGTCGTGGACGTCCTGCTGGCCGACGGCGCGCCCGAGCGCACCGTCTTCCACTGCTTCTCCGGCGACGTCGAGCTCGCCCGCACCTGCGCCGAGCACGGCTGGTACGCCTCCTTCGCCGGGCCGGTGACCTTCAAGGCCAACGACGACCTGCGGGCGGCACTGCGCGAGCTGCCGCCCGAGCTCGTCCTCGTCGAGACCGACGCGCCCTACCTCACCCCGGCGCCCCACCGCGGCCGCCCCAACGCCTCCTACGTGCTGCCGCTGACCGTCCAGGCGGTCGCCGAGCAGCTGGGCCTCGGCCTGGCCGAGACGTGCGCCACCCTGACGGCGAACACCGACGCCGTCTACGGCACCTGGTAGGCGCCCCCACCCCGGGGCGGATTCCTGCCCGGTCACGGCCAGAACACCGGTTCGACCGTTCGGGTCGTTCCGGCGGAAACACCGGACAGGCGCTGCTGCCAGCCGCGCCGCCCACGAGGACGTGATCCACAACACCTGTTGCGGCAGTTTTGCTAGAGGTTACGAATCGGTTACGGTCACTTCCGGAATCGAACCCTCCCGATCGGCAGGACTGCTTCTCGTGGCACGACACACTGCTGGGCGACACGGCGCGCCCCACACCGCTCCGGCGCCCGTGGTGGGCCCGCCCACCCCCGGGTCCCGGCGTGCGCTGCGCGAGGCCGCTCAGGCCGCCGAGCGCGGCTCGGCCACGTTCGGGCTCCCGACCCCGGCGGTGCACACCCTGCGCGCCGGCGTGCTCGGGGCGGTGGTCGTGGGCACGGGCGCCTTCACCCTCACCCAGGGCGCGGACCTGCCCGCCGCGGACATCAGCGCCGACGCCGGCACCCTCGCCATGCGCTCGGGCGACGTCGCCTCCCGCTCCCAGGTGGACGGGCGTGCCGCGCTCGACGCCCAGGCCGTCCGCACCTTCACCGCGACCGTCGACGGCGAGGACCACGAGGTCACCACCGCGGCCACCACGCTCGGCCAGGCCTTCGCCGAGGCCGGGATCGTCGTCGACGCCGACGACGTCGTCTCCGCCCCGCTCTCGGGCGAGGTGCCCGACGGTGGCGCGGTCACCGTGACCCGGGTGGTCGCCGAGCACGTGACCGAGGAGACGGTCGACAAGTTCACCACGGTGGAGAAGAAGGACCCCTCCCTGCCCGAGGGGGAGCGGAAGGTCCAGACCGCCGGCGTCGACGGCGTGGCCACCAACACCTACGTCGTGAAGAAGGCCGGCGACGAGGAGGTCTCCCGCGAGCTCGTCGCCTCGGTGGTCGCCACGGTCAAGGTCGACGAGGTCGTCCTCGTCGGCACCAAGAAGCCCGCCCCGGCCGCCCCGGCCGCCGGGGTCGCCGTCTCCGGCGACGCGCGCGCCATCGGCCGCCAGCTCGCCGCGGCCCGCGGCTGGGGCGCGGACCAGTTCTCCTGCCTCGACTCCCTGTGGACCAAGGAGTCGAACTGGAACGTCTACGCGGACAACCCCTCCTCCAGCGCCTACGGCATCCCGCAGGCCCTGCCCGGCTCGAAGATGGCCTCGGCGGGCGCCGACTGGGCGACCAACCCGGCGACGCAGATCACCTGGGGCCTCAACTACATCGCGGGCCGGTACGGGACGCCGTGCAACGCGTGGGCCCACTCCAAGGCCGTCAACTGGTACTGACGGGTCGCGACGCCGCACGTCCGGTGACGTCACGACGTTGCCGGGACGTGACGCGTCCCACGCCGTGACGCCCGGACGTGACGCGTCCCACGTGCGCCGTGTCCGGGAGGCCGGACCGTTGCTGGCGCGGACGCGACGCGTCCCACGCCCGGGGGCGGGAGCGGCGACCTCGCGGGCGGGGGTGACGGCGGCGGGTGCGACACGCCGGGCCGCCACGCCGAACTTTGAGAATTGAGGGTCTCGGGGTCCCCGCGGACCCCGGCCGCACGACGACGGAGCGTTTCTGGCGCGCTCGTGCGGCTCGTGGACCGGTCGGCACGACGCAGGGGGCCGTGCCGACCGGTCTGCCTAGCGCGTTGAGTCGATTCATGCCCAGCCGACTCGCCTAGACGGCAGATCACGATTCGATTACGGTTTCGAATCGGTCCACCCCGGACCGGTGGGCGTCGTGCGTCCACAAGTGTCAGCCGGATCAGACCGGCCGTCGTGCCGCTCCGCGGGCGGCGGGTCCTCCCCGCCGCGACGGCGCTCTGTGCCCGGGCACCGCGTCAAAGGAACCTCGTGACCGCGAACCACAGCACCACCCCCCTCCCCGCCGTGGGCGCCGCTCCGACGTCCGACCACACTCCCAACAAGAAGAAGTCCCGCCGCCGCTGGCTCGCTCTGGGCGTCGTCCCGGTGCTCCTCGTCGCCGGCGCGGCCACCGCCCAGGCGCACAAGAGCGTCGACCTGGAGATCAACGGCCAGCGCCACACCTTGTCCACCTTCGCCGGCTCGGTCGACGGCCTGCTCGAAGAGCAGGGCATCGCCGTGGGCCAGCACGACCTGCTCGCCCCCGGAGGTGACACCGCCCTGAAGGACGGGACCGACGTCGTCGTGCGCACCGCGCGCGAGGTCGCCGTCACCGTCGCGGGCGAGGAGCAGAAGGTCTGGACCACCGCCCTGACCAGCGGCGAGGTCGTCAACAGCCTGGCCGAGTCCGGCCGCGACGTGTCCGTCGCCGCCTCCCGCTCGCTCGAGGACGGGCGCCAGCCGCTCGACATGCCCCTCGTCGTCGACGGCCCGGTCGACGTCGTCGCCGACGGCAACACCAACCGCGTGCAGCTCGAGGGCACCGCCTACGTCACCGACGCGCTCAAGGCCGCGGGCGTGACCACCCAGCAGCCCGACCGGGTCGAGATCCGCCCCGGCCAGGACGGCGCCGCGCAGGTCGTGGTCACCCGGGTCGTGCGCGCCGAGCGCCAGGAGACCCAGCCGGTCGACTTCGCCACCGTCCAGCGCGAGGACGCCTCGCTGCTGAAGGGGCAGACCAAGGTCGTCCAGGAGGGCGTCCCAGGCGAGCGCACGCTCACCTTCGCCACCGTGACCGAGGACGGCAAGGAGATCCAGGCCGAGCAGACCGGCGACGAGGTCACCCGCGCGCCCGTCGACCGCATCGTCGCCGTGGGCACCAAGGCCCCGGCGCCCCAGCCGGCTCCCGCCCCGCAGCGCGCGGCCGCCGCCCCGGCGCCCGCGCCGGCCCCCGCC
>NZ_VUKF01000021.1 GCF_009193185.1 Georgenia thermotolerans | reverse complement strand
CTCCCTCGAGGTGATGGCTGGTGGTCAGAGACCGCCATCGTCGAGGGGGCCCCACCGTCGTCGGCGGAGCCACACGGGTGGGGAATTTCAGTGAGCAGGTCTGGGGAGTTTCACCTGAGCGTCATCAATGTCGAGATCGCCGTGGCCGAGTACGTCGACTGGTACAACCACCGCCGCCTGCACGGCGAGCTCGGCCACGTCCCGCCCGCCGAGTACGAGGCCACCTTCCGGGCCACCACACGCGCCCAGCACGACCCTGACAACTACGTCCTCATCGAGGCCGGAACCAACTAACCGAGCCTCCACCAAACCCGGGGCGGTTCAAGCTGGCACGGCCACCTGGCGCAGGTCGTGCGGTCGGGCCACGCCGGCGCAGGCGATATCGACCGCCCGCATCCGGGCCTAGGTGAACCACGGCTGACTCATCACCAACTGTCGGCGCCCGGCACGGCGAGACCGTGATCGCGCCACCTCACCGACCGGATGATCGACGAGTTGGATCGGATGCCCTGACTGTGGCCGGGACAGACACGTAGACAGGCAGCAGCCGTGGCGGGCCTGCATCTAGGAAATAACCAACGCCCGCGATGTGCCACCGCGGTTCGCCACGGTGCGTCGTCCTCTCCCCTGACTGCCACTGCCTGGCAGACCGACGGCGACCAGTTCATCGACCGTCGCGACCGCTTCGCCCCGGCGCTGGCGTTCGTGATGGCAGCGAACGCCCGGGCAAGCCTCCGGCGCGTATGGATGCCAGTCGCCGACCTACGACAAACGCTGACGGTCAAACCCGGGACCAGACCTTCGGACGCTCGCGCGGCGCCCCTTCCGGCACGACCTCGCCATCTCCGGAACTTCCCACACTTGTGCGACTGACCGCTTTCTGATCTCACGGGCGGCATGAGACCCGCCCCGGATCATTGCACTTACAACGATCCGGGGCCTTCGTCGTGTGGTTGGGGTGCACCCGGAGGCACTCAAACCCCAAGCAACCCTTCTGATCCGTTAGTCAAAGGCGCACAGCCATGACCGTCCTCAAGGCCCGACAGGGCGCGGGTTGACCGCACTGATGAATGAGACGCCGTCCTGGTTTTCGATGATCTTGATCGCGGCGGTCTCGCCCAACGTCTGCGTTGATGCGTGATGGACGGTGAGGACCCGCTCTTGCAGTTCCTTGTCGTCCTCAAGCATCGTGACGTTCAGCCCCAGTGCTCGAGCTCGCTCTGCATTGATGTGCCGGTCGTGCGTCAGCGTGAGGGCGTGGTCTCCAAGTTCCCGCACAACCGCGTCCGCTGCCGCTGCGGCGTCACTGCGGCCTGCGAACATGCCGGTCTGCAGCCAGGTCTTCACCATCGCATTCGCCCAGTCGATCGCCTTCTGGCACTCACCCACGAAGGTCGGCGGGTACTTGGCGATGACGGGCTGCCACAGCGGGATCGCTGACGCGTCGGCGGCGATCTCCGCCCGAGCCTTCTCGAACTCCTCGACGATGCCGTGGGCGGCGATGCCATTGATCTGCGGATCGATGGGGCCGAGGCTCGAGTGCTTTCCAAGGACGATGGTCTGCGCGGACAGGGCGATCATGGTTCCTGCCGACATCGCCAGCTGAGGCACAATCACCCTGATGTTGGTGCCGAACATCGCCCGCAAGTAGTCCACCAGCGACTCCGTGGCTGCGACGTTGCCGCCAGGGGTGTGCAGCAGAAGGTCCAGCCCCTTGGAGCGATCCAGTTTGTGGATCGTTGCCATGAAGCCGTTCTTATCGCTGTCATTCACCTCGGTGCCAGTCAGCCCCTGCCGGACGAGGGCTTCCTTCTCCAGCCAACCGGAGTAGTAGAGGATGACGTTACGACCGGTGTAGTCAGAGAGTTCCTTGACGTAGCGGCGGCGGAGGATGTCATGCGCTGACCCTGCAGCCTTGATCTCTGTCTGGACTAGATCCCAGCTCGGCATCAGTCGACGAAGGGCTGGGACGTGGTCGTCGTCACGACCTCAAACATCAGGCGAGGCTCAACTGGACGGAAGGCGTCGAACTGCGCTCGCGCTTGCATCGAACCAAGGCCCACGCGCTCGTAGAAATCTTGAATTTCCGTCGTTGTCGTCTCGTCATCGAGGGTCGGGGTGCTCATGTTCGCTCCTGATGGGTGGCAACCGTATGCAAAAACCCGGCCACTAGACCGGATCGTGCGCGGTGTCATTTGTCATCTAACCACACGCATCGGCAGGCGCCAGCCGTTCGTGAGGCACATCTCCGTATGGGTAGGTCACAGTCCAGCCATGTCCGGCGAACACTCCCGGCGCATACACGCTTCGCATCTCTGGCATCCGTCTGCTGCGACGACGATCAAGCTGAGAACCATTCTCAAGGTCCTTACACCATATCAATGGATCGTCGGCGGAGGGCAAGGGATTCGAACCCTTGGTGGGTTGCCCCACAACGGTTTTCAAGACCGTCACATTCGGCCGCTCTGTCAGCCCTCCCTGCCCCGTCCGGCACGCCGCGCGGGGCGCCGACCAGTCTACGGGCGGTGCCGGTCCGGGTTGGCACCGGCGCTGGTGCGCCTCCACGGGCAGCGACCCGCCGCGGGCCCGGGCCGGGCGCCGTCGTCCGGGGTGGGCCATCGCCGCGCCGGACCCCGCCCACCCGGCGGTTTCCGACGATCGCTACCAAGATGAGGACCATGCGTGCCATCACCGTGACCAGCAGCAACGACCTCGAGCTGACCGAGGTCCCCGACGCCCAGGCGGGCCCCGGCGAGGTCCTCGTCAAGGTCGCCGCGGCGGGCGTCAACCGTGCCGACATCCTCCAGCGCGCCGGGCACTACCCGCCCCCGCCCGGGGCGAGCGACATCATGGGCCTGGAGGTCTCGGGCACCGTGGTGGCCCTCGGCGAGGGCGTGGACGGCTGGCAGGTCGGCGACGAGGTCGCGGCGCTGCTGGCGGGCGGCGGGTACGCCGAGCTCGTCGCCGTCCCGGCCGGCCAGCTGCTGGCGGTGCCGGAGTCGGTCACCCTCGTCGACGCCGGCGGCCTGCCCGAGGCGGTGTGCACCGCCTGGGACAACCTCATGCGCGCCGGGCGGCTGACGTCCGGGGAGACCGTCCTGATCCACGGCGGGTCCGGCGGCGTCGGGTCCGCGGCGATCCAGCTCGCCGTCGCCGTCGGCGCCCGGGTCCTCACCACGGCCGGCGGACCGGAGCGGGCCGCCCGGTGCCGCGAGCTGGGGGCCGACGTCGCGATCGACTACAAGGGGCAGGACGTCGTCGCCGCCGTCGAGGAGGCCACCGGCGGGCGGGGCGTGGACGTGATCCTCGACGTCCTGGGCGCCGGCGCGCTCGGCGACAACGTCCGCATGCTCGCCACCGGCGGCCGGCTGGTGGTCATCGGCACCCAGAAGGGCCGCAAGGGCGAGCTGGATTTGGGCATGCTGCTGACCAAGCGGGCGAGCATCCACGCGGCGACCCTGCGGGCGCGGCCGCTGGTGCAGAAGGCCGCCGTCGTCGAGGACGTGCGCGAGCGGGCCTGGCCGATGCTCGACGGCGGCCTGCTGCGGCCCGTCATCGCCGAGCGGCTGCCGCTGGCCGAGGCGGGCCGTGCGCACGAGCTGCTCGACTCCGGAACGGTGTTCGGCAAGATCGTGCTCGTGCCCTGACCGGCGCGGCGCTACCCCGCGCCGCCGAGGAAGCGGAAGACGTCCGCGCGGGCCCGCCGGCTCATGACCGGGCCCATGTGGCCCATGCGGGGGTAGAGCCGCAGTTGGCTGAGCGGGATGCCGGCGGCGGTGCGGCGGAAGAGCTCGGGGCCGTAGTAGCCGTCCCGGGCGCCGGCGACGACGAGGGTCGGCGCGCGCACCTCGCCCAGCCGGGGGCAGACGTCGAAGGCGTCCTCGGCGGCGATGGTGCGCAGCAGGTCGGCGGGGTCCGCCGGTGCCATGGCGGGGCCGGCGAGCCACATCGCGGCGCCGACGGCCCGGGTCGCGAGCCACGAGCCGCCCATGAGGCGGCCGAGGTCGGCGTAGGTGCGACGGAGGTCGCCGCGCAGCACGCCCGCGGCGAGGCGGCGCTGGGCGGCCCGGCCCGCCTCGGAGAGCCGGCAGGCGGCGGAGACGAGGACCAGGCGACGCACGGCCTGCGGGTGGTCGACGGCGAGCTGCAGCGCGACCGACCCGCCGGTGGAGGTGGCGTGGACGTCCACCGGCTCGCCGAACTCCGCCGCCAGCGCGGCGGCGTGCAGGTCCGCGAGGTCCACCATGGTGGCGCCGGCCGGGAGGCCGGGCGGGCGGCGCACGACGTGGAGCGTGAACCGGCGGGCGAAGGGCCGCAGCCGGCGCACCTCCAGCGCCCGCGCACCGCCGACCGGGTTGGCGTTCTCGCTCTCCAGGCCGGGCAGCACCACCAGCACCGGCCCGGCGCCCAGCCGCAGGTAGGGCAGGCCGCCGTGGAGCACCCCCTCGTGCACGTCCATGGCGCCTCCCCGCTCCATCGCGACGGGTCGAGCATCCCGGGCGCGCGTGCGCCGGGCAAGGGGGGCCTATTTCTCCAGCAGCCCGGCCGCGAGCGCGGGGGCCAGGGCGGGGGTCAGCGGCAGGCGCGGGAGCAGCGTCGCCTGGTAGGCGTGGTAGACGTCCGGCCGCCCGGACCAGGTGCCGGCGGCGGGGGTGTTGTCCGGCGCGAGCTCGTGGTGCCAGCGGCCCGGGGCCTCGATGAGGTGGCGCCGGGCGTAGTCCCACCACGTGCGGTACCAGTCGGCGTAGGCCTCCTCGCCGGTAGCGGCGTGCAGCGCCGCGGCGGCCCCGACGCCCTCGCACACCACCCAGTGCATGCGCTGGCGCACCACGGGGCTGCCGGCGAAGTCCACGGTGTAGACGAAGCCGTCCGCGCCGTCGACCGCCCACCCCTCCCGGGCGGCGGTCTCGACCAGCGCCCGCGGCGCCTCGAGCGTCCACGGCTCGGGGTCGCGCCCGCGCGCGGCGAGCGCGGCGCGCAGCTCGAGGGTGAGCCGGGCCCACTCCAGCCAGTGCCCCACCGTGGCGCCGAAGGGGCGGAAGGGGTGCGCGGGCTGGTCGCGGTTGTACTCCAGCAGCGGCCGCCAGCCGGGCGTGAAGTGCTCCGGCAGACGCCAGCCGTGGGCGCGGGCCTCGCCGTCGATCAGCCGGCAGGTGATGCGCAGGGCCCGGTCCAGCCAGACGTCCTCGCCGGTGACGTCGGCGACGGCGAGGTAGGCCTCGACCGTGTGCATGTTGGCGTTGGCGCCGCGGTAGTCCTCCGGCGCGGTGAACGTCCGGTCGAAGCTCTCGCGCACCGCGCCGGCCTCGTCGTCCCAGAACCGCTCGGTGCTCACCGCGCAGGCCCGCGCGAGCAGCTCGGCGGCGCCGGGCCGGCCGGCCGCCGTCGCCGACGCGGCGGCGAGGAGGACGAAGGCGTGGGGGTAGGCCTCCTTGCGCGCGCCGGCCTCCCCCGCCGGGCGGGGTCCGGCCGGGCCCTGCTCGACGGCGGTGAACCAGCCGCCGTGCTCGGCGTCGGCGAAGGTGGTGGCCAGGGCCGCGACGCCGTGGTCGGCCAGCTCGGCGGCGCCGGGCCGGCCGCGCAGGGCGGCCAGGGCGAACACGTGCGTCATGCGGCAGGTGATCCACAGCTCGGCCCGCGCTGGGTCGGGCACGGTGCCGGCGTCGTCGAGCGTGCCGAAGCCGAGGTCGGTGGCGGCGCCGCGGGCGAACGCGAGCAGGGCGTCGCCCTCGGCGTCGAGCCAGGCGGCGGGGGGCGGGGTGATCATGGCGGCCCTTCCGGTCGGGTGCTACCGCGAACCTACCGGCGCCGGCCCGCCGCCCGGCCGGGCCACCCCGGGCGGGCCGGCGTCAGCCCTTCACCGAGCCCGCGAGCAGGCCGCGCACGAAGTACTTCTGCAGCGCGAAGAAGACGATGAGCGGGACGATCATCGACACGAACGCGCCGGAGGTGAGCAGGTGCCAGTCCTGCCCGCGCGAGCCGGCCATCTCCGACAGCCGCGCCGTCAGCGGCTGGATGGCGTTGTTGCCGCCGGAGAAGGTCAGCCCCACGAGCAGGTCGTTCCACACCCACAGGAACTGGAAGATCGCGAAGCTGGCGATCGCCGGGACCATGAGCGGCAGCATGATGCGGAAGAACAGGGTCACGTGGCCGGCGCCGTCGACCCGGGCGGCCTCGACGAGCTCGCGCGGGATCTCCGCCATGAAGTTGTGCAGCAGGAAGATCGCCAGCGGCAGCCCGAAGGCCGAGTGCGCCACCCAGATCGCCAGGAACGGGAAGGCCTCGGCGGCCGCGGTGCCCGAGAAGATCCGCAGCAGCGGGATGAGCGCCATCTGCAGCGGCACGATCTGCAGGGCGAAGACGATGACGAACACCGTGTCCCGCCCGCGCCACTGCAGCACCGAGAAGCTGTACGCCGCCATCGTGGCGATGACGAGCGGGATGATCGTCGCCGGCACGGTGATGGTCAGGGAGTTCATGAAGAAGTTCGCCAGCTGGCCGTTGGAGGCCCGCCCGAACAGCACCGTGCTGTAGTTCTCCAGCGTGAAGGCCGGGTCGGTGAAGAACGTCCACCACCCGCTGGTGCGGATCTGCCCCTCGGGCCGCACGGAGCTGACGAGCAGCCCCAGGGTGGGCACCGTCCAGACGACCGCCAGCACGATGGCGACGGCCGAGCCCATCCGGCTGGTGAGCATGGACTTGGTGCGCCCGGCCGCGGAGAGGCGCGGCGCCGTCGGCCGCATCGGGTCCGGCAGGCTGGCGACGGGCGGCTCCGCCGTCGCGACGGCGGGGTTGGCGGGCGTCGTGCCGCTCATGCTCCACGCACCTCCCGGTTCCGCAGCATCTGGCGGACGTTGTAGATGATGATCGGGATGACCAGCACGAAGATGACGACGGCGAGGGCCGAGCCGACGCCGTTGTTGCCGAAGGTGAAGGACTGGTCGTACATCTGGTTGGCCAGCACCTGGGTGCCGAACCGGGCGCCGGTGACCGTGCGGGTGATGTCGAAGATCTTCAGCGTGGCGATGGAGATGGTCGTCAGGACCACCACGAGGGTCGGGCGGATCGACGGCACCGTGATGGAGCGGAACATCTGCCAGGAGTTCACCCCGTCGAGCCGGGCCGCCTCGACGATGTCGGCCGGGATGCCCTTGATCGCGGCCGAGAGCAGCACCATCGCGAACCCGGCCTGGATCCAGATCATGATGAAGATCAGGAAGAAGGTGTTCCAGGGCCCGTCCTGGAGGAAGCGCACCGGCTCGACGCCCAGGCCGGTGAGGAACGCGTTGAGCAGGCCGATCTGGGTCTGCTCGGCGCCGCGGTACTCGTAGACGAACTTCCAGATGATGCCGGCGCCGACGAAGGAGATCGCCATGGGCATGAACAGCAGGGACTTGGCGACCTTCTCGAAGCGCTTGCCGTCGACGAGGATCGCGTAGATCAGCCCGATCGTGGTCGAGACCAGCGGGACGAGCGTGACCCACCAGAAGGTGTTGACGAAGGACTGGATCGACTCGGGGTTGGTGAAGACCCACCGGTAGTTGGCCAGGCCGACCCAGCTCTGCGACCGGCCGTCCATGAAGGACATGACCATGGTGCGCAGGGCCGGGTAGATCAGCCCCACGCCGAGCAGGAGCAGCGCCGGGCCGGCGAAGACGAGCAGCGTCCAGGCGATGCGGGTGCGGCCGGCGAACCGGTCGGCCAGGCGCGCGACCACCATGAGGGCGGCGACGACGGCGGCGAAGACGAGCACGGCCAGCACCATCTGGCCGGTCTTCGAGTAGAGGAAGAAGTCCATGCATGCTCCCCTGCGAGCGGCTGGGCGGCCTCGAGACGGGTGTCCGCCCCGGAGGCGGGGGCCTCGGGGGCGGGTGGCCGGAAGGCGGGCGCCCCGGAGGCGGGTGCGCCCGCGCGGGGGTGCGGCCGGTGGCCGCTCCCCCGCGCGGGCTGGGTCAGCGGGTCAGCTGGCGGGCCAGGAGGCCTCGATCTGGTCGAGGACCGTCTTGGTGTCCGCGCCGTCGATCCACTGGGTCATGCCGGTCCAGAAGGAGCCGGCGCCGACCTCGGAGGGCATGAGGTCCGAGCCGTCGAAGCGGGCGACGGCGTCCTTGTCCTGGAGCAGCTCGATCGCCAGGCGCAGCACGTCGGAGGAGGCGTTGGCCGGGTCGACGGCCTTGTTCGCCGACGTCACGCCGCCGATCTTGACGCGGGTGTTGGCCCAGTCGCCGGAGGCCATGTAGGCCTGCACCGCCTGGGTGGCCTCCTTGTCGTTGAACGCGCCGACGAACTCACCGCCGGTGAGCAGCGGCTTCTCGTCCGCCGTCTTGCCGGGCAGGTAGAAGGCGAACGCCTGGCCCTCGGGGCTGACGTCGGTGCCCTCGGGCCACTGGGCCTCGTAGAAGGAGGCCTGGCGGTGCATGTAGCACTTGCCGTCGAGGATGGGCAGGCCGCCGTCGTTGAAGGACGTCGTCGCGATGGACCGGGAGTCGCCGATGCCGCCGTTGACGTAGTCGTCGTTCTTGAGGATCGCGCCGGCCATGTCGGCGGCCGCGAGGATCTGCGGGTCGTTGAACGGCACCTCGTGGGTGACCCACTTGTCGTACAGGTCGCCGCCGCCCTGGCGCAGGACCATGTCCTCGATCCAGTCGGTGGCCGGCCAGCCGGTCGCGCCGCCGGACTCGATGCCCGCGCACCACGGCTTCTCGCCGGTGGCGGCGATCTTCTCGGTCAGGCTCATGAGCTCGTCCCACGTGGTGGGGACCTCGTAGCCCTTCTCCGCGAACAGCGTCGGGGAGTACCAGACGAAGGACTTCACCGACGCCATCAGCGGGGCGGCGTAGAACTTGCCGTCGACGGTGCCGTAGGCCTTCCAGTCCTCCGACCAGCCCTCGTCGACGTTCTTCTCCACGGCGTCCGGCGCCTCGACGACGTAGCCGTCCTTGACCATGCGGGCCAGCAGGCCCGGCTGCGGGAAGATGGCCAGGTCGGGGGCGTTGCCGCCCTCGGCCTGCACGACCACCTGCTGCTCGAACTCGCCCGAGCCGTTGTGGACGACGTCGATGCCGGTGCACTCGCTGAAGTCGGTGAAGGTGTCCTGGAGCTGGTCGGCCTCGGTCTCCCGGATGGAGGAGAAGAGGTTGACCTTCTCCCCCTTGAAGGTGCCGTACTGCTCGTAGGCCGCGCAGTCGGCGCCCGCGGCGCTGCTGCTGCCGCCCCCGCCACCACCGGTGCCGCCGCCCATGTCGTCGGCCCCGCAGGCGCTGAGCACCATGGCCACTGCGGCGGCGCCCGCCAAGGTGGCGATGCCCCGCCGCCTGGTCGTCGTCATCATGCGAACTCCTCGTCACGTCGTCGTGTCGAGCGCACACGCGCTCCCTGTGGTTACCCAACCACTCGTCCGGGATCTGAGACCACTATTTGTTCCGGGTCGTGACGTAACGATTCAGCAACGAAGCAATCGGGGGAGATTTCTCAACATCCGGACGCCCCGCTCCCTATTGTCGTGAGACGTCAACGTGGTCGTGAGAGGTCAATTGGGGCGACCCTGCGGGCGGGGAAGCGCGGCGACCCTGCGGGCGGGGAGGCGCGGAGACCGTGCGGCCCGGCGCAGGGCATGACGCCCCGCGCACGACTGGCCATCTCGCTCTCCTTGGCCCCTCGCGCACTATCTGACGCCTCGCCGCGGGGTTGACGCCTCGCCGCGGGGTTGACGCCTCGCGCACTACTTGACGCCTCGCGGCGGAGTTGACGCCTAGAGCACTACTTGACGCCTCGCGCACGAGTTGACGTCTCGCGCTCGAGGTCAGCGGGTGAGGAGGGCCTGCAGGACCACCGCCGCGCCGTCGTGGAAGACGTCGTCGGTGACCGCATCGGCGGCGGCCTGCACCGGATCCGAGGACCCGCCCATGGCGACCCCGTGCGCGGCCCACTCGAGCATCTCCAGGTCGTTGGAGCCGTCGCCCATGGCGACGGTGGCGCCGGGGTCGATGTCCATGCGCCCGCGGAGCATCTCCAGGGCGCTGGCCTTCGTCACGCCGTCGGGCGAGATGTCGAGCCAGGCGGTCCAGCCGACGGCGTAGCTCACCCCGTGCAGCCCGACCCGCTGGACGAGGTCGTGGAAGTCCTGCGAGCTCAGCTCCGGGGCGCGCAGCGTCACGCGGGTGGCGGGCGCGGCGACGAGCTCCTCGAAGTCGACGACCTCGACCTGCCCGGTCAGCTCGCCCATGGGGAAGGGGGCGGTGACCTTGAACCCGCGGCCGAGGTCCTCGACGGCGAAGAGCCCGTCGGGCAGCTCCTCGCGCAGCAGCCGCAGCGTCGGCGCGGGGTCGAAGGTGACGACGTCGGAGATCTCGTGCCCCTCGTCGAGCTCGGGGTCCAGCCGGATGCACACCGCGCCGTTGGAGCACACCGCCCAGCCCCGCTCCAGGCCGAGCTCGGCGGCCACCGGCAGCACGCCCTGGACGGACCGGCCGGTGGAGAGCACCACCCGGGCGCCGACGTCGCGCAGCCCGGCGACCGCCTCGCGCACCGCGGGGCTGAGCCCGCCGTCGTGGGTGAGCAGGGTGCCGTCGATGTCCAGGGCGACCAGCAGCTCCTCCCCGGCCGGCGGCAGCGAGGCCGGCAGCACCTCGGCCCACCGGGCCGCGCGCGCGGTCAGGGGCAGCACGCCGTTCGTCGTGGGGCCGTGACCGGCCGACCCGCCCGCCGTCACCGCGCCGCCGCTCCGGCCGGCTCGAGCACCTCGAGGCCGCCCAGGTAGGGGCGCAGGCCCTCCGGCACACGCACCGAGCCGTCCGGCCGCTGGTGGTTCTCGAGGATCGCCACGATCCACCGGGTGGTGGCCAGCGTGCCGTTGAGCGTCGCCACGGTGCGGGTGCCGCCGACGGCGGTGCGCTCCCGGACGCCCAGGCGCCGGGCCTGGAAGGTGGTGCAGTTGGAGGTGGAGGTCAGCTCGAGGTAGCGGTTCTGGGTGGGCAGCCACGCCTCGCAGTCGAACTTGCGGGCGGCGGAGGTGCCCAGGTCCCCGGCCGCGGTGTCGATGACCCGGTAGGGCAGCTCGACCTTGGCGAGCATCTCCTCCTCCCAGGCGAGCAGCCGCTGGTGCTCCTCGGCGGCCTCCTCCACCGGCACGTAGGAGAACATCTCCACCTTGTTGAACTGGTGGACGCGGATGATGCCGCGGGTGTCCTTGCCGTGCGAGCCGGCCTCGCGGCGGTAGCACGAGGACCAGCCGGCGTAGCGCAGCGGGCCGGTGGACAGGTCGAGGATCTCGTCGGCGTGGTAGCCGGCGAGGGCGACCTCGGAGGTCCCGACCAGGTAGAGGTCGTCGGCCTCGAGCCGGTAGATCTCGGCGTCGTGGGCGACGTCGAAGCCGGTGCCCTGCATCGTCTCGGGGCGCACGAGGGTCGGGGTGATCATCGGCGTGAAGCCGTAGCGCACCGCCTGGTCCATCGCGGCGTTGAGCAGGGCGAGCTCGAGCCGGGCGCCGAGGCCGGTGAGGAAGTAGAACCGGGCGCCGGAGACCTTCGCGCCGCGCCGGACGTCGATGGCCCGCAGCCCCTCGCCGAGGTCGAGGTGGTCCTTGGGCTCGAACCCCTCGGCGGCGAAGTCGCGCGGGGTGCCGACGTGCTTGAGGACGACGTAGTCGTCCTCCCCGCCCACCGGGGCCGCCGGGTCGACGACGTTGGGGATGGTGCGGGCGAGGTCGTCGAGCGTGGCCTGGGCGTCGGCGGCGGCGGCCTCGGCGGCCTTGACCTGCTCGGCGAGCTCCTTGGCCCGGGCGAGGACGGCGGGGCGCTCCTCGGGGGAGGCCTTGCCCACGGACTTCGAGACCTGCTTCTGCTCGGCGCGCAGCTCCTCGAAGGAGGCGAGGGTGGCGCGGCGGGTGGCGTCCGCCTCCAGCAACTGGTCGACGAGGCGGTCGTCCGCGCCGCGGGCGCGCTGGCTGGCGCGGACCGTCTCCGGGTCCTCACGCAGTGCTCGAAGGTCGATCATGCTCGAAGCCTAATGGCCGCCCTCGTGCCGCCCGGTTCGTGCCCGCGCGCCGTCGGACCCGCAGGAGCGTCGCGGGTCGTGCCGTCAGACCCTGAGGAGCGTCGTGGGCCAGGGCGGCGGCGTGCCCGGGCAGCCCTCGCGCAGCCGGTGGGCATAGTCCTCCAGCGCCCGGCACCGGGCCAGGGCCCGGTCCCGGGCGGCCTCGGCCTTCTCCTTCTCGGCCCGCTCGTCGTCGCGGTCGGCCAACGCGCGGGCGAGGGCGCTCTCGAGATCGGCCACCTGGTCGCGGCGCGCCCGCCGGTCGGCGCCCGCGGCCGACGCGCGCGCCTTCCCCCGCGCGGCCAGGGCGTCCCACAGGCCCTGGCCGAGCCAGTGGACGAGCACCCCGGAGGCCACGGCGACGACGAGCCCGGCCCAGTCCGCGCCGCTCATCGCGTCCCTCCGACGTCGTCGCGGCAGCGGCACCGGCCGGCCCCGGCGCCCGGCGGGCAGTCGCGGGCGGACGGGAGCGGCAGGAACAGGTCGCCGGTCTCCACGCCCAGGTACGCCGCGATGCGGTCCGCGGCCTCGCGCGTGAGCGTGCGCGCGCTCCCCCGCAGCAGGCGGCCGAGGTAGGAGTGCGACGCCCAGCCGGCGGCGGCGGCCACCTCCCGCTGGGTCGCGTCCTCGACGACCATCAGCCGCGCGAGCCTCTTCGGGTCCTGCAGCACGACGACCTGTGGCAGCTCCATCGCTGACCCCTGGTGTCCCGGGCGGCGGCACGGGCGGCCCCCGCTATGGGGCGAACGTAGAGCACCCCGTCCAGCGAGACAAGACGTTTTGTACGGACATGGTGCCCAAGCCCGGCTCGGTGTCACCCTCCGATAGCAGAGGCGGGCGCGCGGCGCGGCCCGTTCGGCTGGCCGGTTCTGACCATGGACACCGGTGCCCACCCTTTGTACGGTGGAACGACCCTCATTTATCCAGCGCTACCGAACACCGCGCGCGCCGGGGCGCGCGGAGACTTGGCGGTGAGTCCTGATGGGACACCTGTGGGGCATCCTCCAGCGGCACATCGACGAGCAGCTCTACCCGCCCTCCTACCGGCAGCTCGCCGCGAAGCTCGGCGTCCAGCCGCAGACGCTGCTCAACTGGAAGCGCCCCAGCGCGCTGCCGAGCCGGGCGAACCTCAAGGCCATCGCCGCGCTCACCGGGACCCCGGAGACCGACGTGCTCCGCGCGGCCCTGATCGACACCGGCTACCTGGAACCGGACGCGGCCGATTCGCCTCCGGACCGCCGAAGCGCGGGGTAGCCTCGCCGCATCCGCGAGGGTGACCCCCAGGGGTGACCCGCCGGGTGAAGGGGGGCGCGTGTGGAGGACAACGTCCGATCCATCGACGGGCGCCGCCCGGACGCGCCCGGCGGCGAGCAGAGCGCCTACCTCAAGGGCCTCTTCGACGGGGCCGAGCGCGAGGCCGCCAACCACGACCTGCACGTCACCGAGACCACCGACATGCGCCGCCGCGCGACGTGGGTCATCGCCGCCATCACCGCGGTGGCCCTGCTCCTGGCGATCGCCCTCGTGCTGGCCCTGGTGGCCATCGTCATCCTGCTCGGCGTCGCCCCGCCGACCGGCGCCGCCGTCGCCCTCGTCCACCCGGGGGCCGCACCGGCCGGTCCCTGACGCCAGCCCCCGCCACATGCCCCCGAGGGGCGGGTGGCCCGGGGAGACCGTTACGTTGCCCCTATGACCTGGGAGGCGTGGGTGGCGGTGGCCGCCCTGGTGCTCGCGCTCGTCGCGGTGGTGCTCGGACTGGCCACCTGGCGGGCCGTGCGGCGGCGCACGCCGTCGTTCGCCGAGCCCGGGCCGCCCGAGAAGGCCGCCGACGAGCCCCGCGGCGGGCCGCCCGCTGTCGTGTTCAACCCCTCCAAGGGCGCCGACGCCCGGACGGTGCGCGCCCTCGTGGCCCAGACGGCCACCGACGTGGGGATGGACGAGCCGCTGTGGTTCGAGACCACCGTGGAGGACCCGGGCCTGGGCCAGACCCGCGAGGCGCTCGAGCGCGGCGCCTCGGTGGTCATCGCGGCGGGCGGGGACGGCACGGTCCGCGCCGTCGCCGAGGGCCTCGCGGGCACCGGGGTGCCCATGGGGCTGCTGCCGCTGGGCACCGGCAACCTCTTCGCCCGCAACCTGGACCTGCCGCTGACCAGCCAGCGCGAGATGGTCGCGACCGCGCTGACCGGGCGCAACCGCACCGTCGACCTCGGCTGGCTGCGCACCGAGCCGCTGACCGCGGCGGAGGCCCGGGAGGTGCGCGGGCGCGAGGACGCCTCGACGGCCCGCTCCGCCGAGCGCACCGAGTCCGGGCAGGCGGCCAAGGGCCGCTACCTCGACCCGGCCCACCCCGAGGACGCCGGCACGCTCGAGGAGGCCGGGGCGGTCCCGCCCGACACGCCGGCG
Organism: Georgenia thermotolerans; assembly: GCF_009193185.1. Classification (GTDB taxonomy): domain Bacteria; phylum Actinomycetota; class Actinomycetes; order Actinomycetales; family Actinomycetaceae; genus Georgenia; species Georgenia thermotolerans. The sequence goes on along the minus strand of NZ_VUKF01000021.1, from coordinate 70,732 downwards.
GCGCCGGAGGACCCGGACAAGGAGCACGTCTTCCTCGTCATCGGCGGCCTCGGCTTCGACGCCGCGATGGTCGCCGGCGCGGACGAGGAGCTCAAGGCCAGGCTCGGCTGGATCGCCTACTTCGTCGCCGGCGTCAAGCACCTCGCCGGGCGGAAGATCCGGGCGTCGGTGGAGCTCGGCGCCAGCGAGCAGTCGGAGACGATCACCGCCCGCACCATCCTGTTCGCCAACGTCGGGCGCCTGCCCGGCGGCGTCGTCCTGTTCCCCGACGCCCAGATCGACGACGGCTACCTCGACATCGCCGTCATCGACACCCGCGGGGGGCTCATCGGCTGGGCGGACCTGCTGCGCAAGGTCACCCTCCAGGGGCTGGGCGTCCGCAAGGACCTCCTGCCCTACAGCACCGGCTCGATCCGGTTCCGTCGGGCCCAGGAGCTCGTGGTGCGCACCGAGGAGCCCGAGCACGTCCAGGTCGACGGCGACCTGGTCGGGTTCGCGACGACGATCTACGTTCGGGCGGAGAAGGGCGGCCTGGTCGTCCGGACCGCGTGAGGGCCGCCGCCCCGGCTCAGGCCGTCCCGCCGGCGAGCAGGTCGCGCACCCACTCGCGGGCCGCGCGGAAGTCGGCGTCGTGGGTGCCCGGGCGCAGGTGCGGGCGCTGGCCGTCGGCGCGCGGGTAGGAGCCGAGGAACCGCACCGTGGGGCACACCCGGTGCAGGCCGATGAGCGTGGCCTGCACCCGCTCCTCGCTCACGTGCCCCTCGGCGTCGATGGAGAAGGAGTACCGGCCCAGGGAGTCCCCGATGGGCCGGGACTCGATGCGCGAGAGGTTGACCCCGCGGGTGGCGAACTGCTCGAGCATGCTCAGCAGCGCCCCGGCCTCGTTGTCGGGCAGGTGGACCATGAGGGTGGTCTTGTCCGCCCCGGTGGGCTCGGGCAGGTAGCCCGGCCGGGCGACGAGGATGAACCGGGTGACGGCGTGGGGGTTGTCGGCCACGCCGTCGGCCAGCACGCTCAGGCCGTACTTCGCCGCCGACAGGGGCGAGGAGAGCGCGGCGTCGAAGCCGGGCGCGTCCTGGTCGCCGGCGAGCAGCGCCGCGGCGGCCGCGGTGGAGGTGGCCGGCACGTGCACGGCGCCGGGCAGGTGCGCGGCCACCCAGCCGCGGCACTGGGCCCAGGCGTGCGGGTGGGTGGAGATGCGCCGCACGTGCGCCAGGGTCATCCCCTCGCGGGCGGCCAGCACGAACGCGATCGGCACGAGCATCTCGCCGACGATGACCAGCGGGGAGCCGGTCGCGAGGCTGTCGAGGGTGACGTTGACGCTGCCCTCGACCGAGTTCTCGATCGGCACGACGGCGAAGTCCGCCTCCCCGCGGCGCACCAGGTCCAGCGCGGTCACCACGTCCAGGCACGGGACGAGGTCGGACTCCGTGGGATCGGTCACCTGCAGCAGCGCCGCCTCGGTGAAGGTGCCCTCCGGGCCGAGGTAGGCGTAGCGGGCGCGGGCGGTGCCCGTCGCGGCGGGCGCGGGCGCCGCCTCGGCCGCGCCATGGCGCGCCTCGGCGAGCCCGTCGGGCACCGTGCTGACGCGCTCGACGTCGCCTGCGTCGTCGTGCATGAGGGATCCTCCCGGTCTCAGATCGCGCCCGAGCCTAGTGCCGTGCGCGCGCCCCCTCCCCGGCCGGTCCAGCACGTGGCACGTAGGCTTCCGGACGTGAGCAGCACCCGACGCCGGCAGCAGCAGCGGCGCAGGGCCACCATCATCGCGCTGGTCGTCGCCCTGGCCCTCGTGCTGCCCTTCCTCCTGCCGCTGGTCCAGGCGGCGGCCGCCACGCCGGCCGCCGGGGTGACCGCGGGCACCGGGACGGCACCGGCCGCCGGCGCGCCGGCGCCGCCCGCCGGCCCCCGCGCGCAGCCGGGCACCGCCGGCCCGGACGCCCCGGTCGTCGTCATCGGCACCGCCGGGGTGCGCTGGGAGGACCTGTCCTCCCTGGCCACGCCGAACATGTGGGGCCTGGCCCAGCACGGGGCCAGCGCCAACCTGGTGGTGCGCTCGGTGCGCTCCTCCACCTGCCCGGCCGACGGCTGGCTCGCCCTCTCCGCCGGCCGGCGCGCCGCCGACGTGCCGATGGAGCAGTACGGCACCTGCCGCCACCTGGACGAGGCGGACCAGGGCGGCGCCGTGCCCGGCTGGTCCGACTACCTCGGGGCCGCCGCCGCCGCGTCCTACGACGCCACCCCCGGCCTCCTCGGCGACACCCTGAGCCAGGCGGGCGTGCCCACCCTCGCCGTCGGCCCCGGCGCCGCGATCGCGCTGGCCACCTCGGCCGGCACGGTGGCCGGCGAGCACGCCTACGCCTCCACCAGCTCCGTGCGCCTGCAGGACCAGGTGGCCCAGGCGCTGCCCGGCAAGGCGCTCGCCGTCGTCGACGTCGGCGCGGTGCGCGACCGCAACCGCCCGCTGGTGCCCGCGCCCAGCGACGCCCCGAGCGCCACGAGCCCGCTCAGCGAGCCGGCGCCCGCCGAGACCCCGAGCCTGCCCGCCGAGGAGGCCTGGCTGCTCAAGTCCCCGGAGCGGGGCCTGCAGGTCGCGGCGATCGACGCGCGGGTGGGGGCGGTGCTCGCCGCCGTGCGCGAGTCCGCGCCCCACGCGACCGTGCTGCTCGCCTCGGTGGCCGACTCCGGGTCGGTCGCCCTCATGCAGCTGCTCACCGGCGACGGCCCGGCGCTGCCGCCGATCCCCGCCGACGGCGCCGTGTTCGACACCCGCTCCACCCGCCAGCCGGGCATGGTCCAGTCCACCGACCTCACGCCCACCGTGCTCGCGATGCTCGGCGTCGACGTCCCCGCCGGCCTGGCCGGGGCGCCGCTGGGCGTGACCGACGACGGCCGCTCCGGCCCGGCCCGCGTGGCCGCGCTCGACGACACGAACCGGCACGCGGTGGAGGTCAAGGCCCTGGTGGGGCCGTTCTACTCGGCGCTGGTCCTCGTCAACCTGCTGCTCTACGGCGTGGTGACGCTCGGGCTGAACCGGCGCATGCTCGACGGCGCGGCGGCGCGCCTGGAGGGGCACGGGCCGACCCGCGCCCGGATGGCTCGGGCGCTGCGCTCGCGCCGCCCGGCCCCGCTGCTGCGCACGCTGCGCTGGGCCGCGGTGATCATCGGCGCCGTGCCGGTGGCGTCCTACCTGACCAACCTGCTGCCGTGGTGGCGCGCCGACAGCCCCGCCAGCGCGGTGTACGCCCTCACCCTGGCCCTCGCCGTCGTCATCGCCGCGGTGGCGCTGGCCGGGCCGTGGCGGCGCCGGCTGCTCGCGCCGGTCGGCGTGGTCGCCGGCCTGACCGCCGTGGTGCTCGCCGGGGACGTCCTCACCGGCGCCCGGCTGCAGGTCTCCTCCCTCATGGGGATCCAGCCGCAGGTGGGCGGGCGGTTCTACGGGTTCAACAACTCCTCGTTCTCCCTCTTCGCCGCCGCCACCATCCTCGTGGCCCTGTGCGTGAGCGACCCGCTGGTGCGGCGCGGGCGACGGCGCTGGGCCGCGGCGGCCATCGCGGTCATCGGGCTCGTCGCCACGGTGCTCGACGGCGCCCCGTCGATCGGGGCCGACTTCGGCGGCCCGCCGGCGCTGATCCCCGGCTTCCTCGTGCTCGCGCTGCTGGCGATGGGCGTCCGGCTGACCTGGCAGCGGGTGCTGGCCGTGCTCGGCGTCACCGCGGTGGCGGCGCTGAGCTTCTCGGTGGTCGACTGGCTGCGCCCGCCCGCCGAGCGCTCGCACCTGGGCCGCTTCGTCGAGACGGTGCTCGACGGCGGGCTGTGGTCGGTCATCAGCCGCAAGGCCTCGCAGAACCTGACCAACCTGTTCGGCTCGACCCTGACCCTGCTGGTGATCGGCGGGATCGTCGTCGTGGTCGTCCTGCTCACCCGGCCGCTGCGGCGGGAGCACCGGGGCGAGTCCAGCTACGGCTGGCTCACCGGCGGGGACACCATCGGGCGCATCGACCGCGACGCCGTCATGCTGCGCCCCACGCTGGTGGCGCTGGGCACCACGTTCGCGCTCGCCTTCGCCGTCAACGACTCCGGCATCGTGCTGCCGGCCATCGGGATCTCCATGTCCGTGCCGCTGCTGGTGGCGGTGGTGACGGGCTGGCTGCTCGTGCACGGCGTCGCCGAGAGCGGCGAGCTACCGGACGCCCCGGACGACGGCGGCCGACGCCCGGGCGAGGGGCCCGAGGCGGAGCCGGGGCCCGACGAGGACGCTCAGCCCTCCGGCGAGGTCGCCCAGGCGCGGTAGGGGCGGCCGGGCTTCTGGTGGGCGGCGTCGTCCCCGCGCCGCGAGGGCGGCACGCGCACCCCGCGCAGCCGCCGGGCGTTGACCGCCAGGGCGACGTCGCGGTACTGCGCGCCGCGGTGCAGCTGGCCGGCGAGGTCGTTGCGGGAGGGCCGGTGACGCAGGTCGCAGGGCACCTCCATGACCGTCAGCCCGGCGACGAGCAGGTCGATGGTCATCCCGGTCTCCACGCCCCAGCCGCGCGAGAGCGGGCTGGCCGCCTCGAACGCGGCGCGGGTGAGGCACCGCTGGCCGGAGAGCGGCTGGGTGGGGGTCCAGCCGGTGGCGCGGGCGATGGACCGGCGCGCAAGGCCGGTGACGATGCCGCGGCCGCCGGCGCCGGGCTGGGGCGGCAGCACGGCGATGGTGCAGTCGGCCCGGCCCTCGAGGACCGGGGGGACCAGCGGCGCGGTCGCCACCGCGGTCTCGCCCAGGTCGGCGTCGAGGAAGAGGAGCAGGCGCGGGGGCCGGCCCTCGACGTCGCGCATGGCCACGACGGAGGCGCCGGTCTCCATGGCGGAGGCCTTGCCGCGGTTGACCGAGTGCCGCACGACGACGGCACCGGCGGCGCGGGCCGCGTGCTGGGTGTCGTCCTCGGAGCCGTCGTCGACCACGAGCACGAGGTCGACGTGCGGGATGGCGCGGGCGGCGCGGACGGTGGCGGCGATGCGGTCCACCTCGTCCTTGGCGGGGATGACGACGGCGACCCGCTGGGACCTCGCTCCTGCCTGCCTCACGAGTGCCACCCTATCCACGATCTCGACCCGTCGTGCACCGCGTCCGGGCGAGGGCTTGACCACCTCATGACGAAAGGCGGACCGGTGGGACGGCGGCGCGGGCCGGCACCCCCGACACCAGCCGGCGCCCGCCGGCGCGCTCGCTCCCGGCGTGCGGGCGGGAACGGCTACCGGCCGGGCGGACGGTTGGCGCGGTAGAGGTCCGTCATGGCCTCGGCGACGAGGGCGGCCCGATCGGGGCCGAGGACGTCGATGACCCGGGACCGGTTGACGTCCGCGACGAGACGGGCCAGCTCGGCGGCGACGTCGCTGCCGGCGGGCGTGAGCTCGAGGAAGGTCACGCGCCGGTCGTCCGCACACGGGACCCGGACGACCAGGCCCCGCCGGGTGAGCTTGTCCGCGATCTTCGTGAAGCCACCGGTGGTGAAGGCGGCCGCGCGGGCGAGCTTCGCCATGGGAACGCGGTGCTCGGGGTGGCGGTGCAGGTTGAGCAGCGTCTCCGCCTCCGCCTCGTTCAGGGCGAAGGCCGCCTTGATGGCGCCGTGGATCGCCCGGTTCGTCGCCTGGAAGCCCTGGATCACGCGCCCCCACAGCTCGATGGACGCTCGGTCATCGAGCGTCGGCGACGCCTTGGTCGGTGGCGTCATCGGAAGCTCCATCCCTGGGAGAGTGCCGCCCCTGCACCGCCAAGATACTTAGCGCGCAAGCAGGTTGCGAGACAGGTACGGGAGTGTCGGCGGCGATCGCCACACCCCTGGAGCGAGGCGTTCGCCACACCAGCTCCCGCCCCCCGGCGCGAGGCGTGCACCACACCACCACCCACCCTCCGGAACGGCACCCTCCCGGCATGCGCCCCCACGTCCACCGAGGGGTCGCCGCACTACCCCGCCCCACCTGGGCTTTTCCCCGCCCGGTCGACGACTCCGCCCCACGTGCCGAAGGGTCCGAGCGGGGCCGGCCGTGCCCCAGGCCTCGCGGCGGGCCATTTAGTTAAGTTGTCAACTACTTTCATGGAAGGTTACGGTCCCCGAGTCGTTCCACCGGGAGCGGCCACCGAGGCTGAAACCGCCGCGCATCAGCGCAGCGGGACCCGGTGGTAAGTCCGTCTCGGCAGCTGCTGCCGCAGACCCATTCTCGGAAAGAGGCAGATACCCCATGCGTCCTCGTCCCCTCCTGACCGCCACCCTCACCACCCTGGCCGCCGCCGCGGTCGCCGCCCCGGCGCTGGCAGCCGCCACGCCGCCCAGCGACGGCGGCAGCGGCACCACCCAGGCCCCGGCCGTGACGGAGGACTTCGAGCGCAAGGTGCTCACCACCGGCCTGGCCAACCCCTTCGAGGTGCTCTACGGCCCCGGCGGGAAGCTGTGGGTCACCGAGCGCACCGCGGGCCACGTCACCCAGGTCGACCCCGCCACCGGCGAGAAGACGATCATCCTGACCATCGACGACGTCATGACCACCGCCGGGGAGCAGGACGGCCTGCTCGGCATGGCCCTGCACCCGGACCTGCTCAAGGACAACAAGAAGCACAACCAGTACGTCTACCTGTCCTACACCTACGACGGCGGCGGCGTGGGCCCGGCCGGCGAGGAGCTCGACCGGCGCCAGCGCCTGGTGCGCTACACCTACGACGCCGGCACCAACACCCTGGTCGACCCGACGACCCTGATCGAGGGCATGCCCGCCAGCGACGACCACAACTCCGGGCGCCTCGTCTTCGGCCCCGACAGCAAGCTCTACTACACGATCGGCGACCGCGGGAACAACCAGGACCTCAACGCCTACAAGCCCAACGAGGCCCAGCGCCTGCCCACCCAGGACGAGGTCGACGCCCAGGACTGGACCGCCTACCAGGGCAAGACCCTGCGCCTGAACCTCGACGGCTCCATCCCCAAGGACAACCCCAAGCTCGACGGCGTCACGAGCCACGTCCTGACCTACGGCCACCGCAACCCCCAGGGGCTGACCTTCGCCAACGGCAAGCTCTACTCCTCCGAGCAGGGCCCCAAGAGCGACGACGAGCTCAACCTCCTCAAGGCCGGCGGCAACTACGGCTGGCCCTACGTCTCGGGCTACAAGGACGACCAGGCCTACGTCTTCGGTGACTGGTCCGCCGGCACCACGCTGCCCTACGACGGGTTCACCATCCCCGACGAGGTCCCGCAGTACTTCGAGCACGACTTCACGGCCGCGAACTTCGTCGAGCCGCTGCGCACGTACTTCACCGTCGCCGACAACCACGACTTCAAGGGCGACGACTGCGACACCTCCGGGATGTACTTCATCTGCTACCCGACGATCGCCCCCTCCAGCCTCGAGCACTACGACGCGACGGCCATCCCGGGCTGGGAGAACTCCCTGCTCATGCCCACCCTCAAGAGCGGCGAGCTCTTCCGCGTCGACCTGGCCGACGACGGCGAGAAGGTCGGCGACTCCCAGCGGCTGTTCCGCTCCGTCAACCGCTACCGCGACACCGCCATCAGCCCCGACGGCGCCACCATCATCGTGGCCACCGACTCCGGCGGCCTGGCCCGCGGCGCCGACGGCGACTCCACCACCGAGCTCGAGAACCCCGGCTCCCTGCTCACCTTCACCTACACCGGCAAGTAAGCAGCAGGAACACAGCCCGTCGGGGTGCGGACCACCGGTCCGCACCCCGACGGTTGGTGGGGCGCGTCAGCGCACGAGGCGCCCGCGCCCCGGAAGGTCAGCGGGTCAGCGGAGGCTCACCTGGCGGGAGACGATGCCGGCGCGAGCGCGGCGCTCGTCGGCGGTGAGCGCCGCGTCGGACGCCAGGGCCTCCTCCAGCTTCTTCTCGAAGGCCCGCAGCGGCTCGGCGATCTCCTCGGCCTCGGTGCCCGGCGCCAGCTCCCAGACGGGGATGAGGATGCCGCAGGCGCGGAAGGCACCGATGAACTTCGAGCCCTCGTCGATGGCCGACTCGCGGGCAGCGTGCAGGCGGGCGATCGCGTCGAGGACGCGCTCCTGGTCCTCCGGGCGGGCCCAGCGGAGGAACTCGCGGGCGCCCATGCGCACCCAGTAGGCCGAGTCGACGCCGTCGATCTTGACGGTGGGGACGATCTCCTCGCTGGCGTGCTCGAGCGCGTGCGCGACCTCCGGGTCCTCCGCGGCGCCGGGGGCGAGCCAGTAGTCGAAGGTGTCGTGGACGGTGACCTCGAAGGGCACCGAGGTGTCCAGGACGTCCTGCAGGCGCGGGCCCGGCTCGGGCAGGCCGGCGTTGGTCAGCGGGGTGCCCGGCTCGAGGGCGAGGGCGTCGAGCAGGGCGGCGGCGACGTCGCGCGAGGCGTCGCCGGAGTGCTGGGGCGTCTGCAGGGCGACGAGCACGGTGCCGTCCTCGCGGTGCAGCGCGGGCAGCGTGTCGGGCAGGAGGGTGACGAGCTGGACCTCGCGAGCGCCGTGCTCCTCGGTGGTGCGGACCGTCACCGACGCGGCGGGGACGACCTCGCGCAGCGCGACCAGGTCGGTCTCGCCGGGCAGGCCCTCGAAGGGCCGCTCGACGTAGGGGACTTCCTGGCGCTTCGGCTTCGGCGTGCCCTCGGACTTCTTGCGGCTCTTCTTACCCATGGGGCCCAAGCGTACGGGTCACGACGGCGAGCCCCGACGAGGGCACCGGCGGGCCGCTCGCCGCGGCGCCGCGCCGTCCCCCGCTGCTCGCCACGGCGCCGGGCCGTCTCCCCCGCTGCTCGCCGCGGCGCCGGGCGGGACGTCAGAGGACGGTCGCTGTGCGGCCGTCCTCGGCGGTGAGGGGCAGCCCCGCGGCCTGCCACTGCTTCATGCCGCCCTCGACGTTGTAGGCGTCGTAGCCGGAGTGGTTGAGCCAGGCGGCCGAGCGGGCCGAGCGGCCGCCGGAGCGGCACACCACCAGCAGCTCGCCGTCCGGCAGCTCGTCCACCCGGGCCGGCAGCTCGCCCATGGGGATGTGCACGGCGCCGGGCGCGTGACCGGCGTCCCACTCGTCCTGCTCGCGCACGTCGAGCAGGACGAAGCCCTCCGGGACGGGCTGCTGGGGGTCGAGGTCGGCGATGGTCACCGGGGTGCCGGGGACGTCGGGAAGTGTCATGGCCCCAGCGTAGGCAGCCGCGGGCGGCCGGGCAGGCGGTCGGCCGCGGCGGTCGCGGGTGGCGGCTGCGGGCGGCGCGCGGGCTCAACGGCGAGGAACCCCCAGGTGGAGGACGCACGAACAGGGGGCGAGCCGGCGGCGGCGACCGCGCTATCTCGGGCGTTCCCCGGGGCTCCGGTGGCAGGATCGGCTCCATGCATGAGCGCGCCGGCACTCCCGCCCAGCCCGAGGACCTCATCGACGTCGACAAGGTCGTCTCCGCCTACTACGACCTCACCCCGGACCCCGACGACCCGGCCCAGCAGGTCGTCTTCGGCACCTCCGGGCACCGCGGCTCCAGCCTCGACAGCGCCTTCAACGAGGCGCACATCGTGGCCACCACCGCCGCGATCGTCGAGTACCGCCGCTCCCAGGGCATCGACGGCCCGCTGTTCATCGGCCGGGACACCCACGCCCTGAGCGAGCCGGCCTGGCGCACCGCCATCGAGGTGCTCAGCGCCGCCGGGGTGGAGGTCCGCGTCGACGCCCGCGACTCCTGGACGCCCACCCCGGCCGTCTCGCACGCCATCCTGCGCGCGAACGGCGCCGGCACCACCGGCGGGGTGCGGGTGGAGGGCCCGGGCCGCGCCGACGGCATCGTCGTCACCCCCTCGCACAACCCCCCGCGCGACGGCGGCTTCAAGTACAACCCCCCGCACGGCGGCCCGGCCGGCTCGGACGCCACCTCCGTCATCGCCGCCCGCGCCAACGAGATCCTGCGCAGCGGCTGGCAGGAGGTGTCCCGGACCCCGTTCGAGCGGGCCATCGCCGCGGAGAGCACCCGCAAGAACGACTACCTCAGCGCCTACGTCGACGACCTCGTCAACGTCCTCGACCTCGACGCCATCCGCGAGGCCGGCGTGCGCATCGGCGCGGACCCGCTGGGCGGGGCGTCGGTGGAGTACTGGGCCGCGATCGGCGAGCGCCACCACCTCGACCTCACCGTGGTCAACCCGGCCGTGGACCCGACCTGGCGGTTCATGACGCTGGACTGGGACGGCAAGATCCGCATGGACTGCTCCTCCCCCTTTGCGATGGCGTCGCTGCGGGACAAGATGCGCCCCACCGACGGGCAGACGCCCTACGACATCGCCACGGGCAACGACGCCGACTCCGACCGGCACGGCATCGTCACCCCCGACGGCGGGCTGATGAACCCCAACCACTACCTCGCCGTCGCCATCGAGTACCTCTTCACCCACCGCCCGGGCTGGCGCGCGGACGCGGCCGTGGGCAAGACGCTGGTCTCCTCCGCCCTCATCGACCGGGTCGCGGCCGGGCTGGGCCGCACCCTCATCGAGGTGCCGGTGGGCTTCAAGTACTTCGTGCCCGGGCTGCTCGACGGCTCGGTCGGCTTCGGCGGCGAGGAGTCGGCCGGGGCGTCGTTCCTGCGCAAGGACGGCACGGTGTGGACCACCGACAAGGACGGCATCCTCCTCGCGCTGCTCGCCTCGGAGATCCTCGCGGTGACCGGCCGGTCCCCCAGCGAGCTCCACGCCGACCTCGTCGAACGGTACGGCGCCAGCGCCTACGCCCGCATCGACGCCCCCGCCAGCAAGGCGCAGAAGGCCAAGCTCGCCAAGCTGCGCCCCGAGGACGTCGCCGCCACCGAGCTGGCCGGGGCGCCGATCACCGACCGGCTGGTGGACGCGCCCGGCAACGGCGAGGCCATCGGCGGGCTCAAGGTCACCACCGCGGACGCCTGGTTCGCCGCGCGGCCCTCGGGGACCGAGGACGTGTACAAGATCTACGCCGAGTCCTTCAAGGGCGAGCAGCACCTCACCGCGGTGCAGGCGGAGGCGAAGAAGGTGGTCGACGCGGCGCTGGGCGAGTAACGCCCAGGCCGGGGCGCCGGTCGCCGGGCGGGCGTCACGCCCCCCGGCGACGGCCGCTCACTCCTGGCCGATGTCCTCGTTCCACAGCCCCGGCTCGGCGGCGACGAAGTCGCGCATGAGGCTCACGCACTCGGCGTCGTCGAGCACGACCACCTCGACGCCCCGTTCGCGCAGCAGGTCCTCCCCGCCGCGGAAGGTCCGGTTCTCGCCGATGACCACCCGCGGGATCTTGTAGAGCAGGATCGCGCCCGTGCACATGTCGCACGGCGAGAGCGTGGTGACCATCGTGGCCCGGGCGTACACCGACGCCGGCAGCCGGCCGGCATTCTCCAGGCAGTCGGTCTCGCCGTGCCGGATGGCGCTGCCGTCCTGCACCCGCCGGTTGCGCCCGACGGCGAGCACGGCTCCGTCCACGACCAGGGCCGCCCCGATGGGCACCCCACCCTCGGCACGGCCGGCCCGGGCCTCGGCGCGGGCGACGGCGAGGGCGTCGATGTCGGTGATGGCGGGGGTCTGCACGAGGGCCATCTTGGCGGGTGGGCAACCTCACCGGTAGCAGGCGGCGCACCGTGTCTCGGCGGCGGACGCGGTGCGCCAGAATCGTCCTCGTGCTAGGGCCCTACCGCCAGATCCTGTCCCTCCCCGGCGCCCTGGCCTTCTCCGCCGCCGGGCTGCTCGCCCGGTTCCCCGGCGGGATGATCAGCCTCGGCATCATCCTCATGCTCTCGGCCCTGACCGGCTCCTACGCCACGGCCGGGTCGGTGGCGGCCACGTTCGTCGTCGCGCAGGCCGTCTGCGCGCCGCAGCTGGCCCGGCTCGTCGACCGGCACGGCCAGGCCCGGGTCATGGCGCCCTCCCTGGCCCTGAGCGCCGCGGGCCTGCTCGCCCTGGTCCTCGCCGCCGTCACCGGCGCCCCCACCTGGACGCTGTACGCCGCCGCCGCCGTGGCCGGCGCCACCGTCGGCTCCATGGGCGCCCTCGTCCGGGCCCGGTGGACCCAGGTGGTGCGCACCCCCGGTGAGCTCCACAGCGCCTTCTCCCTCGAGTCCGCGCTCGACGAGGTCACGTTCGTCGTCGGGCCGGTCGTCGCGACCGTGCTGGCGACGGGCGTCGCCCCCTGGGCGGGCGTGTCGCTCGCGCTCGTCCTCGTGGTCGTGGGCGGCTACACCTTCCTCGCGCAGCGGGCCACGGAGCCCCCGCTCGTCGTCGTCGAGGGCCGCGCCGCCCGCGGCTCGGTCATGCGCTCGGCCGCCATGGCCGGCCTGGTGGGTGTGTTCGTCTTCGTGGGCAGCATCTTCGGCGCCAGCGACGTCGCGACCGTCGCCTTCACCGCCGAGCAGGGCAGCCCGGGCGCGGCGGGCGTCCTGCTGGGCATCTTCGCCACGGGGTCGATGATCGCCGGGCTGCTCTACGGCGCCAAGGTGTGGGAGGGGCCGGCGTGGCGGCGGTTCCTGCTCGGCGTCGTCGTGCTCGCCGTGGGCAGCGCGCTGTTCCTCCTCGTCGGCTCGCTCCCCGTCATGGCCGCGGTGATGTTCGTGACCGGGTTCGCCATCTCCCCGACGATCATCAACGGCAACGCGATCATCCAGCACATCGTCGCGCCCGGCCGGCTCACGGAGGGGCTGACCTGGCTGAGCACCGGGATCAACCTGGGCGTCTCGGTCGGGGCGTCCGTGGCCGGGGCGATGATCGACCGCGCCGGCTCGGTCGGGGGCTTCGGCACCGTCGCGGTCTCGGGCCTGCTCGCCGTGCTTGCCGCGCTGTTCACCGCGCCGGTGCTGCGCCGCCGCGCGGGGCGCGACCTCCCCCACGTGCCCTGACGCCCGGGCTCGACCTGCGGCACCGCACCGGCCGGGGCAGGATCGGGGCGAACCCGAGCCGAAGGAGCACACTGTGGCACGCAGCGTCGCCGAGCACCTCGTCAACCAGCTGGTCGCCGCCGGGGTCGAACGCATCTACGGCATCGTCGGCGACTCCCTCAACCCGGTCGTCGACGCCGTGCGCCGCACCCCGGGCATCGACTGGGTGCACGTGCGCCACGAGGAGGCCGCGGCCTTCGCCGCCGGGGCCGAGGCGGAGGTCACCGGCAAGCTGACCGCGTGCGCCGGCTCCTGCGGGCCGGGCAACCTGCACCTCATCAACGGCCTGTACGACGCCAACCGCAACAAGGTGCCCGTCGTGGCCATCGCCTCGCACATCCCCAGCGACCAGATCGGCACCGACTTCTTCCAGGAGACCCACCCGGACCGCATCTTCACCGAGTGCTCGGTGTTCTCGGAGATGGTCTCGAGCCCGGACCAGGTGCCCCGGGTGACCCGCACCGCCATCCAGCACGCGATCGCCGAGCCGGGCGTCGCGGTGATCACCCTGCCGGGTGACGTCGCCGACCAGCCCGTCGACGACGCCGGGCAGCAGGCGGTCGTGCCCACCCCGCGCCATGCCCGCCTCGTGCCCGACGCCGCCGACGTCACCGCCCTGGCGGAGGCGATCAACAACGCCGACAAGGTGACGCTGTTCGTCGGCGCGGGGGCCCGCGGCGCCCACGCCGAGGTCCTCGAGCTCGCCGACCTGGCCGCCGCGCCGATCGGCCACTCCCTGCGCGGCAAGGAGGTCATCCAGTACGACAACCCCTTCGACGTCGGCATGTCGGGCCTGCTCGGCTACGGCGCCTGCGTCGACGCCATGGAGGGCGCCGACCTCCTCGTCCTGGTCGGCACGGACTTCCCCTACAAGGCCTTCCTGCCCCAGGACGTCACCACCGCGCAGATCGACGTCGACGCCAGCCACCTGGGCCGGCGCACCCGGCTGGACCTGCCGGTGCACGGCGACGTCAAGGAGACGATGCGGCTGCTCATCCCGCAGATCCGGCGCAAGACGGACCGGAAGTTCCTCGAGCGGATGCTCAAGAAGCAGCGCGACATGATGACCAAGGTCGTCGGCGCGTACACCCGCAACGTCGAGAAGATGCGGCCCATCCACCCCGAGTACGCCGCCGTCCTGCTCGACGAGGCGGCCAGCGAGGACGCCGTCTTCACCGTGGACACCGGCATGTGCAACGTGTGGGCGGCCCGCTACCTCACGCCCAACGGCCGGCGCCGGGTCATCGGCTCGTTCCTCCACGGGTCCATGGCGAACGCGCTGCCGCACGCCATCGGGGCGGCGTTCGCCGAGCCCAGCCGCCAGGTCGTGGCGCTCGCCGGCGACGGCGGCCTGTCGATGCTGCTGGGCGAGCTCATCACCATGCGCACGTACAACCTGCCCATCAAGGTCGTCGTGTTCAACAACGCCACCCTGGGCATGGTCAAGCTCGAGATGATCGTCGAGGGGCTGCCCTCCCACGGCACCGACTCCCCCGCCGTCGACTACCGGCGGCTGGCGATGTCGCTGGGCATCCCCGCGGTGCGCGTGGAGGACCCGCGCGACCTGCGCAGGGCGCTCAAGGACGGCCTGCGCCGCGAGGGCCCGGCGCTCATCGACATCGTCACCGACCCCAACGCGCTGTCCATCCCGCCGTCGATCACCTCCGGGCAGATCCGGGGCTTCGCCACGGCGGTGACCAAGCAGGTGCTCGGCGGCGGCATGGGCGAGGTCATGGCGATGGCCCGGTCGAACCTGCGGAACGTCCCGCGGCCGTGACGGCGCCGTCGGCCGCCCACGCACCGAGACGGTGGCCCACTGCTTGGACCGGGTGCGCTGTGATCTGCAACACTCGCAACATCGGCGCCGCCTCGTCGTCACATCGACGTGATGCCATGACGGGCACCATGCGCCGACAAGCCGCACTATGTTGACTGCCAACCCTCGGGAGGCCCTCATGACCGCTCGTCACTTCCGCGCCGGCGCCCTGGTGGCTGGCGCCGCCCTCGTGCTGGCCGCCTGCGGCGGGGGAGGGCAGGGCGGCGGCAGCACCACCGGCGGCGCCACCGCGGGCGGCGCGGACCTCGGGCTGGTCAAGCAGGGCACGCTGACGGTCTGCTCCGACGTGCCCTACCCGCCCTTCGAGGTGGAGGACTCCTCCAAGCCCAGCGGCTACGGCGGCTTCGACATCGACCTGCTCCAGCAGATCGCCGACAAGCTCGGCGTCACCCTGTCGGTCCAGGACGTCAGCTTCGACGCGCTGCAGTCGGGCACCACGCTGGCCGCCGGCCAGTGCGACGTCGGCGCCTCCGCCATCACCATCACCGACGCCCGCAAGCAGAACCTCGACTTCACGGACCCGTACTACGACTCCCTGCAGTCCCTGCTCGTGAAGAAGGACTCCGGCATCTCCTCGATCAAGGACCTCGCGGGCAAGAAGGTCGGCGTCCAGCAGGGCACCACGGGCAAGAGCTACGCCGAGAAGAACGCCCCGGACGCGAACATCGTCGACTACCCCTCCGACGGCGAGCTGTGGCCGGCCCTGCAGGCGGGGCAGATCGACGCGATCCTCCAGGACTACCCGGTCAACCTCGAGCACGAGAAGGCCGACCCGAGCTACACGGTGGTCGAGCAGTACAAGACCGACGAGCAGTACGGCTTCGCCCTCGCCAAGGGCAAGAACCCCAAGCTCCTCGAGGCGATCGACACCGAGCTCAAGACCCTGCGCGACGACGGCACGTACCAGAAGATCTACGACTCGTACTTCTCGACCGCCGGAGCCTCCTCCTGACCCACCGGGGGTCCGTCATGAGCATGCGCCGAACCACCAAGCGCCGCCTCACCCGCGGGGTGCTCTACGCGGTGTTCGCCGCCGCCGTGCTCCTCGTCGTGCTGGCCGCCGACTGGGAGCGGGTCGCCAACCAGTTCTTCCGGATCGACATCGCCCGGGAGCAGCTGCCGCAGATCATCACGATCGCGCTGAAGAACACGATCTTGTTCACGGTGATCTCGTTCGTCGGCGGCGTCGTCCTCGGCGTCCTCATGGCGCTGATGAAGCTGTCCTCCGTCGCGCCCTACCGCTGGTTCGCGACGGCGTACGTGGAGTTCTTCCGCGGCGTCCCGGCGCTGCTGACGATCTTCGCGATGGCCTACATGCTGCCCATCGCCCTGGGCATCCAGGTGCCGGGCGGGCAGGTGGGCGCCGGGCTCGTCGGGCTCATCCTCGTCGCCTCGGCCTACATGGCCGAGGTCATCCGGGCGGGCATCCAGGCGGTGCCGAAGGGCCAGTCCGAGGCCGCCCGGTCCCTGGGGATGTCCCCGGCGCGCACGATGTTCTGGGTGATCCTGCCCCAGGGGTTCCGGATCATCATCCCGCCGATGACCAACGAGTTCGTCCTGCTCCTCAAGGACACCTCGCTGCTGTTCATCGCCGGGTCGACGGTCTTCACCAAGGAGCTGACCACGTTCTCCCGCGACGCGCTGACCACCACCGCCAACGGCACGCCGCTGATCATGGCCGCCATGCTCTATCTCATCGTGACGATCCCGCTCACCCGCCTGGTGGCGGTGCTCGAGCGGAAGATGGCGAGGCAGCGATGACCGCACCCCTCGGCTCGGAGGAGGCCGGCGTGTCCGCGGCGCCCGCCGGGGCCCGCCGCATCAAGGCCCTGCCGCCCGGCGTCCCCGCCATCGAGATCCGCGACCTGCGCAAGAGCTTCGGCACCAACGAGGTCCTCAAGGGGCTCAACCTCACCATCGAGGCCGGCGAGGTGGTGTGCGTCGTCGGCCCCTCCGGCTCGGGCAAGTCGACGCTGTTGCGCTCGGTCAACCTCCTCGAGCAGCCCACCAGCGGGCAGATCCGCATCGAGGGGGTGGACATCCTCGACCCCGAGGTCGACGTCGACCGCATCCGCACCCGCATCGGCATGGTCTTCCAGCAGTTCAACCTCTTCCCGCACATGGACGTGCTGCGCAACCTCACCATCGCCCAGGAGCGGGTGCTCGGCCGCAGCCGGGACGAGGCCCGGCGGGTGGCGCTGGCGATGCTCGAGCGGGTGGGGCTCTCGGACAAGGCGACGGCGCACCCCGCGCACCTGTCCGGCGGCCAGCAGCAGCGCGTGGCGATCGCCCGCTCGCTGGCGATGAACCCCGACATGATGCTCTTCGACGAGCCCACCTCGGCGCTGGACCCCGAGCTGGTCGGCGAGGTCCTCGCGGTGATGCGGGACCTGGCGGCGGAGGGCATGACGATGATGGTCGTCACCCACGAGATGGGCTTCGCCCGGGAGGTCGGCAGCCGTCTGATCTTCATGGACGGCGGCGTCATCGTCGAGGAGGGCGACCCCCGGGAGGTCCTGGCCCACCCGCGCCACCCGCGTACCCAGGCGTTCTTCTCCAAGGTGCTCTGAGGGACTCCCCCGCGCCGGCCGCCGAGACGCACATCACGAGCGACCTTCGACGATTGGCTGCCGTCGGGGCGCGGTGAGAACGCGGTCCGGCGGCGACACGGAGGAGGAGCGATGAGCGCGGACGGCGCGAGACACCTGGTGGTCATGGGCGTGGCCGGCTCCGGGAAGACCACCGTCGCGCGGCTCCTCGCCGGCAGGCTGGGCTGGGTCAGCGCCGAGGCCGACGAGTTCCACAGCGCGGCCAACATCGCGAAGATGGCCGCCGGCACCCCGCTGACCGACGAGGACCGCTGGCCGTGGCTGCGTGCCATCCGCAGCTGGCTCGACGAGCAGGAGGCCGCCGGCCGACGCGCCGTCGTCACCTGCTCGGCCCTCAAGCGGGCCTACCGCGACATCCTCGCCGGCCCGAAGCGCGACGTGACCTTCGTCCACCTCACCGGCTCCGCGGAGCTCATCGCGGCGCGGATGGAGCACCGCACGGGCCACTTCATGCCGCCCTCGCTGCTGCCGTCGCAGTTCCAGACCCTCGAGGCCCTGGGGGCCGACGAGGACGGCATCGCCGTGGACATCTCCGGCACCCCCGAGGAGATCGCCGACGAGGTCATCGACCGCCTGGGCCTGCGCCAGGGCTGACGGTCGCGCCGAGCTCGCCCGCGTCAGCACCCGCCGAGGCGCCGAGGCCGCCCGGCAGCGCACCAGCCTCGGCCGCGCCGGCGCCGTCCAGCGGCGGGGTGAACCGCACGTCGCGGAGCTCGTTCCAGACCTCCATGACGACGGCGCGCGCGTGCCGCTCGGCGCCGTCCTCGTCATGCTCGGCAACCGCCCGGGCCACCGCCTCGTGGTGGTCCAGCGACACCGGCACCGGGTCCTTCGGCGTCAGGTGCAGGTGGGTGCGCCCGGCGAGCACCTCGGTGACGGCGCCCCGGAGTGCGGCGAGCATGTCGTTGTCGCTCGCCGCGATCAGGAGCGTGTGGAACTCGATGTCCGCCTCGAGGTAGTCCTCCCCCGCGCCCTCGCCCGCCTCACCGAGCCGGCGCAGCGTCGCCGCCAGCTCGAGCAGCCGCGCCCCGACCGGCGCGGGCGCCTTGAGGGCGGCGAGGCGGGCCGCCGTCGGCTCGAGCGCCAGGCGCAGCTCGGTGAGCCGGTGGAGCTGGGCGTCGCGCTGCGGGCCCGTCAGGCGCCACCGGATGACGCGGGGCTCGAGCACGCTCCAGTCGTGCACCGGGCGCACCGTCACGCCGACGCGCCGCCGGGACTCCACCATGCCCAGGGACTCCAGCACCCGGACCGCCTCGCGGATCACCGTGCGCGAGACCTCGAACCGCTCGGCCAGCTGGGCGAGCGTGAGGACGCTGCCGGGCGGGCAGTGGCCGTGGGCGATGTCGCTGCCGAGCCGGTCGAGCACGTCGGTGTGCAGGACCGGGGCCTTCTCCTGCGCCCCGCGGACCACCATGTGCTCTCCTCCTGACCCACGCAACGACGGCGCCGGCGGCGTCGTGCCCGGGCGTCGACGTCCCGCGGCCATCACATGATGACAGCACCTTTGCCATAAGTGTGACCTTTGTGTCACTGTGTGGGCCAGCATCTCGCGACCAAGAGTGTCCGGAAAAGTCGAGCGGCCGATGCGCCGCGCCCGGACCTGTGATCGCCCGCTGCCCCACCCTGTCCCTCACGCGGCTCCTTCCGGGCCGCCCGAGACTCAACGGAGACCTCTCCATGGAAGACTGGACCCAGACCCTGGGAGCGGGACCGCTCCTGGGGATCGCGGCCGGCGCCATCGCGTTGCTCCTGATCCTGGTCATCAGGTTCAAGATGCACGCGTTCCTCACGCTCATCCTCGTCTCGCTGCTCACAGCGTTCGCCACGGGGATCCCCGCGAACCTCATCGTCGACACCGCGGTCAGCAGCTTCGGCGGCACCCTCGGCTCGGTGGCCCTGCTCATCGGCCTCGGCGCCATGCTCGGCAAGATGGTCGAGTACAGCGGCGGTGCCAAGGTGCTCGCCGACAAGATGGTCGACGTCTTCGGCGAGCAGCGTGCGCCGTTCGCGCTCGGCCTCGCGTCGCTGATCATGGGCTTCCCCATCTTCTTCGACGCCGGCCTCATCGTCATGCTGCCGATCATCTTCGCCGTGGCCCGCCGCATGGGCGGCGACAACGTGCTGCTCTACGGCATCCCGGCCGCCGCGGCCTTCTCGGTGATGCACGTCTTCACGCCCCCGCACCCCGGCCCGGTCAGCGCCACCGAGCTCTACGGCGCGAATCTCGGCCTGGTCCTGCTCGTCGGCCTCATCATCGTCTTCCCGGTCTGGTACCTCACCGGTTACCTCTGGGGTAAGCGCGTGGGCCGCAAGCACATCTTCCCGGTGCCGGCGCTCTTCGGCTCCGTCGCCGACGACAGCGAGCTGCCCCGCAACCCCCCGAAGGTCGGCACGATCATCGCGGTGCTGCTCCTGCCGCTGGTGCTGATCTTCATGAACACCGGCCTGGACTTCCTGCGCGCCGCCGGCACGGTCTCGGCCGACGCCACCTGGTTCCAGGTGCTCTCGGCCATCGGCAAGTCCCCGGTGGCGCTCCTCATCTCCGTCCTCGTGGCCACCTGGGTGCTCGGCCTGCGCCGCGGCGAGAACGGCACGGCGCTGGAGAAGGTGCTCGACTCGGCCCTCGGGCCCATCTGCTCGGTCACGCTGATCACCGGCGCCGGTGGCATGTTCGGCGGGATCCTGCGCGCCTCCGGCATCGGCGACGCGCTGGCGGACTCCCTGGACAACCTCGGCCTGCCCGTGATCATCGCGGCCTACGTCGTCGCCGTGATCCTGCGTGTCGCGCAGGGCTCGGCCACGGTCGCGCTCGTGACCGCCGCCGGGCTCATGGCGCCGGCCGTCGCCGCCGGGGACTACAGCGCCCTGCAGATCGTGGCCATCACCCTGGCCACCGCGGCCGGGTCGGTCTTCGCCGGGCACGTCAACGACTCCGGGTTCTGGCTGGTCGGCCGGCTCATGGGCATGGACGTCAAGACCACGCTGAAGACCTGGACGGTCCAGCAGGCGCTGGAGTCGGTGGTCGGCTTCGTCCTCGTCGCCATCGTCTTCGTCATCGCCTGACCGTCGCGGGCGGCGGACGTCGCCCGCGTCAGGCAACAACGCGGAAGCCCCCGGGTCTCACCCGGGGGCTTCCGTGTTGTTGTGCGGGCTTCTCGGACCGGCGAGGCGGGCCGCCCGCCGAGGACGGCCCGCCCGCCGTCAGTCCTGCCAGAGGGAGACGACGACCTTGCCCGAGGCGGCGGAGTCGCGCGCCGCCGCGAAGGCCTCGACGGCCTGGCCCGCGGGCAGGTCGTGGGTGATGACCCGCTCGAAGGAGGGGTTGGCGTCGAGCAGCTCGACGGCCTCGTCGATCTCGTCGTTGAAGCGGAAGGTCCCGCGCAGCTGCAGCTCCTTGGAGACGAGCGGGGCGAGGTTGACCGGGCGGGCCTCGTTGGGGACCATCCCGACCTGCACGACGATGCCGGCGCGGCGGGCGCCGACCAGGGCGGGGCTGATCGCCGCCGGCACGCCGGAGCACTCGAGCACGACGTCGAAGGCCAGGGCGGGGATCTCCTCGATGCCGACCTGGACGGTGCCGTGCACGCCCAGCGCGCGGGCGCGCTCGAGCGGGCCGGCCAGGACGTCGGTGGCGACCACCTCGGTGGCGCCCTTGGCGAGCGCCGCGGCCGCCGCCAGCAGCCCGATCGGGCCGGAGCCGGAGACGAGCACCCGCTTGCCCTCCACGCCGCCGGCGACGTTGATCGCGTGCAGCGCCACCGCCAGGGGCTCGGCGAGGGCGGCGCGGCGCAGCGGGAGGCCGGCGGGCAGCACCCGCACCATGTCCTTGCCGACCAGGAGGTACTCGCTCATCCCGCCCTGGGTGTGCGGCCAGGTCGAGGCGCTGCCCAGGTAGGACCCGCCGGGCCAGAGGTGGCGGCGGTCCTCGATCCCGTCCTCCGGCGTGCCGAAGGTGGCCGGGTGCACGGTCACCGGGGTGCCGGGGGCGAGCTCGCCGGAGGGGTCGAGGTCGACGGTGCCGGAGACCTCGTGGCCGGGCACGAGCGGCTCGCGCACCACGTACTCCCCGTTCGCCCCCTCGAAGTAGTAGTGCAGGTCCGAGCCGCAGATCCCGGCGTAGGCCATGCGCAGGCGCACCTGCCCCTCCCCCGGCTCCGGGGTGGGCACCTCCTCCTCGCGGATGTCGGTCTTGCCGTGGATGGTCAGTGCCTTCATCAACATTCCTTCGTGGTCGTTCCGGGGATGCCGGGGCCCCGCCGTCGTGACGGCGGGGCCCCGGTGGTTCGGGGGCTGCGGGTCCGTCAGGACCGCACCGTGGGCCGGGCCGCGAGCGCCTCGCGGGTGGCCGCGCGCACGCCGTGGGTGACGATCACCTCGACGAGGTCGGCCACGCGGGAGACGAACTCGGGGTGGGCGGTGAGCTCGTCGGGGAAGAAGCCGCCGTGCAGCACGGCGCCGACGTGCCCGCGCACGTCCGGCGCGCCGGCCGTGACTTGGGCCAGGCGGGCCCGCGCGGGCTCCTGCATGGCGTCGGCGATCGGGCCGGGCGCGAAGCCCGCCGGCGGCACCACGCAGCAGATCCACGCCGCGACGGTCAGGGCCATCTGCTGCGGCGTCTCGCCCTGGCGCAGCAGGCGCAGGGCGGGCTCGGGCACGCGCTGGAGCAGCTTGGCCGAGCCGTCCGACCCCACCCGGGAGGTGCGGTCACCCAGGGAGTGGTTGGACCAGCGGGTGAACAGGCTCGCGACGTAGTCGTCGGCGTCGAAGCCGGTGGGCAGGGCGATGCTGGGCAGGTACTCGTCGGCGATGGCGGCGCGCACCGCCTCCTCGACGAAGCCCTGGTCGCGCGAGGCCGGGATGGTCTCGCGCCCGTCGAGGGCGCCGAGGTAGGCGATGAGGGAGTGCGAGCCGTTGAGCAGCCGGAGCTTGACGAGCTCGTAGGCCTCGACCTCGTCGCTGAAGATCGCCCCGGCGGCCTCCCAGCGGGGCCGGCCGGCGGCGAAGTGGTCCTCGATCACCCACATGGTGAAGGCCTCGGCGGCCACCGGGGCGGCGTCGTCGACGCCGAGGAGGCGACGCACGCCGTCGCGCGTCTCCTCGGTGCTGCCGGGCACGATGCGGTCGACCATGGCGTTGGGGAAGGTCACCGATGCGGCCACCCAGTCGAGCACCTCCTGCGACGCGCCCGCGGCGGCGAGGAACTGCTCGACCATGCGGCGCGTGGTGGTCCCGGCCGACTGGAGGTTGTCGCAGGACAGGATGGTCAGCGGGGCGCCCCCGGTGGCCGCCCGCCGCTCGAGCCCGCGGGCGAGCAGGCCGATGGTGGTCCGGGGATCGGTGGGGTCGGCCAGGTCGGCGCGGATCTCCGCGGCGTCCAGGTCGAGGTCGCCGGTGCGCGCGGAGCGGTGGTAGGCGTTCTCCGAGACGGTGAGCGTGACGACCTTGTGCGCCGGGTCGGCGAGCGTGGCGACCACCTCCGCGGCGTCGTCGGCCGCCACGAGGGTGCGCCGGTGCACGTCGACCACGTCCGCGCGCTCCCCCGCCGGGCTGAGCTCGAGCACGCTGTAGAGGTTCTCCTGCGCGCGCAGGGCGTCGACGACGCGGCGCGAGCGGTTGGCCACGCCGACGATGCCCCAGTCGCCGGGCTCGGCCGCGAGCGCCCGGGCGGTGTAGACCGCGGCGTGCGCGCGGTGGAAGTTGCCCAGGCCCAGGTGGACGATCCCGGTGCGGTCGGGGGCGGCCGCCCCGATGAGGCGGCCGGCGGGCAGGGTCGCGTGGGTCAGTCTCATGTGGTTCACCAATCGGTCAGGCCCCGTCGCGGGTCCGGGCGACGGGGAGGTGGGCGGGGGCGGGGGCCGCGGCGGACTCGTCGACGTCGCCCCCGAGGCCGGCGGCGGCGCCGGGGTGATCGGTGGGCCGGAGGTGGCCGTCGTCGGTGATGGCGCCGAGGGGCGTGGCGTTCCGGCTCGGGCGCGCCATGAGGACCTCCGCGGAGCGGATGCGGGAGGTCATGTCATCACCACGGCTCTCGGGCTCGGTCGGCTCGGGTCCCGGCGGCGTCGTCCTCCGTCCTCGGGGCCGTCCGTCCACCATCGAGCCCAAAGGTATGACTTTTCAGGTGTGACGTGCAACAAACGCCCGGGGGCGGACGCGGCGCGGCCGTGACCGGCGCTCAGCCGAGGAGCAGGTACCCCGCGGCCACGACCGTCAGCGCGAGGATGAGCCGGTCGAACAGCACCTGCGGGATGCGCGGGGCCAGGCGTCGGCCCGCGAGCGCGCCCACGACGACGCCGGGCACCAGGACCAGGTCCAGCAGCAGCGAGCCGGGCGAGACGAGCCCGAGGCCGATCATGAACGGGACCTTGGTGAGGTTCACGACGAAGAAGAACCACGCCGCGGTGCCGAGGAAGGTCATGACCGGCAGCCGGGTCGCGAGGAAGTACAGCGACATCACCGGTCCGCCGGCGTTGGCCACCATCGTGGTGAACCCGCCGAGCGTGCCGTACGCCCCGGACGTCACCCGGCGGCGCACCCGCCCGGCGCGGACCTCCCCCGGCCCGGGGCGCCCGGCCCGGGCACGCCGCACCACCGTGACGACGAGCAGCGCCAGCAGGATCGCACCGATCGCCCGGCGCACCGCGGCGTCGCCGGCGACGGCGAGGAACGCCGTCCCCGCGGCCAGGCCCGCCAGGACCGGCGGCGCCAGCCGCCGCAGCACCTGCCAGTCCGCGTGACGGCGGTAGGACCACACGGCGAACAGGTCGCCCACCATGAGCAGGACGAGCAGGACGCCGGTGGACGCCCGGGCGGGCAGGACGGCGGCGAACAGTCCGACGGCGACGGTGTTGGCCCCGGGCATCGCGGTCTTGCTCAGGCCGACGACCAGCGCGCCGAGGCCGAGCGCCACCCAGCCGAGGACGGGAAGAGACAGCACCGGGCAAGGATCCTCCTGCCCGACGGCGGCCGGGAGGTCGGGCGGGCGTGGCGCTGCGCACAGCGCGACCTCCCGCGCGCGGCCACCGGCCGATCACCTGGTCCGTCCACCTCCGGCCACCGGCGACCGCCCGGACCGGCCGCGTACCGTGACCTCGACGACGACGGGCAAGGCGGGGATGTGGGCGTGCGCGAGACGGGCGGCAGCGACGGGGCGACCACCATCACGCCACGGCGGCTGCGCCGCACCGTGCTCCTGGTGGCCGCGCTCAACCTCGCCTACTTCTTCGTGGAGTCCGGCATCGCGCTCGCGATCGGCTCGGTCTCGTTGTTCGCCGACAGCGTCGACTTCCTCGAGGACACCGCCGTCAACCTGCTCATCTTCCTGGCCCTGGGCTGGTCCCTGGCCTGGCGGGCCCGGATGGGCAAGGTGATGGCGGGCATCATCCTGGTCCCCGCGCTGGCGGCGGCGTGGCAGGCCTTCGCCAAGGTCTCCCACCCCGCGCCGCCCGACCCGCTGGCCCTGCTGCTCACGGCCGGTGGCGCCGTCGTCGTCAACCTCGCCTGCACGCTGATCCTCGCCCGGCTGCGCCATCACGGCGGGTCGATGACCACGGCCGCGTGGCTCGCCGCGCGCAACGACGTGGTGATCAACCTGGCGATCATCGCCATGGGGCTGCTCACGCTCTGGCTGGGCAGCGGCTGGCCGGACATCGTCCTGGGGCTGATCATCGTCGTCGTCAACGTCGCGGCCGCCAAGGAGGTCTGGGAGGTGGCCAGCTCCGAGGGGCTCGCCGCCAGGGCGCTCGCCGGGGAGGAGATCGACTGACGCGCGGGACCGCGGCGCGCCGCTGACGCGCCGCCCGGTGTCAGCGCCGGTGCGGGGCGGCCGCGAGGTCGAGGACGACGGCGGCCGTGGCGCTGACGCCGCGGACCGGGTGCGGGTCGCCGGTCATGGGGTCGACGTGCTCAGGGAAGTCGTGACGGACCGCGAGCGCGAGGAGCTGCTCGGCGACGCCGTCGGCCAGGGGGCCCTCGAGGTGCTCGTGCAGCCCGGTGACGACGAACCAGTTCGTGGTGAACCACCCCGGCCCGCGCCCGGAGCGGGTGAGGTCGACGTCCGGGGCGCGCAGGTCGTAGCTGGGCACGACCAGCGCCCCGCCGCCGAGGAACCCCGGCCCGCGCAGGGTGGCGACGAGGTCGTCGGCGTGCCCGAGCTCGGGCAGCAGCAGCGGCACCAGGCCGGTGACGGTCGGACGGCGCACGAGCCGTTCCCGCACGACGTCGTGGGCGCCGTAGACGCCGAGCTCGGGGACGTAGAGGCCCTCCAGGGCGGTGGTGATGCGGGTGGCGCGGGCGCGGTGCGGGGCGGGGTCCCGGCCGAGCTCGACCGCCATCTCGGCCAGCGCGAGCTCCGAGACCGCCCACAGGGCGTTGAACGCCGGGTCCTCCATGGCGAACGGGTGGGCCGCCGCGGCCTCGTCGTCGTACCCGGCGTCCCGGTAGCGGCCGGCGAGCCAGAGCTCGCGGGCGAGCTCGGTCGGGGCGCCCGGCTCCGGCGCCCCGATGCGGACGGCGTCCTGGGCGGAGAGGTCGGGGCCGGCGGCCGGCACGTCGGCCATCGCCTCGTCCCACAGCGGCGAGCCGACGGTGGCGGACTCCCACGGGTGGACGATGCTCGCCAGCCCGGCTCCCCGGTGGTCCCGCCGGGTCGCGAGGTAGCGGTGCCAGGCCAGCAGGCGCGGGTACAGGCGCGGGAGGAAGCCGCGCTCGCGGGAGCGGCCGGGGTCGGCGAGGTGGACGAGGAGCGCCGCGGCGGCGTGGACGGGCGGAGACACGAGCCCCGAGGTGGGCAGCGCGGCCGAGCCGGGGACGCCGCGGGAGCGCCAGAAGGCGTCCCCGGGTGCCACCTCCGCCTCGTGGCCGAGCTCGAAGATGAGCTGGGGCAGGCGGCCGTCCTCCCACTGCCCGGTCAGCAGCGCCTCCAGCTCGGTCTGGGCCCGGTCGGGCGCGACGTGGCGCAGGCCGATGGCGACCAGGCAGGAGTCCCAGCCCCACTGGTCGGGATGGGCGCCGCGGGCGCGGGCGGTGTGATGGCCCGCCCCGGCCTGCTCGAGCAGCGCGGCCGCGGCGCCACGCACCTCGGCGGGCGCAGGGGGCGCGGCCGAGTCGTCGGCGCCGGCGACGGCGGCCAGGGGATCCTCGGGGGACGGTGAACCGGCGGCCTCGGACACGTTGCGCACCTCTCCGTGCGACAGGGCCGGCAGCGGTGACGTGCCGGCCACCGCCTCCAGGATAGTCAGCGCCGCCCGCCCGGCCACGGCCGATCCGAAGGTGCATGGCGGATCGGCCGGTCGTAGTTTGGTTGGAGAGCCCGAACCAGTTCGACCGACGGGAGCGACGCCATGACCTTGCCGAACCTTCCCCAGGCGATGAGCAACGCGGCCGACTACCGCCCGCTCATCGAGCTCAAGGGCTACGCCGACGCGCAGGACCTGGTGGACTTCCTCTCGGACAGCGGCTTCCCGGTGAGCAACGTGCGGATCATCGGCACCGACCTGCACACCGTCGAGCAGGTCACCCGCCGCAAGACCAACGGCCGTGCCGCGCTCGAGGGCGCCGCCAGCGGGGCGTGGTTCGGCCTCCTGCTGGGCCTGCTGCTCTCGCTGTTCGTGCCCGGCCAGGCCTGGTTCGGCATGATCGTCGCCGCCGTGATCTTCACCGCGCTGTGGGGCGCGCTCTTCGGCTTCCTCGCCCACTGGAGCACCCGCGGCAAGCGCGACTTCGCCAGCGTCAAGGCCCTCGAGGCCAGCGGCTACGAGGTGCAGGTGACCGCCGAGCACCTTGCCGAGGCCCGCCGCCTGGCGCGCATCGACGCCGTGTGACCGCGGGGGCGGAGAACGGCCCCTCCCGCGGCCGGGACCTGGTGGGTGGTCCCGGCTGCGGAAGGGGCCGTGGGCCGTGGTGAGGCGCCGTGCTCACCGGCGAACCGACAGCACGGGCCGCCGGTGGAGCGGCGACCGCCTCAGGCCTGCTGCGGCTGGGTCTTGTCGATGCCGCCGAGGGCCTTGAGGAACTCGTGGCACTTCTTGGCGCGCTCGGCGTCCTGGGCCATGACCTCCTCGAAGAAGGAGGCGATGTCCTCCTTGCCGGCGTTGCGGGCGTCGCGCACGTACTGCCCGTAGTCGTGCCCGGCCTTGAGGGAGTGGTACTGCACGGAGATCAGGTCGTAGGTGACGTCGTCGAAGCCGGTCTCGCCGGTGGCCATGCTGTCCTCCTCTGTTCTCGTGCTGGTCGACGACCCGGCCGCCGCCGGGTCGGCCCACGTGCGGGGCCGACCCGCCTGGCGGGCGGCCCTGCTGGGCTGCTTTCCAACGTAAGGGCCTCGGGACGGTCCGCAACCCGGCGCGGTCCCGCCCGGTCAGGCGTAGCGGCGGCGGAAGTCCTCCTCGAGCTCCTCCAGCGAGCGCTCCGAGGTCTCGGGGATGAGCCGCCAGGCGAAGAGGATCGCCCCGGCGTTGACGACGGCGAAGAGCAGGAACGTCGCCGCCCCGCCGACGCCGTCGACCAGGACCGGGAACGTGAAGGAGATGACCGCGTTGACGCACCAGTGCAGGAAGACGGCGATGCCCATGCCGAGCCCGCGCATGCGGAGGGGGAAGACCTCCGAGAGCATCACCCACGTCACCGGCGAGAGGGCGGCCTGCTGGAAGAGCAGGAACACCAGCATGAACGCCAGGACCAGGTAGCTCGCGCCGAGCGGGGGCACCCCGCCGGCGCGGAGCGCCGGCTCCACCGCGGCGGCGAACACCGCGCTGAGGGCCAGCAGCGCGAGCAGGATGCCGGCCTGCCCGGCCAGCAGCATCGTCCGGCGGCGCACCCGTCGCACGATCCGCAGGCCGAGGACGGCCGCCAGCACGGACACGACCCCGTTGGCGATGGTCGCGGTCAGGGCCGCGTCCGTGGCCAGCCCGGTGCGCTCGAGCAGGGTGGGCGCGTAGTACATGATCGTGTTCACGCCGCTGACCTGCTGGATGACGGCCACGCCGATCCCCACCAGCATCAGCCGCCGGATCCACGGTGCGCGCAGGTCGCGCCAGCCGAGCCGGCGGGTGGCGGTCTCGGCGTCGGCCACCTGGACGATCTCGAGCAGCTCGCCCACGGCGTCGTGGCCGGCGGGCCGGGTGCGCCGCAGGGTGGTCAGGGCGTCGCCGTAGCGTCCGCGGGCGGCGAACCACCGGGACGTCTCGGGCACCCGGCGCACGAGCACCCACAGCGCCACGGCCGGCACCGACGCCAGCGCGAGCATGTACCGCCAGGTGTGCGGGCCCTCCACGGTGTGCGCCAGGACCGCATTGAGCGTGTAGGCGAGCAGCTGACCGGTGACGATCATCAGCTGGTCGGCGGCCACGTAGCTGCCCCGGGACTCCTGGGGCGCGAGCTCGGCGAGGAAGACCGGCACGGTCGCCGACGCCCCGCCGACGGCGAGGCCGAGGACCACCCGGGCGGCGACCATCGCGCCCAGCCCAGGCGCGAGCGCCGTCCCCACCGCACCGAGGGTGAAGATGACGGCCAGGACCAGGAGGGTGCGCCGTCGGCCGTGCCGGTCGGAGAGGCGGCCGCTGGCCATGGCGCCGACGGCGGCGCCGACCAGCAGCGAGGACGTCACCAGGCCCTCGGTGGCCGGCGTCAGCGCGAGCCCGCCGGCCCCCTCCGGCCGGGCCATGTACGGCAGCGCGCCGGCGATGACGCCGGTGTCGTAGCCGAAGAGGAGCCCGCCGAGGGTGATGACGACGGCGGCGAGCCGGGTTCGCAGCGGGGTGACCGGGGCGCCGGCCTCCGGCAGGGCCTCGAGGCGGTCACGGGTGACCGTCCGTGTCGTCGTCCGGTCGGGTGCCGCCGCTCCCACGATGTGCCTTTCGTCGTCCGCCGCTGCCGCGCCCCCGCCACGGTTCCGGACCGCCACAGAAGGCATTCGAGTGTAAGCGGCGCCGCCGGCACGGCCGCGGCGGTGCGGCGGCGCCGACCTCACCGGGCGGGTCGGGGCCTCGTGCGGCGCTCCCCGGAAATCGGACCTACGGTGCCAAGGACGGGGCGGGTCGCCCCGGGAAGAGGAGGAGTCATGACGTTCACCCTGCCGACGAACATCGAGAACCGCCCTGCGGCGGTGATCGGCGCCGGGACGCTCGGTCGGCGCATCGCCCTCATGCTGGCCGACCGCGGGGGCCTGGTCCGCATCTACGACCTCTCCGCCGACGCGCGGGACGCGGCCAAGGCCTTCGTCGAGGAGCAGCTGCCGCGGGTGGTCGAGACCGTCGACGGCGGCAGGCCGGGGACGGTCGAGCTCACCGACGACCTCGCGGCCGCCGTCGCGGACGCGTGGCTGGTGGTCGAGGCGGTGCCGGAGAAGCTCGACCTCAAGCGCGAGATCTTCGCCGAGCTGGACCGCGTCGCCGCGCCGGACGCGATCCTGGCCTCGAACTCCTCGTCCTACGCGAGCGGGGACTTCATCGACGACGTCGCCCACCCCGAGCGGGTGGTCAACCTGCACTTCTACCAGCCGCCGGTGATGAACGCGGCCGACCTCATGAGCTCGGGCCGCACCGACCCGGCGGTGCTCGACCTGCTCCAGCAGGTGCTGCCGCCGCACGGCATCCACCCGTTCGTCGCGCACGAGAAGTCGACGGGCTTCATCTTCAACCGCATCTGGGCGGCCATCAAGCGCGAGTGCCTGTCCGTCGTGGCCGACGGGGTCTCCACCCCGCAGGACATCGACGCGATGTGGAAGATCAACTGGGGCACCGCCTTCGGCCCCTTCGAGCTCATGGACCGCGTCGGCCTGGACGTCGTCAAGGACATCGAGCTGCACTACATCGCGGAGAACCCGGCCCTGTCGGACAAGACCATCAAGGTGCTCGACTCCTACCTCGAGCGCGGCGAGCTGGGCGTCAAGAGCGGCAAGGGGTTCTACGACCACGGCGAGAAGTAGCGGACCACGGCGAGCGGTAGAGGCCCCGACCGCCCCTGAGGTTGCG
The DNA here is from genome assembly GCF_009193185.1 of Georgenia thermotolerans. Classification (GTDB taxonomy): domain Bacteria; phylum Actinomycetota; class Actinomycetes; order Actinomycetales; family Actinomycetaceae; genus Georgenia; species Georgenia thermotolerans. The sequence continues at coordinate 40,440 of NZ_VUKF01000021.1, read as the reverse complement.
GACCGCCTCCGGCCCCTCCGGATGCGGAGGGCTCCGTCCGCCACCACACTGACCGCACCGACCTGCACGCGCGGGTCCCGAGGGAAGGAACGGCGCATGGGAATCGGAGGCGGCATCTTCCTGATCGTCGTCGGGGCGATCCTGGCGTTCGCGGTGTCCGACGGCATCGGCGGCGTCGACCTGACGATGGTCGGCTACATCTGCATGGCGGCGGGCCTCATCGCCCTGGTCGTCGCGCTGATCATGAACCGGCAGCGCACCAACACCACGCACACCGAGTACGTCGAGCGGCACGACGACCGCCGCATCCACGGCCGCGAGGGCACGCTCTGAGGCGCGACGACGGGGCCGGGCGATCCGTGACGGGCGCCCGGCCCCTGCCGTGCCCGGCCGCGACCGCGACGCGCCGACCGGCGGCGCGGGCGGCCGCCCGAGCCCGCCGCCACGGCGCCGTCTAGGGTGTCAGCCGTGGCACTGTCTCGGATCGGCCTCGCGCTCGACGACGCGATCAACCGCCGCAGCGTGCGCTACCTGCGCAAGAAGGGCTGGCGGCCGCGCACCATCGGGCTGACCGGGTACGGCTCGGTCCACAGCGTCCACGTGCTCGGCCGGGTCCTCATGGCCGACCCCAGCACCCCGCCCGACGACGAGATCACCCCGGTCGGGCCGATCAACGTCGCCGGCGAGGCGAAGCGCGGCTGGCGGGCGTTCTTCACCGCCCAGGTCGGCTACCTGCCCGTCGTCGTGCGCGCCGGGGACCAGGAGGTGCACACCACGACCGACCGCGGCGGGTACATCGACGTCATCGTCCGCGACCACGGGCTCTCCCCGGGCTGGCACGACGTGACCATCGAGGCCCGCGCGGCCGAGCCGGCCACGGCGCGGGTGCTCGTCGTCGACCCGGACGTGCGCGCCGGGATCGTCTCGGACGTGGACGACACGATCATGGTGACCATGCTTCCGCGCGCCCTGCTGGCGGCGTGGAACACGTTCGTGCGGCACACCAACGCACGCAAGGCGGTGCCCGGCATGGCCGAGCTCTACCGCACGGTGCTGCAGGATGCGCCCACCGCGCCGGTGTTCTACCTGTCCACCGGCGCGTGGAACGTGGTGCCCACGCTGCGCGGGTTCATGCGCCAGCACGGCTACCCCGACGGACCCATGCTCATGACCGACTGGGGGCCGACCAACACCGGGTGGTTCCGCTCCGGCATCGAGCACAAGCGCACCCAGCTGCGCAACCTCATGATCACGTTCCCGCAGATCCGGTGGCTGCTCGTGGGCGACGACGGCCAGCACGACCCGATGATCTATGACGACGTCGCTCGCGAGCACCCGCGGCACGTGTCGGCCATCGCCATCCGTGAGCTCTCCCCCGCTGAGCAGGTACTCTCCCACGGCACGCCCGAGGCGATCGAGGAGCCGAACCCGCGCCGCAGCGCCAACGCCGAGCACGGCGTGCCCACGGTCAAGGGCCGCGACGGGTACGAGCTGGCCCGCGAGCTGCCCGAGCTGCTGGTGGCCCGCCGCAACGAGCGGATCGCCCAGGAGGAGCTGGAGCGGCGCGAGGGCGCCGCCCGCGAGGAGGGCGCGGAACGCCGCGAGGCCGCGGACCGCCGGCACGCGCAGCGGACGCGGTAGTCCGCACGCACCCGGCTCGTGAGAGGCCCTGCCCGGGCTGTGGCCGATCCGGGCCGCGGTCAGGTCAGCGCTGGACGGCGTTGGGATGCGTCGCCAGGGGCGTGACGTGGGCGGTGATGTACCTGAACATCGGAAGTCCGGAGAGCAGCTCATGCAGCTCGTCGTTGCCGGAGACCTCGAAGACGGAGTAGTTCGCGTACTCCCCGGCCACCCGCCAGAGGTGCTTGAAGCGGCCGTCGAGCTGCAGGGACTGGGAGTACTCCCTCTCGGCGGCCTGGAGCCGGGCGAGCTCCTCGGCGGGCATGTCGGCGGGGATGTTGACGTCCATCCGGACCAGGTAGAGCATTCTTCTCCGTCCTCAAGGTTGTGCTTCTGGTGACTGGCCGCAGGACGGGAACCCGTGCCGTCCGGCCCGGCGCACTGCGGGAGTTCCCGTTCAGCGGTCGCCGCGGTACTTCTCGAGCTTCTCCTCGTCGATGTCCGCGCCGACGCCCGGCAGGTCGCGGACGGTGATCCGCCCGTCCTGGATCCGGATCGGTTCGGCGATCAGGTCATCGGCCATGTCCAGGAAGTTGGACAGCTCGCCGGCCCGCCGCGAGCTGGCTTGATGCGCGGCACCGAAGGTGACGGTGGCCAGTGAGCCGACCTGGGTGTCGATCTGGTTGCCCATGGTCACGTCCACTCCCAGACCGGTGCACAAGCCCAGGATCTCGGTGGCCTCGGTGAAGCCGGAGCGAGCGGTCTTGATGCACACGGCGTTGCAGCCACCCGAGAGCAGTTCTCGTGAGACGTCGCCGGCGGTCGGCACGGACTCATCCCCGACCACCGGGATCGGCGACTTCTCCACCAGCCGGCGGCGGCTCATCGCCTCCTTGGCGTCGCAGGGCTCCTCGAGAAGGGTCAAGCCCAAGCCCTCGGTGCGGCGCAACACCTCCAGCGCCTCGTTGGCGGTCCATCCGCGGTTGGCGTCCAGGTAGATCTCCACCCCGTCGCCCAGGCCCTCGCGGAGCACATGGCACGCCTCGACGTCCAGGTCCAGCGGTCTGCGGCCGACCTTGAGCTTGAAGGTGGTGATGCCGTACTCCTCGCCGAAGCGGCGCGCCTCCTCCAGCAGCTCCGGGGCGGGCCGGAAACCGAGCATGTGACTGACGCGCATCGAGTCCGTCCAGCCGCCGAGCAGCTTGTGCACGGGCATCCCCAAGGCCTTGCCGGCGAGATCCCACAGGGCGATGTCCATGGCGCCCTTGGCCACCTGGTTGTGGATGGTGCGGCGCATCACCCCGTGGATCTTCTCCCTGTCGAACGGGTCGAGGCCCACCACCTGCGGGGCGAACACCTCGTCGATCACGGTTTTGATCGAGGCCTGGGTCTCCCCGTAGGTGTACGGCCGTGGCGGGGCGTCGGCGACACCGGTGACCCCCTCGTCGGTGTGGATGCGCACCAGGACATGGCTGGCCGTGTGCACGGCACCGGAGGCGAACGCCAACGGATGGGAGTACGGGATGGCGTAGGGGATCGTCTCGATCCGCTCGATCTTCACGGGCGTTCCTCAGCAGGGGTGGTCGTGTCGGTGGGGCTGGTGGTGCTGGCCGAACGGCAAGAACCGGGTTCGACGCTCTGTTTCGGCTCCGGACTGGCGAGAGTGGCCGACGCGCGGCGGGCCAGCTCCAGGAAGGCCGGCACGAAGGCGGTCCGCCGGTCGGCCGACCAGGCCACGGCGAGCTCCACGGCGGGCGTGGCGGTCACCGGGCGGTAGGCCACCCCGTGCGGGCCGGCCCACCGGGCACCCTCCGGCACGAGCGCGACGCCCATCCCGGCTCCGACGAAGGCCAGCAGCGTGGACGTCTCGCCGGCCTCCTGCACGATGCGCGGCCGGAAACCGGCCTGGCGACAAGCCTCGCGCGTGATGGTGGCGATGGCCGAGGTGGGCGGGTAGAAGATGAAGTCCTCCTCAGCCAGCTCGGACAGGGACACGTCGCCGGTGGCCGGAGCCAATCGGTGCCCGGGAGGCACGGCGGCCAACAGGCGCTCCTCCTCCAAGACCTCCATGTGGACCTGGCGGGACTGGACCGGAGGACGCAGCACGGCCACGTCCAAACGGTTGTCCAGCAGGGCCCGTTCCATGTCCGGGGTCAGCAGCTCCCCCTGGACCTGCAGCTGCACACCGGGAAGCTCGGCGCGGGCCACCTGGACGAGGGAGGGCATGAGCCGGTAGGTGGCCGAGCCGGCGAAGCCCACGCGCAGCACGCCGGCCGCGCCACGGCCGACCTCGCGCACGTCGTGGGCCAACGCGTCCAGGTCGGCCAGGACCCGCCGGGCGCGCTCGAGCATCAGCCGGCCCGCCTCGGTCAGCTCGACCTTGCGGGTGGTGCGCTCGAGCAAGGTGGTGTCGAGCGAGGCCTCCAGCTGCTTGATCTGCTGGGACAGGGGCGGCTGCGCCATGTGCAGGCGCTCGGCGGCACGACCGAAATGGCGCTCCTCGGCCACGGCCACGAAGTACCGCAGCTGTCGGATGTCCACGCCGCCTCCCTTTCGTCGCAGGTCACCCTAGGGAGCCTCTCGGTCGCGAGGGAAAGACCAGTTCGAGCCCCAATAAGACGATGAACATATCAATCGGCGTCCAATATGTACTTCAACCTCTAGGTCGCGCGCCCTAGTGTGGAGCGCGCCACTGAAGCAACGGCGCGGGCCCCGCGCCGACCGGCAGGTCGGCCAGCGCGCCGGACTGCCGAGACCCCACCAACCATTCCGAGGGATATCCATGTCACCCCAGTCGCCTGCCCCGGACAAAGGCCTGTCCGCCGCGGCCACGCTTCCGGCTCCCGACGCCTCCCCCGCCCCACAGACGGGTACCGACTCGTTCGACGGCGGCACGAAGCGCAACTGGGCGCTGCTCGCCCTCGGGCCGGCGGCCGGCCTGATCCTGGGCCTCGTCCTGCCGGACTCGCTGCCTTTCGAAGGTAGGGCCGTCGCGGGCTGCGCGTTGTGGATGGCGATCTGGTGGATGACGGAGGCTGCCCCGATCCCGGTCACCTCCCTGCTGCCGCTGGTGCTGTTCCCGCTGTTCGGCATGGGCACGATGGGTGAGGTCGCCGCCCCCTACGCCGACTCCGTCGTCTTCCTCGTGATGGGCGGCGTGATCCTGGGCCTCGCCACGGAGAAGTCCAACCTGCACCTTCGCGTGGCCATGGTGACCATCCGCGCCGTGGGCACCCGCCCGACGCAGATCGTGCTCGGGCTCATGGCCGCTTCGGCCTTCATCTCGGCGTGGGTGTCCAACACGGCTACCGCCGTCATCATGGTGCCGATCGCGGTGTCCATCCTGCGCCTGGTGCGCCGGGTGGACAGCCGGGCCGGCGGTGCGAAGTTCGCCGCGTCGATGCTGCTCGGCGTCGCCTACGGCGTGACCATCGGTTCGACCGCCACGCTCATCGGCCAGCCGCCCATGGCGTTGATGAAGGCCTATCTGGGCGAGGCCCACGGCTTCGACATGGAGTTCGGCCGCTGGATGCTGGTGGGCGTGCCGTGGGCCGTGGTCATGCTCATCATCGCCTGGCTCGTGCTGACCCGCCTGGTCTTTCGGCCCGAGGTGGATCGGATCCCGGGCGGAGCGGAGATGATCCGTCAGGAGCTGGCCAACCTCGGCCGGATGACGACCCCCGAACGCCGCGTGGCCACCATCTTCCTGCTGGCCATCTTCTTCTGGGTCTTCGTGCCCTTCATCGCCGATATCCCGGCGGTCGCCTCCGCGTTGCCGTTCCTCGGCACCATCTCGGACACCCAGGTGGCCATGGCCGCCGCCATCGCCTGCTTCCTCGTCCCCGCCGAGAAGCGTTCGGTGGACCCGGCCGGCACCCCGCTGCTGCGCTGGTCCGCGGCCAAGGAGATCCCCTGGGGCCTGCTGCTGCTCTTCGGCGGCGGCCTGTCCCTCTCGGCCATGTTCTCTGCGACCGGTTTCTCCCAGTGGATCGGGAACGAGGTCGGCGGCCTGGCCGGGCTGCCGCCCGTCGTCATCATCCTGGCCGTGGCCGTCGTCGGCCTGGCCCTGACGGAACTGACCTCCAACACCGCCACCGCCGCCGCCTTCTTCCCCATCTTCGGCGCCATCGCGGTCGGGATCGGCCTGGATCCGCTGCTGATGACCATCACGGTCACCCTGGCCGTGTGCTCGGCCTACATGCTCCCCGTCGCGACGCCGTCGAACGCGGTGGCCTTCGGCTCCGGGGAGGTGACCATCAAGCAGATGGTTCGAGCCGGCGTGTGGCTCAACGTCATCTCGCTCGCGGTCATCATCGTGGCGCTCTACACGATCGTGCCGCTGGTGTTCGGCGTCGGGCTGTGACGAGCTCAAGCCCGCGTCGGCACACGTCGGGGGTACTGCCGGCACTCGAAGCCCCCGGGTCTTCCTGCCTCCGTTGCAGCACTCGCTCACCGGCGGCGATGCCTTCCTAGGCTCCGAGCGCGGTGCGGAGGGCCAGCAGCAGGACGGCGGTGCCGCCGAGCACCGCCGTCCAGCGCCGGCCGCGGGGCCCGGAGAGGAACCGCCCGAGCGTCGCGCCGGCGCCGGCCAGCAGCAGCTGCCAGCTCGCGGAGGCCGCCAGCGCGCCGAGCACGAAGACCGCCCGCTCGGCCGCCCCCGCCGTGGCGCTGATCGTCGAGCCCGCCACGAGCGCGGCGAAGTAGATCACCGTGGCGGGGTTGACCAGCGTGAGCGCGAAGACCGTGGCGAACGCCCGGCCCGGCGACGTCCGTGTGACGGCCGCGGCCGGGCCGTCGGGCCTCGCCGGCCGCAGCAGCCAGAGTGCGAGCCCCACGAGCACCACGGCGGAGCCCCAGCGCAGCGGCTCGGCGACGGTGGCGATGGCCGGCGCGACGAGGGCGCCCACGAAGACGGCGACCGCCGCGTAGAGCCCGTCGACGAGTGCCGCGCCCAGTCCGCCCCCGGCCGCGGTGCGCCAGCCCTGCTGAGCGCCGAGGGTGAGCAGGTAGGCCGCGATGGCGCCGACCGGGATCGCGATGGCGTACCCGGCGGCGACGCCGGCGAGCAGGGCGGCGGTCATGCCGGCGGGCGGGCCGGGCCGGGTGGCAGTTGCGGGGACGCGGCGGGCACGCGGCAGGTATAGCAGGGTGCGCCCCACGGCCGCCCCGTTACGCCCGCGGAGCGCACAGCTCGGCAGCGCGCGAGGCCTGCCGAGCTGCGGGCAAAGTACGGCCGGCGGCGGACCCGGGTCGAGCCCCGACACCGCCGGGCGGCGGTCGTGGGGGCATCCGGACGACACCGCTGCCGGCGGGCCGCAGCCGTCGCCCCTACCGCCAGATCGGGCGCGAGGGCGGGGCGTCGCGGATGACGGTGCCGTCGCGGAGCGTCACATCGACGGTGAAGTCCGGCCGGGGGCCGCCCGCGCCGCTGGGACCGGCGTCCTCGTCCGCGAAGATGCGGCCCGGCCACCACGCGGTGTACCGCCCGTCCTGGACGGTGGCCTCCACGCGGCGGCCTCCGGCGTGGATGGTCAGCCCGACCACGTCCTGCCCGACGGCGCCGTCGGTGAGGGAGACCGGCTCGTCGCCGCCGAACTGGGCCATCGACCCCTCCAGGAACCCCCGCGCCGGGGCGAGGGCGGGCGGGCCCTCGCTGCCCGCCACGCCCCACTCGAGCAGGTCGGCGGCTCCCGTGCCCGCCGGCGCGTCCGCCAGGCACTGGGCCGACAGGTCGCGGGCGGGGTCCCGCAGGATGACGGCGAGAACGTCCCCGCGCCGCTCGGACAGCACCACCGTCGCCGCGGCGGCGTCGAAGGTGGCCGGGCCGTGGCGGTCCACCCGGGCGCGGCACTCCTCGACCACCGCGGCGACCTCGGAGGCCGCGGCCGCGGACGGCGTCGGCGTCCACGTCGCCCAGGCGGCGTGGCGGTCACCCGGCCCCGGCACGAGGACGAAGCCGACGGCGATCGCGGCGGCCGCGCCGACGAGCGCCAGGACGCGTCGGGGACGCCGGCCCGGCCGGGCGGGCGCCGGTGCGGCGAGGACGGGGACGGGCTCGGCGGCGAGCATGCGCTCGATCCGGGCGTCGAGCCGGGCACGCTCGGCCGGGCTGGTCGGCCCGCCGGCGTCGAGGGTGCGCAGCGCGGCGTCGGTGGCGGTCATGGCGTGGTCTCCTTCGCTCGGGGCGCGATCGCCCCGCCGGCGCGGGCCGTCGGGGCCGGGTCGGCGATGTCGTCGGTGGGCTGGGCGGGGTGGTCGAGGTGCTGGCGCAGCCGGCGGCGCGCCCGCATGAGCCGCACCCGGTAGGCGGGCGGGGTGATGCCGAGCACCTGGGCGGCCTCGGTCGAGGTCAGGTCGTCGAAGACGGTCAGCGCGAGGACCTCCTGGTCCTCGGCGCCGAGCCGGCGCCAGGCCCGGGCCAGGTCGATCCGCTGGTGCACCCCGTCGTGATCCGCGGCCACCGCGTGCGCGACCTCGCCGGCGGCGGCCAGCCGGACGGCGAGGGCCGCGCGGCGTCCGTCGGCGCGGTAGGCGTTGAGGAGGCACCGGCGGGCGATGCCGAACAGCCACGCGCGCTGCGGGCCCGCGAGGCGCGGGGCGTCCTCGAGCCTGCGCCAGGCGACGAGGTAGACCTCCGCCACGACGTCCTCGGCGTGGGAGGGGTGGACCCGCCGCTTGGCGAACCGCAGGACGTCGTCACGGGTCCGCGCGTAGAGATCTCGGAACCGCAGCTGTCTGTCGTTCGGCACCCGTGTCACATCCTTCGTCCGGTATCGGCCTCACGCCCTGGAGATGTCCGGCACCGGCGCCGGCGTAACACCCTGGCACCGCCCGCCGTCCGCGCCGCCGCACCCACGACGCCGCCAGGCGTGTCGCCGACCTGCCCACCGCTCCCGCTTGACGTGATGTCACTATGACGTCATAGTGATGCCCATGGACATCACGCCGTACGTCGAGAGCCTCCGTCAGGACCTGCTCACCACGGCCGAGGCCGGCGGCGCGGAGACCCGCGCCGCCGCCGAGCGGCTCCTGCCCGCGCTGGAGCCGGCGGTGCGCCTCGCGCTCATGGACGCCCTCTCCCAGGCCGCCGCGGAGATCACCAGCGAGCTGCCGGCCGGCGCCGTGGAGGTCCGGCTGCGCGGCCGGGAGCCCGAGCTCGTCGTCGACGTCCCGGCGGCACCGGCCGCCGCGCCGCTGCCGCCGGAGGACGAGGACGACGGCGGCGAGACCCTCGCCCGGATCACCGTGCGCATCCCCGAGTCGGTCAAGGCGCGCGCCGAGGAGCTCGCCGCGCGCAGCGGCCGCTCCCTCAACAGCTGGATCGTCGGCGCGCTGCGCGCCGCCACCCGCGAGCGCGTCATCGACATCGACCTCTCCGGCACGGGGCCCCGCCAGCGCGGGCGCCGCATGACCGGCTGGGTCTGACCCCACCACCCGGCCGACCGGCCGGCGAGAAGGAGACACCATGCACCAGGCGTTCCCCACCCCCCGCCCCGTCGAGCTCTACGTCGAGCTCGGCGCCGGCCGCCTCACCGTCCGCGCCGGCGAGGTCACCGAGACCACGGTGACCGTCGAGGGCCGCGACGCCGACCAGGTGAGCGTGGACCACCACGGCGACCAGGTCACCATCCTCGCGCCCCGGCGCTGGATGGACTTCCTCGGCACGTTCCGCGACCTCGCGGTGACCGTGGACCTGCCCGCGGGCAGCACGCTGGCCAGCAAGCTCGGCTCCGGCGACCTGCTCACGACCGGCTCGCTCGGCCAGACCCGGGTGCGCACGGGCTCCGGGGACGTCCGCCTCGCCGAGCTGCGCGGCGCCGCCGTCGTCGAGAGCGGCTCCGGGGAGGTGGCCATCGGCGCGGCGCTCGGCGACCTGCGGGTGCGGTCGGGCTCGGGCGACGTCCGGGTCGAGCACGCCGGCGGCAGCGTCAGCATCAGTACCGCCTCGGGCGACGTCGTCCTGGGCCAGACGGACGGCGACGTCGTCGCGCGCACCGCCTCCGGCGAGATCCAGCTGCGCGACGCCCGCTCCGACGCCCGGCTGACGACCGCGTCCGGCGACATCACCGTCGCTGCCGTGCGCCGCGGCGAGGTCCGGGCCAAGGCCGTCTCCGGCGACGTCCGGGTCGGCGTCCCGCGCGGCATCCCGGTGTGGACCGACGTCAGCAGCGTCAGCGGCAAGGTGGTCTCCACCCTCGAGGGCGCCGGCCGGCCCGCCGAGGGTCAGGACTTCGTCGCGGTCCGGGCCACCACGGTCAGCGGCGGGGTCTACCTCGACCAGCTGGCCTGACGCCGGCGGGGCCGGTCGGCCGACGGCGCCAGCTCGCCGGCTCGCCCCGCCGTTCCTGCATCAGCTGCCCGGCTCGCCCCGCTGCTCCTGCTCGCCACGCACGCTGGACCACTCCATCTGCAGCCTTTCCTTGCTGCGCACCAGCCGCAGCAGGGTGACCAGCCCCAGCCCGCCGACGACGTTGCCGACCACCGTGTAGGCGAACCACTGGGCCCACTGGCCGTAGCCGAACCCCGCCTCGCCGGTGTGCAGGGCACCGAAGATGAGCAGCGAGTCGAGGACGGAGTGGAAGAGCTGCCCGCCGGCGAGCAGGAAGGCCGCCGCGACGGCCGCGGCGATCTTCGCCGGCATGGAGTCGGTGCCGTGCTGCATCCGCGTCATGAGCGTGATGACCGCACCCGCGAGGACGGCGAGGCTGAGCGACTGGACCGACAGCGGGGCCATGGCGAAGTGGCTGCCCGACCCCACCAGGGGCGCCGCCAGGCTGGGGAAACCGGCGACGATCAGCCACATCATGAGCCAGCCGCCCACGAGGTTGGCCGCCAGGGTCCCGCCCCACAGCTTGAGCATCTGCGCCCAGCTCGCCCGGCGGGCGGCCACCGTGAGCACCGGGATGAGAAAGCCCTCGGTGAACAGCTCGCTGTGGCCGAGGAGCAGGGCGAGGAAGCCGATCGAGAACGCCAGCCCGGCGAGCAGGTGGCTGTCGGTCTGCTCGAGCACGAGCAGGAACGCCAGGATCCCGATGGCGACCTCGGTGCCGCCGAAGAATCCCGTCACCAGGATCTCCCGCCACGGGCGGTGCAGCCGCTGCACCCCCTCGCCCAGCTGCCGGTCGAAGGCCTCCTCGAGCTCGTCCTCCATGGGGCCGCCGGTGTGTCCGAGCTGGCGGCGGTCGACGTTCGACATGACGCCCTCCCGGTGGTGCGTGGCGCGAGCAGTCTGCCACCGGGCGGGCGCGCCCGCCGCCGGGACACCCGCGCACGGGACCGTCGCTCCCGCCGTCGGGAACGACGACGCCGCAAGCCGCCCCCGACCCGGCCGCCTCGGCGATGATGGAAGGACCCGACCCGCGCCGAGGAGCACACCATGAGCCAGCGGATCCACTTCATCACGGTCGCCACCAAGGATCTCGACGCCGGGCGCCGCTTCTACCAGGACGGGCTGGGCTGGGAGCCGCTCATGGACGTGCCGGAGGAGATCATCTTCTTCCAGGTGGCGCCCGGCCTGGTGCTCGGGCTGTTCCAGGCGGACAAGTTCGTCCAGGACCTCGGCGGCGCCGTGCTCGGCACCGACGTCTCGGGCCTCATGCTCTCCCACAACGTCGACAGCCCCGAGCGGGTGCGGGCCACGGTGGAGAAGATGGTCGCCGCGGGCGGGACGGTGCTCAAGCAGCCGACGCAGAGCGACTTCGGCGGCATCTTCCACGGCCACGTCCAGGACCCCAACGGGGTGATCTGGGAGATCGCGCACAACCCCGGCTGGCGCCTGGAGCCCGACGGCACGGTCGTCTTCGAGTAGCGGCCGGGGAGCGGAGCGGCCCGGCGTCGGCGCGGTCCCGCGGGGCCGCGTTCAGCGGATGGTGACCGACCGGTCCAGCCAGGTCAGCACCTGCTCCTGGCCGAAGGGCCACAGCCCGGCCAGCGGGGCGGCCGGCTCGGCGAACGTCGGCGTCCCGGGCAGGGCGAGCGGCGCGCGCACGGTGTGCACCGGCGCGTCGTCGGGCAGCCCGGCCAGGCGCCGGGCCGCGGCGAGGCCGGCCTCGAGGTCCCCGAGCTCGTCGACCAGGCCGACCTCGAGGGCGTCGCGGCCGCTCCAGATGCGGCCCCGGCCGATCTCGTCGACCCGCTCGGGGCTCAGGCCGCGGCCGGCCGCCACCCGCGCCACGAACCGGTCGTAGACCTCCCGCATCATGCGTTCGGCCCAGGCGCGCTGGTCGTCGCTGAAGGCGCGGGCGGGGCTGGCGAACAGCGCCCGCTCCCGGCCCACCGCCTCGGGGTTGAGCCCGTGGCGCTCGTTGAACTGGGCGAGCACCGGCTTGCCGACCACCACGCCGATGCTGCCGGTGAGGGTGAACGGGCTGGCGACGACGTGGGCGGCCGGGGCGAGCACGTAGTACCCGCCCGAGCCGGCGACCTCGCCCATGACGGCGACGACGGGCTTGGGGCTGGTCGCCACGGCCCGGGCGATGAGGTCCGAGGCGAGGGCGGAGCCGCCGCCGGAGTCGACGAAGAGCACGATCGCGCCGACCTTGTCGTCGCGCTGGGCCCGTCGCAGCGCGGCGACGACGGTGTCCGCGCCCGCCTGCGGGCCGCCGAGGATCGGCACCGGCGGGCCGCCGCGGCTCCGCCCCGTGACGATGATCCCCACGACCGGCACGACGGCGACCCCGGTGGCCTTGCGGGTCAGCCTGCGCGCGGACAGCTGCGGCCGCATGAGCTCGAGGGCGCGCACCCAGTGCTGCTCCACCGGGGTGGCGATCTCGTCGTCGTAGGCGATGCGGGTGATCAGCCCCGCGTCGAGGAGCTGCCGGGCGCTGGTGAAGTCGGCGTCGAACCAGCCGCCCGCCGTCGTCCGGTCCGCGCCGCGGGCGTCGGCGACCGCCGCGAGCCAGCTCTCCTCGGCGGAGGCGATGTAGGCGGTGAGCTGCTCGCGGTTGTACTCGTCCATGCGGTCCTGGGAGTACGGCGTCAGCGCCGACTTGTACTCCCGGATGCGCAGGTTCTCGAACGCGATGCCCTTGCGGCTGAGGAACGAGCCGAAGAACGTCTGCTCGGCGGCGAACCCGGGGACGGCGACCTCGGCCGACTCCGGCGCGACCACCTCGGTGAGGCGCGCGGTGACCAGCAGGCTGCGCATCGAGACTTGCGGCAGGTACCCGACCACCCGGGTCTTCCCGACGAGGCGACCGAGCAGGCCGCCGATCGCGGACGACGTCGCCAGCCCCGCCGTCAGGCCGGAGACACGCACGAGGACCCCGCGCACCCAGCCGGCGTCGCCGAGGCGCTCGAGCCGGGCGGCGAGCGCCTCGAAGGTCTCGGTGCGCTGCAGCAGCGCCTGCACGCCGCCCGCGGCGCGGTGGGTGGGATAGCTGCCGTGCAGGTCGAGGACCACCCAGTCCGGGCCGTCGCCTGCCGAGTCGCGCCCGAGGGCGACGCGGACGAGCTCGGGCAGGCGCGGCAGCTCCGGCAGGCGCGGCATGGCGAACAGGGTAGCCGGGCCCCGGCGCCCCCTGGAGGGATCCGGTCCCCGGGGTACCGGACGACATTCGTCTAAACAAATCACACCTTTAGCGGACACCGCCTTCGGTTTACGCCATGATGGGGGGCATGCACGCCGAGCACGTCGACCCCCGCACCCGCCGCACCGTCCTCGCGCTGCGCCACGCCCTCCTGGAGCTGGCGGGGAGCACGCCGGTCGCCGAGATCGACATCTCCACCCTGTGCCGCACCGCCGGGGTGCACCGCACCACGTTCTACAAGCACTTCGCGACGGTCTCGGACCTCGGCCGCTGCCTGGTGACCGGGCTGCTCGCGCGCATCGACGACCCGGCGATCACGGCGGAGGGCGGATTCGCCGGCTGGCTCACCGCCGTGCTCGAGCAGGCGGCCGGCAACCGGCACGTCTACCGCCACATCCTCACCGAGCGCGGCGACCCGGCGGTGCAGCGGCTGCTGTGCGAGCGGCTCACGGCCGCCGCGCACGCCGCCCTCCTCGCCGCGGCGGCACGGGGCGAGCACCTCGCGATGGCCCCCGACGCCCTCGCCGGCGCCCTCGGGTACGGCTGCTACGGCCTCGTCGAGGCCGCCCTGGCCGACGACACGCTCGACATCCGCGAGACCGTCGACGCCATGGTCGACCTGCTGCCCGAGCCGCTGCGCCCGGTGCTCGTGGCCTGAGGCCGCCGGCCCCCGGAGCCCCGCCCAGGGCTTCCCTTCCCGCCTCACCCCGTCCTTCCCGCCCCGGGCCTCCCTTCCCGGAGCCCGGCGCGGTGCGGCCCGCGGGTGCGGGGCGGCGGGGATGATCGGCCTCATGGAGTTCCAGGAGGTCGTCCGCCGGCGCCGCATGGTGCGCCGCTACTCCCCCGACCCCGTCGCCCCGGAGGCGGTGGACCGGCTGCTGCGCAACGCCGTCCGCGCCCCCAGCGCCGGTTTCAGCCAGGGGTGGGCCTTCCTCGTGCTCGACCGGCCCGCCGACGTCGAGCGCTTCTGGGCCGCCGCCACCCCGCCGGAGCGCCTGGCCCGGCCGGACGCCTGGCTCACCGGCATGCGGACCGCGCCGGTGGTCGTCGTCGTGCTGACCTCCAGGAACGCCTACTTGGACCGCTACGCCGAGCCGGACAAGGGCTGGACCGACCGGGACGAGGCGCGCTGGGCGGCGCCCTACTGGTGGGTGGACGCCGGCATGGCGTCCCTGCTCCTCCTGCAGACCGCCGTCGACGAGGGGCTGGGCGCCTGCTTCTTCGGCGTCCCGCCCGGGCGGGTGGACGCCCTGCGCGCGGAGTTCGGCGTGCCCGGCGACCACGCCCCGGTCGGCGCCGTCACGGTCGGCCACCCCGCGCCGGCCCCCGCCCGTGGCTCGGCCGCCTCGCGCCCGCGGCGCCCGGCCGCGGAGGTCGTCCACCGCGGCCGGTGGTGAGCTAGCGGCGCAGGCTCACGACGGCGGAGCGCAGCCGGTCCCGCACGTCGCCGGGCAGCGCGGCCCAGTCCTCGGGGGTGTCGAGGTCGGCCGCCGTGCCCGGCCGGCGCACGAGCTGCACACCCAGGCCCAGGCGGGCCGCCTCGGCGGCGTGCGCGGCGCGGCTGCCCGGGCCGAAGCGGAACGCGAAGCCGCGCGCGCCGGCGTCCAGCACCAGCGCGTTGGTGCCCTCCCCGGCGCGGTCGGGGGCCAGGACCACCGGCGCGGCGGGGGCGAGCAGCGCCCGGACGTCGGCGGGCGTCAGCAGCGGCAGGTCCGCGTGGGCCACGAGGACCCGGCCGGCGCCGGCCGCGACCGCGGCCTCCCGGCCCAGGGCGACGGCGGCGTTGAGGCCGGGCCGGTCCGCCGGCTGGGGCACGAGGCGCAGCCGCGGGTCCGGCCCGAGCGCCCGGGCGGCGAAGCCGGGGTCGCCGGTGACCACGAGCACCGGCACCTCGGCCAGCAGCGCGGTGACGACGTGCCGGGCCAGCACGGTGACGAGCCGTTCCCGCTCGGCGGCGCCGAGCACGCCCGCCAGGCGGGTCTTCCCGCCCGCGCGCAGCGGGACGACGGCGACGGCGCCCGCCCGCGGGCGCAGGGCCTCGGTCCCCGGCCGGTCGGTCACGGCGTCCGGGGTCACGCCGCGGCGAGCAGCTCGCGCGCGAGCCGCTCGCGGTCCTCGGCGCCGCCCAGCACGGTCCGGGTGACCACGACGTCCATGCCCAGGGTGCGGATGGCCGGGGCGAGCGCGGCGTCGGCCTCGTCGACGACGAGGACGTCGAGCAGGCCCTCGTACAGCCGGGCCACGCCCAGGGCGGACACCTCGTGGCCCAGCGCGGCGAGCATGGCGGCGGCCGGGCCCTTGAGCGCCTGGCCGGCGACGATGGGGCTGACCGCGACCCGGCGCGCGGGGGTGGCGGCGAGTGCCTCGCGCACCCCGGGCACGGCGAGGATCGGGCCGATGCTGAGGAAGGGGTTGGACGGGCCGAGCACGACGACGTCGGCCGTCAGCGCCTCGAGCACGCCGGGGGCGGGGCGCGCCGCCTCGACGCCGTCGAGCACCACCGAGCGCACCGCGTCGCGGTGGCGGCGGGCGACGAAGTACTCCTGGAACGGCAGCAGCCCGGCGTCGGTCTCGACCAGGGTGGCGACGCGGTCGTCGGTCATGGGCAGCAGCCGGGCCCGCACGCCGAGGGCCGCGGTGAGCTCCGCCGTCACCTCGGAGAGCCGCGCGCCGGCCCGCAGCAGCGCGGTGCGCCGGACGTGGGTGGCCAGGTCCTGGTCGCCCAGGGTGAACCAGGTGTCCATGCCCAGCCGGCCCAGCGCGCCGAGGGTGGCGAAGGTGTCGCCGTCGACGCCCCAGCCCTTCTCGGTATCGATCATCCCCGCGAGGGTGTACATGACGGTGTCGAGGTCGGGGCTGATGGACAGCCCGTAGATGACGGCGTCGTCGCCGGTGTTGGCGACGACGGTGAGGTCCTCGACCGCCCGCGCGAGCCCCTCGGCGAGCTTGGCGCCGCCGCCGCCGCCGGAGAGCAGGGTGACGGTGGGACCTGGGGGCACGAAGGAAGCATAGGCGCCGCGCCGAGGGCGGCCGACGAGGCGCTACGCGCGCGGCTCCTCGCCCGGCGCCCGCTGCACCACCAGCGGGCGCAGCCAGGCCCACAGGAGGAAGACCGCCGCGACGACGATCAGCGCGATGCCGGCGATGAGGTTGGCGTTGATGCCGCCGGTCTTGGCGTACTCGGGGTCGGCGACGAGCCCCATGACGACGAGGACGACCCCGTAGAAGCCCAGCAGGATCCCGATGACGTTGCGGATGTCGAACGCGCCGATCTTCCGCTTCTCCTTCTGCATGCTCGGCTCCTCCGTCAGGCGAAGATGATGTTGAGGATGATGACCATCGCGAGCGAGACGCCCGCGAGCGGCACCGGGCGCCGCCACCACGGCAGCCGGACGGACACGACGTCGCGCAGGTTCTCCTTCGGCGTCAGGGAGTAGACGAACCCGACGAGCTGCGCCTCCGGCTTGGGCCGGGTGAAGGAGGAGACGACCAGGCTGACGATGATGTCGACGACGAAGGCCGCGCCGGCGGCGACGAACGCGGAGCCCTGCCCCGGCAGGGTGATGACGTTCGCCTGGTGGAGGATGAAGACCGTCAGGGCGGCGAGCGTGCCGAGCACCAGCCCGGACCAGCCGGCGGCGGGCGTCATGCGCTTCCAGAACATGCCCAGGATGAACGTCGCGAAGAGCGGCGCGTTGAAGAACCCGAAGAGGGTCTGCAGGTAGTCCATGAGGTTCTGGTAGTTCGACGCGATCAGGGCGGTGAAGATCGCGACGATGCACGCGAGGATCGTGGCGATGCGGCCGGCGCGCACGTAGTAGGCGTCGCTGCGGTCCTTGACGACGTACTCCTGCCACAGGTCCTGGGTGAAGACGGTGTTGAAGGCCGAGACGTTGGCGGCCATGCCGGCCATGAAAGCCGCGAGCAGGCCCGCGATGGCCAGGCCCAGCAGCCCGTTGGGCAGGACCTCCTTCATGAGCAGCAGGATCGAGTCGTTGTAGGTCACCCCGCTGGTCGAGGGGGTGCCGGCGTACTGGGCGGCCTTGTACTCCGACAGCGCCGGCACGAGGACCGCGGCGATCATGCCGGGGATGACGACGATGAACGGGACGAACATCTTCGGGAAGGTGCCGATGATGGGCGTCTTGCGGGCCGAGGTGATCGAGTCCGACGCCATCGCCCGCTGCACCTCGACGAAGTTCGTCGTCCAGTAGCCGAAGGAGAGGACGAAGCCGAGGCCGAAGACGATGCCGATGACCGACATCACGTCCGAGCTGAAGCCGGTCAGCTCGGTGGCCGGCCAGGAGTGCAGCTGCTGCCCGTCCCCCGGGCCCGCCGTCACCGCGGCGACCAGGCCGTTGACGCCGCCCACCCGGTGCAGGCCGACGAGCGTGAGCGGCAGCAGCCCGGCGACGATGACGAAGAACTGCAGCACCTCGTTGTAGATGGCGGCGGAGAGCCCGCCGAGGGTGATGTAGCTGAGCACGATCGCGGCCGCGATCACCAGGGACAGGATCAGCGGCACGCCGAGCAGGGCGTTGAGGATCTTGCCGAGGAGGAACAGGTTGACCCCGGCGATGAGCAGCTGGGCGAGGGCGAAGCTCAGCGAGTTCACCAGGTGCGCGCCGATCCCGAAGCGGCGGAGCATGAACTCCGGCACCGAGCGCACCTTGGAGCCGTAGTAGAAGGGCATCATGACGATGCCGAGGAACAGCATGGCCGGGACCGCGCCGATCCAGAAGTAGTGCACCGTCGGCATGCCGTACTGGGCGCCGTTGGCGGACATGCCCATGATCTCGACGGCGCCGAGGTTGGCGGAGATGAACGCCAGCCCCGTCACCCAGGCCGGCAGCGCGCGGCCCGAGAGGAAGAAGTCGATCGAGGAGGACACCCGCCGCCGGGCCGCCAGGCCGATGCCGATGACGAACACGAAGTAGACGACGATGATGACGAGGTCGACCCATCGCGCGTCGATGCGCAGCGCGGGTGATCCCAGCTGTGCGGCGAAGGACATGGTGCTCCCTCTTCCCGCGGGAGACGGCGGCGCCTCGTCGCTTCCCCCGCCCTTGTGTGCGGCCCTGACTGCCCGGCGGTGGCCGGACCTCCCCTCGCTGGCACCCAGGATCGTGCGATTTGTCCCATCCGGCTACCGGAGAGCGGGGCCAGCTACGGGAGAGCGAGGCCGCCCCCGCTCGCATCCGCCACCGTCCCCGGGGCCCGCTTTCCGGACGACGACGGCGCGGTAGCCGCGCGTCGGACAGCGGCCTTGCCCGCCCCCCGCGCCTGGTGCGAGCCTGGACGTGTCCGGCCGGCGGCCTGGGCGGCCGGTTCCCTCGACGACGAAGGGACGACGGCTCATGACTCACATGCGCGGGTGGCCGATGGCCGCGATGGCCAAGGGTGCCCTGGACGGGCGCCACCACATGGCCCGCGAGCGGATGACCGGCGGGACGGGACCGGCCAGAGGGAAGCGACGCGCCGCCACGGGGATGGGCTACAGGGGGCGGCCGTCGGCTCCCCTGGGGTGGGGGCCGACGGGCCTGATGGCCAAGGGGCCCCCGGCGACGATCGTCAAGGCGGCCCTGGTCAAGAGGGCCCTGCACCGTGGCGGCCGGGGGCGGGCCGACCTCGCCGCGATGGCGAAGGCCGCGGTGCTGGCGGAGCTGGCGCGGGCGGCGGCGTCGCGAGGGGCCACGCAGGCCCCGCCGACGGCCGAGGCCACCCCCGCCGTCCTGCGGGACGCCGGGCTGTTCGTGCTGCGCGCGGGCGTCGGCTCGGTGCTCCTCGCCCACGGTTCCCAGAAGCTCTTCGGCTGGTTCGGCGGCGGGGGCGTGCAGGGTACCGGGGCGGCGTTCGAGCAGATGGGCTTCACCCCGGGCGGCCCCAGCGCCGTCGCGGCCGGGCTCGGCGAGGCCGGCGGCGGGGCGCTCATGCTCCTCGGTCTGGCGACCCCGGTCGCCGGGGCCGCCGCGGCCGGCACGATGATGGCCGCGTCCGCGGTCCACTTCCCGGCGTTCTTCGCCCAGGAGGGCGGGTACGAGTACGCCGCGCTGCTCGGCGTGTCCACCGCCGCCCTCGCGCTGACCGGCCCGGGCGGCTGGTCGCTGGACGCGCTGCTCGGTTACCGGCTGAACAAGCCGTGGCTGTCCGTCGTGGGCCTGGTGGCCTCGGCCGTCGCCGCCACCGCGGTGCTGCAGCGCCGGGCCCAGCACCTCGCCGCGACGGCGCCCGGCGCGCCGCCCGTGGAGGGCGAGCCGGAGGGCTGAGGCCCTCCGGCCCGCGCCGGCTCACCGCCCCACCGGCGCCGCCTCCACCGCGCGCGGGTCCGCCGCCTCCGGCCACGAGCGCGGCCCGTTGAACGCGCCGCGGTACCGGGCCGCCGGGTGACGGTCGTTGAGCCGGTCGGTGCCGAAGAGCTTGCGGCGCAGGGTGCCCTCGGCGTACTCGGTCCGCTGGAGGCCCCGGCGTTGGAGCACCGGCGTCACGTGCTCGATGAACTCCTCGTAGTCCCCGGGACGCACGACGTTCATGACGTTGACGCCGTCGACGCCGGCGTCGCGCCACTCCGCGAGCCGGTCGGCGATCTGCTCCGGGGTGCCGACGATGCGGTTGGCGCTGGCCATGAACCGGGCGAGGTCGCGCACGACGAGCGGGCGGCCGGGGTGGGCCCGCTCGAGGCCTCGAATGATGCCCTGGACGGTCTCGACGTTGATCTCCCCGACGGGTGCGTCCAGGTCGTGATGGCCGAGGTCGATGCCCAGGCTCCCGGCGAAGTGGGCGAGGTGGCCGTCCCAGTCGATCCAGTTCTCGTCCAGGTCCGCCGCCCTGCGGCGGGCCTCCTCCTCGGTCGATCCGACGACGAAGGACAGCCCGGCCAGGAACTTCAGGTCCTCGGGGCTACGGCCGTGGGCGGCCGCCAGCTGTCGGGTGGCCTCGATCTGCTGGCGTGCCACCTCGGGCGTGGGCGAGGAGACGAAGATGCCCTCTGCGTGCCGGGCGGCGAACTGCTGCCCCCGGGGCGATGAGCCGGCCTGGAAGATCAGGGGGGTGCGCTGTGGCGACGGCGCGACGAGGTGAGGGCCCTCGACCTTGTAGTTCCGGCCGAGGTGGTGGATCTTGTGGACCTTGTCGAAGTCGGCGTGGAGGCCGGCCTTGTCCTGGACGAGCGCCCCCTCGTCCCAGGACCCCTCCCACAGCTTGTAGGCGACGTCGAGGTACTCGTCGGCCCAGTCGTAGCGGGCGTCGTGGGCGACGATGTCGTCGTAGCCGAAGTTGGCGAAGGCGTTCTTGAGGTAGCTCGTCACGACGTTCCAGGCGATGCGCCCGCCGGACGCGTGGTCGAGCGTGGAGATCTTCCGCGCGAAGCTGAAGGGGTGCTCCTGCACCACCGCCGAGGTGAAGGCGATGCCCAGGTGCTCGGTGGCGTAGGCCAGCGCCGAGGCGATGACCGCGGGGTCGTTGGCGGGGATCTGCAGGCCCGTCTCGACGTACTTGCGGTAGTCGCCCCGGTAGTCGCCGTACAGGCCGACGACGTCGGCGAAGAAGATCAGGTCGAACGTGCCGGCCTCGAGGAGCTTGGCGAGCTCGACCCAGTACTCCAGGGAGTTGTGCTCGAGGTTGCGGGCGTCCGGATGGCGCCAGGTGCCCTGGTAGATGTGCGACGTCGTGTTCATGACGAAGGCCGAGAAGATCAGTGGCGGCCGGTCGGGGTTGCTCATCGTGGGTCTCCAGTCGTGCGTCGGCGGTGCGGTTCTGTGGTGCGAGTGGTGGGGCGGACTCCGAGATCGGACGTGGGGCACCGCCTCGGGCGCCGTGGTCGGGCGTCCGAGGCGGAAGGCGGGAGGGCTCAGCCGAGCCGGCTGTGCTGCCCGAGCTGGTGGTAGGCCCGGTCGACGTAGACCAGCGGGTCCTGGCCGGCGTCGTGGTCGGCGAGGACGGCGCGCACGACGACGAGGAGGCTCTCCCCCGCGGGGGTGCGCTGCTCGATGTGCCCGCGCACCCAGGCGGTGCCGCCGCGCAGCACCGGCTCGCCCGTGGGCAGCGGCAGCCAGTCCACGCCGGCGAAACGGTCGACGTTCTTGCGGGCGAACCGGGTGGCGAGGTCGGCCTGGTCCGCGGCGAGGAAGTTGATGACCAGGGAGGAGGCGGTGCGCACCGCCGGCAGCGACGACGACGTCCCGGCGACCGAGAAGCCGAGGAGCGGCGGCTCGGCGGAGATGGAGAACACCGAGGTGGCGGTAAAGCCGACGGGGCCGTCGGGGCCGCGCAGGGTGATGACGGCGACGCCGGCGGGGTGGTTGCGGAAAACGGTCTTGAAGCGCTCGGCGCTGATCTCCGCCGGGGCGACGCCGGGGAGGTCGAGGGCGTAGCTCTCGCTCGCGGCGCTCATGCGGCCACCTCCGCCAGCGTCGCGAGGGCCTCGACCTCGGTCGCGACCCACTCCCCCACGAGCGACTCGGCGTCCGGCAGCTGGGCCTCGGTGGCCAGGACCGGGCGGGTGGGCACCCGGGCACCCAGCTCGGTGAGCACGGGGCGCAGGTGGAGATCCGCGGCGGCGAGGTGCACCGGGTTGCCGGCCACCTGCACGGGCACCGCCGCCACGCCGGCGAGGCCGCCGGCGCCGTACCGGTCGAGGAAGGCCTTGAGCAGCCCGGTGTAGGTGGCCTTGTAGGTAGGGGTGGCGACGACGAGGACGGCCGCCGAGGCGGCGGTCTCCAGCGCCCGCTCGAGACCGGGCGTCGCGGGCGCGAACACGTCGCCGGCGAGCGCCGAGAGGTCGACGAGCTCGGTGCGGGCGCCCAGGCGGGCGGCGACGGCGGCCGCCACCCGCTCGCCGAGCTGCTGGGTGCGCGAGCCGGGCCGGGGGTTGCCGGACAGCGTGATGACGGTCGGCGCCCCGGTCGCGGTGGGCGGGTGAGTGGTGGTGGTCATGGTGAGCTCCTGGGGAAGACGGCTCGGGCAGCGGGCGGGGCGGCGCGGGCGCTCAGGCGGGGACGGCCTCCCAGGTCTCGGCGACCCTGACGCCGGCGTCCCGGAGGAGGTTGAGGACGAGGGACCGGGCGCCGACGGCCGCGCGCAGCTCCTTGACGGTCGCGGCCGGCGCGGGCGTGGTGAGCAGGACGTGCAGGCTCACCCGCTCGAGGCGACTGCCGGCGTCGGTGGCGACGCCGGGGCCACGTACGTCCACGGCGCCGTCGGCGTGGATGTCCACGGCACCGATCCGGATGCCCAGCTCGCGGGCGACGGTGTGGATGTCGACCGTGACGCCGCCGGTCAGGGCGGCGAGGAGGTGCTCGACGGGGTCGGCGCCGTTGTCCTGGCCGCCGGCGGTGGTCGGCTCGTCGATCTGGAGGGCGAACCGGCGCGCTGTGACGCGGGTGTGCAGCCCGCCCTGCCAGACGCCGTCCACGGCCACGGGCCGCCGCCGGGACGTCTCGTCGTGAAGGTGGGTGAGGGTGGCGGTCATGGGATGCTCCCTGCAGAAATCGCCCGTGGCCAGGGCACCGGCGCGGCTGGGCCGGGCGGTCGTCGAAGGTGCCCGTCGAAAGCGGGACAAGGGGGCACCGGCCGACAGGTCGGACGGTGCCCGCACGGGGTGCGGTCCGCGCGGAGGCCAGGCCGAGATGGCCGGGGCGGCTCAGGCCGCCGGGGACTCCGCGCGCCGGCGCATTCGACAACAGACCGGCACGAGGGGCAGGAGCGGGGACGGGGCGGCGGTGACGTCGCGGTGACGGTCAGCGCGGTGCGCGTCGTGCACGACATCCCCCTTCGTCTCTCGGCGGCGCCTCGGCGGCGGCGGGCCACCTGGCCCGGCAGTGAAGAAGGTACGGCGGCGCGTCCGGAACCTCACGGCGCGTCGCCTGGCCGAGACATGGGTGGCGGGGCATCTCGCCACGCGATCAGTTCGCGGCGATTTGCCCGAACCTCTTGCGGGTGCGCGCGATGACGCGGTACACGGCCACGGCGGAAGCGAGCCGGGTGACGGCACGCCGGGACCGGGCCGTGTCGGCTCCAGCAGCGGCGGGACCGGAGCGGGGGTTACAGCAGCGCCGGATCGTCCGTGACGTCGGCGATGCCGACGTGGATCGGCAGCTCCCGCACCCGCTCGGGCGCCAGCCCCAGCGCCGCGGACAGCGCCGTGGCCACCTGGTCCCGCACGTCCTGGGCCAGCGGGAGCAGCGGCGTGCCGTACAGGGCCACCACCTCGGCGGTGACGGCCTCGAGGTCCTGCCGGTCGTCCGTGGTGCAGTGGACGCGCACGGCGCCGGCCCGGGTGACGGCGTCCAGCGCGTCGCGCACGCAGGCCACCAGCACGTCCGCGGCGACGTAGAACTCCCCCGCGGGGTGGCGTCCCCGCACCGGGGCCGAGGGCCGGAACACCGCCAGCGCGCGGGCGAAGAGGTTCTCCCGGATGGCGACCCAGCCGCGGTCGGTGTGCTGGCGCAGCGTGGTGGCGGCCCGGTCCAGGGCGTTCTCGGTGGTCATCGCCAGCCCTCCAGCTTTGTCTCCAGGCTGCGCCGGGCCCGGTGCAGCTGCCCGCGCACCGCGTCCACGGTGGTGCCGCGAACACCCGCCACCTCGGCGTAGCTCAGCCCCTCCACCTCGACGAGCAACCAGGTGGAGCGCTGGGCGAGGGGGAGCTCGCGCAGGGCCCGGTCGAGCGCGCCGAGCAGGTCGCCCGCCAGGGCCTGGTGCTCGGGGCCGGCGCGCTCGGGGGCGGCCAGCGGCAGGTCGTCCACCGGCTCGGCGGGCGGGGGCCGGCGACGCAGGAAGGTGCGCACCTGGTTGATGGTGAGCGCGAACAGCCAGGTGCGCAGCGCGGCGTCGCCGCGGAAGGCGGGCAGCCCCCGCCACGCCGCCACGAGCACCTCCTGCAGGCAGTCCTCGGTGTCCCCGGCGTCGTCGAGCATGCGGTAGGCGTACCGGTACAGCGCCGGGCCGTGCCGGTCCGCGATCACCCGGAACGCCGTCCGGTCGCGCAGCGCCGCGCGCCGGGCGAGCGTCGCGTCGGGCAGGTCCTCGTGCGCTCCGCCCGTCATGTCGGCCCCCGTCCGCACCCACCGGCTAAATGTGATGTACCTCACAGCACCGTCGCCGTGAGGTTCGCGCCGGGATGCGCGTCTCACTGATGACCGTGACATCCACGACAGATGTCGGCAACTCGGCCAGCGAAAGGAACCTCCTGTGAGCGAACAGACGCAGGGCACCTCCGGCGGCGCCGCCGTGAGCACCCGCGAGACGTCCCGGGGCGGCTCCGCCCTGAGCACGAGCCGTGGCACGACCACGATCGCCGACGTCGTCGTCAGCAAGATCGCCGGCATCGCCACCCACGAGATCAACGGGGTCCACGCGATGGGCTCGGGCACCGCCCGGGCCTTCGGGGCGATCCGCGAGCGCATCCCGGGCAGCACCACCAACCAGTCCCAGGGCGTGCAGGTCGAGGTGGGCGAGACCCAGGCCGCGATCGACGTGGCCATCGTCGCCGAGTACGGCGTGGCGATCACCGACCTCGCCGAGGGCATCCGCCGCAACGTCATCAACGCCGTCGAGCGGATGACCGGCCTGGAGGTCGTGGAGGTCAACATCGACGTCGTCGACATCCACCTGCCCCAGGACGACAGCCAGCAGCCCGAGCAGGAGCCCCGGGTCCAGTGAGCACCGCCCCGTCACCGGCCCCGCCGGCGGCCGGGGTGGCCGTGGCCGTCGCCGAGGTGACCCGCGCCGTCCCCGGGGTGGCCCGCCTGCACCCCGGGGCCTTCGGCGAGGTGGCCACCTACCTGCCCGGCCACCGCGTGCCCGGGGTCCGCGTGCGGCCCGACGGCGTCGAGGTGCACGTGGTGGTCGAACGCGCCCTGCTGGACCGGCGCGAGCCGCTGCCCCAGGTGGCCGAGCGGATCCACCGCGCGGTCGCCGCCCTCACCGGCGGGCCCGTGCACGTCTTCATCGACGACCTCGCCGAACCGCCACGTCCCCCGGCCGGCGGCGTGCCGCTGGCGGCCCCCATCCCCCTGGAGTGACCATGTCCGGCTCCGTCACCGGCCTGTTCGCGGGCCTGCTGCTCGCCGTCGCCGCCCTCGTCGGCGGGTTCAACGGCTTCCTCCTCGCCCTCGTGCTGGGGCTGGTCGGCTGGCTCATCGGCGCCGCCCTCACCGGCGAGCTCAACCTCGAGAGCTTCCGCTCCGGCCGCGGCCGTGGCTGAGCAGCGCGGGGAGGTGCGCGTCGCCGACCGCGTCGTCGAGCGGATCGTGCGCACGGCGGTCCTCCAGGTCGACGGGGTCGCGCCGGAGGGGTCCACCACCGGCGCGATCGGCAGCGCCCTGGGCCGGACCTATCCCCGGGTGGACTGCACCGTGGCCGGCGACCACGTCCGGGTCTCGGTCGAGATCGAGACGCTGTGGCCGGCGTCCGCCGCCCGGGTGGCGGGCGAGGTCCAGGACGCCGTCGCCGACCAGCTCGAACGGTTCGCCGGGCTGCGCGCCGACGTCGTCCACGTGCTCGTGGCCCGGGTCGCGCCCGCGGCGCAGGAGCTCAGGAGGGTCCAATGACCTCCCACCGCCCCCAGCACGCCGCGGCGCCCCACCCCGGCCACGGGACGGGTGCGGGCGCGCCACCGATGGACGCGCCCGGCACCGCCGGTGCGGCGGGCCCCTCGGGGGCCGGAGGAGCCGGGGCCCAGGACTCCGGCGCGACCGCGAGGACCCGGGCCGGGGACTGGGAGCCCATGCCGGCCGCGACCCTGCCCACACGCAGCGGCCCGATCGGCGTCGTCGGCCCGGTGCTGGCCGTCCTGCTCATCCTCGCCGGGCTGGTGGTGCTGCGCGACGCGCTGGTCGGCTACCGCGTGGTGCGCGGGCCGGCCTGGATCCCGCTGGGCATCGGCGCGGCCGACGGGCTGGCGCCCGGGACGGCGTTCCTCGTGGGCGGGATCGTCGCGGCGCTGATCGGGCTGTGGCTGCTGTACGTGGCCATGCGCCGCCGGGTCCGTTCGCGGGCCGTCGTGCGCGCCCGCACCGGCATCTACCTCGCCCCGGGCGACATCGCGCGCCTGGCCAGCGCGGCCGCCGAGGACGTCGGCGGGGTCATCACCGCCTCCTCCAAGGCCCGCACGCGGACGGTGCGCACGACCGTGCGCACCACCGGCGGCGCCGGCATCGACCAGGCGGTGCTCGACGCCGTGCACCAGCGGCTCGACGTCCTCGACCCAGCCCCGCGCGTCACCGTCGTGGCGCGCGGCCCGTCCGGAAGGAGCCGCTCATGAGCCGGGGCGTGCTCGCCGTCGACCGCGTGGTCGCCTTCCTGCTGGGGCTGGCGCTCCTGCTGGGCGGGCTCGCGGCCATCGCCTGGTGGGCCCAGAAGCTCTATCTCGTCTGGCCGGCGGTCCCGCCGGTGCTGCGGCTGCTGGCCCTGCGCGCCGCCGTGGAGGCGGGCTGGTGGGCGCCCACGTCCGGCGTCGTGGGTGTCATCGCCATCGTGCTGGGCCTGTGGTGGCTGATCGCCCACCTCCCCCGCCGCGGCGTAGGCACCCTGGCCCTGCCGGGCGCGGGGGGCCGCGGCGGCCTGCGCCTGGACCCCGACGCCGCCGTCGCCGCCGCCGCGGACGTCCTCGCGCAGGCCCCGGGCGTGCGGTCGGCCTCGGGGAGCATGCGCGACGACCGGGGCGAGCTCGTCGCCCTCATCGACGCGACCATCGAG
This sequence comes from Georgenia thermotolerans, assembly GCF_009193185.1. GTDB lineage: Bacteria > Actinomycetota > Actinomycetes > Actinomycetales > Actinomycetaceae > Georgenia > Georgenia thermotolerans. The sequence goes on along the minus strand of NZ_VUKF01000021.1, from coordinate 13,600 downwards.
CCGACGGCGGACCTGGGCGCCGTCGCCGCCGCGGCCGAACGGGTCAGTGCCGAGCTCGGGCACGTCCTCAGCCTGCCGGCGGCGCGCTGCCGGGTCGAGCTCTCCGTCGCCCGGCGGGGCCGGCAGCTGGCCCGGGCGGGCTGACCCACAGCCACACCGCCATCCTGGTCGCGGCCAGAATGGCAGTCCGGTCGTGCAGAGGCGTCGCGTCAGACGCGCACGGACAGGCGGGCCAGGGCCGCGTCGAGGTCGGCGACGAGGTCGTCGACGTCCTCGATCCCGACGGACAGGCGCACGACGTTCTCCGGCACCGCCAGCGCCGTGCCGCGCACCGAGGCGTGCGTCATGGCGTCGGGGTAGCCGATGAGCGACTCCACCCCGCCCAGGGACTCCGCCAGCTGGAACAGCTCGGTGCCCTCGGCCAGCGCCCGGGCCGCCTGCGGGCCGCCGGCCAGGGCGAGGGAGATCATCCCGCCGAAGCCGGACATCTGCCGGGCCGCGATCTCGTGACCGGGGTGCTGGGGCAGGCCGGGGTAGTAGACCCGCTCGACCGCCGGGTGCTCCACCAGGTGCTCGGCGATGGCCTGGGCGTTGGCGCTGTGCTGGCGCATGCGCACCGCCAGGGTCTTGATGCCCCGCACCGTCAGCCAGGCGTCCATCGGCGCCGAGACCGCGCCGACGGCGAACTGGAGGAAGCCCACCTTCTCGGCGAGGGCGTCGTCGTCGAGGATGACGGCCCCGCCCAGGACGTCGGAGTGGCCGCCGATGTACTTCGTCGTGGAGTGCACGACGACGTCGGCGCCGAGGGACAGCGGGTTCTGCAGCGCCGGGGAGGCGAAGGTGTTGTCGACCACCACGGTCAGGCCCGCGGCGTGGCCGAGCTCGGCCAGGGCGGCGACGTCGGTGATCTTCATGAGCGGGTTGCTGGGGGTCTCCACCCACAGCACCTTCGTCTCCGGGCGGACGGCCGCCCGGACGGCGTCGACGTCGGACATCTCCACCGCAGTGAGGTCCACGCCCCAGGCGCGCAGCACCCGGTCTAGCAGCCGGTAGGTGCCGCCGTAGACGTCGTTGCCGAGCACGACGTGGTCCCCGGGCGCCAGCAGCGCGCGCAGCAGGGTGTCCTCGGCGGCCAGGCCCGAGGCGAAGGAGTACGCGTGCGCCCCGCCCTCGAGCGCGGCGAGCAGGGTCTGCAGGGAGTCGCGGGTGGGGTTGGCGCTGCGGTTGTACTCGTAGCCGCCGCGCAGCCCGCCGATGCCGTCCTGGACGAACGTGGAGGTCTGGTAGATCGGCGGGATGACCGCGCCGGTGGTGGGGTCGAACTCCTGCCCGGCGTGGATGGCACGGGTGCTGAAGCCAGTCATGACGGGTCCTCTCAGGCGCCGGCGAAGGCCAGCAGGTCGTGGCGGGTGAGCACACCGACCGGCACGCCGGCGTCGGTGACGAGCAGGGCGTCGGCCGCGCCGAGCGCGGTGCGGGCCACGCCCACCGGTTCGTTGATGCCGATGAGCGGCAGCGGCGGGCCGCTCACCTGCCCGACGGGGTCGCCGAGCTGGATGCGGCCGGAGAAGACCTCGTCCACCAGCGCCCTCTCGCTGACCGACCCGGCCACCTCGCCGATGACCACCGGCGGCTCGGCGAGCAGCACGGGCAGCTGGGAGACGCCGTACTCGGTGAAGATGTCGATCGCGTCGCGCACGGTGTCGCCGGGGTGGACGTGCACGAGGTCCGGCAGGCGGCCGGTCTTGGCGCTGAGCACGTCGGCCACGGTGCGCTCGTCGCCGCCGGGGTGGAAGCCGTAGGAGCGCATCCAGTCGTCGTTGAAGATCTTGGCCATGTAGCCGCGGCCGCCGTCGGGCAGCAGGACGACGACGACGTCGTCCGCCGTCAGGTCCCGCGCCGCCCGCAGCGCGGCCACCACGGCCATGCCGCTCGAGCCGCCCACGAGGATGCCCTCCTCCTGGGCCAGGCGGCGGGTCATGGCGAAGGAGTCGGCGTCGGAGACGGCGATGACCTCGTCGACCACCGAGGGGTCGTAGGCGCCGGGCCAGAAGTCCTCCCCCACGCCCTCGACCAGGTAGGGCCGCCCCGTGCCGCCGGAGTAGACCGACCCGACGGGGTCGGCGCCGACGACCCGGACGGCGCCGTCGGAGACCTCCTTGAGGTACCGGCCGGTGCCGCTGATGGTCCCGCCGGTGCCCACGCCGGCGACGAAGTGGGTGAGGCGGCCCTCGGTGTCGCGCCAGATCTCCGGGCCGGTGGTCTCGTAGTGGCTCTGCGGGCCGTTGAGGTTGAAGTACTGGTTGGGCTTGAACGCCCCGGGGATCTCCGCGGCGAGCCGGTCGGAGACGCTGTAGTAGGACTCCGGGCTGTCCGGCGCCACGGAGGTCGGGGTGACGACGACCTCGGCGCCGTAGGCGCGCAGCACGTTGCGCTTGTCCTCGCCGACCTTGTCCGGCACGACGAAGACGCAGCGGTAGCCGCGCTGCTGGGCGACGAGCGCGAGCCCGACGCCGGTGTTGCCGGAGGTGGGCTCGACGATCGTGCCGCCCGGGCCCAGCTTGCCCTCGGCCTCGGCGGCCTCGATGATCCGCCGGGCGATGCGGTCCTTGCTGGACCCGCCGGGGTTGAGGTACTCGAGCTTGACGAGCACGGTGGCGCGCACGTCACCGGTGACGTGCTGGAGCTTGACGAGCGGGGTGTTCCCGACGAGGTCGACGACGGTCTCGGCGTACTTCATGTGTGGTCCTCGGGTGGGTGCGCGGCGACGGCGCGGCGCGGGTCGGCGGGTGGGCAGGGTTGAGCGCGGGCGCTCAACAACAACACAGGCGGACGACCGAGGACATGCCCGGCACTGTAGCCGACCCGCCGCCGGGGGCGCACCCAGCTGCTCGCCCACGCCCACCAGCCGATACGGGAGGAGCCGGGCGGTGCCGGCTGCTACCGCGCGGTGTCGGCATCCACCGGCGGCACCGCGGCGTCGACCGGGGCGGCCGGCGGGGCGGCGGGGAAACCGGGGTCGTGGTCGAGGATCTCGAGCACCTCGCCCATCCGGGTGATCTCCAGGACGAAGGTGACGACCTCGGGGGGCTGGATGAGCCGGGGCGGGGCGGTGAGCCGCCGGGCGAACGCGCCGAGCGCGCCGAGCACCGCGGAGTCGATGAAGGTGACGTTGCGAACGTCGATGTCGACGGGCAGGCCCAGCTCGAGCGCCTCGGCGATGGCCTCGTTCAGCTCGCGGGTGAGGGTCATGTCCGCGTCGCCGCTCAGCACCAGGCGGGTGCGCGAGGGGGACGTGAGGAGAGCGACCGCTCCCGGCTCGTTCTGCATGTGTTGCCCCCGTCCGGCCCAGACTGCCCAGACCTGAAGGGAACGCTACGCGCCCTCGTTTACTTTGTAAATCCCGTTGCGGGGCGGCGGTTATTCGGGCGCGCCGGCCGTGCCGGCCGGGGATCATCTGGCCCCGATCGTCGGCATGACGGCCCGGACCTTCCGACGGATGCGTGATCATGCGACCACCACCGTCGCGGGGCGGACCGCCGTGAGCTTCGACGCCCAGAACGTGCCGCCGGCCCCGGGGCCCGCCGCCCTCGCCGGCGATGTGAGCCCGGCCGACCCGTCGGCCGTGCCCCGGTCCGCTCCGTTGCTGGTCGCCGGGATCCCCATGAGGCACCGCGAGACGGAACGCGTCGTGACATGATTCCCGTATGAGGAACGACGGCGCCTCAGCCCCGCTCGGGCCCTCGGCCCCGCTCGGGTCGGTGGACAAGGCGCTCCAGCTCATCCTGCTGCTGCGCGGGGGCCAGCCCCTGTCGGTGAAGGAGACGGCCCAGCGGCTGGACGTCGCGCCGTCCACCGCGCACCGCCTGCTCACCGCGCTGAGCCGCCGCGGGTTCGCCGCCCAGGGCAGCGACCGGCGCTACCGCCCGGGCCCCTCGCTCGGGGAGACGGCCCAGGAGCCGCTGACGCTGGGCCGGCTGCGGGAGGCGGCGCGCGAGCCGCTCGGCGCGCTGCACGCCCAGGTCGGCGAGACGGTGCAGCTGATGATCCTGCGCGGCGGCAACATCCAGTTCGTCGACGGCATCGAGGGGGTCGAGAACCTGCGCGTCGGGCTGCGCCTGGGCGACCAGATGCCGGCGTTCTGCTCCTCGGGTGGCAAGGCGCTGCTGGCCGAGCTGAGCCCGACCGACCTCGAGGAGCTCTACCGGGGCGGGCTGCCGCCGTGGCCGTCCAGCCCCCTGACCACCCTCGCGCAGCTCAAGCGCCACCTGACCGAGACCCGGCGGGTGGGGTTCGGCACGAACTTCGAGGAGACCGAGCGCGGCGTCGTGGGGCTGGGGGTGTGCGTGCACGCCGACGGCGCCCGCCCGGTCGGCGCCATCACCATCGCCATGCCCCGGGCGCACTACCACGAGGACGACATGGGCCGGTACGTCGCGGCGCTGCGCGAGTGCGCGCAGGCGATCGAGGACCGCCTGCGCGCTCGCCGCACGCAGGGCTGACGGACCGGCTCAGCCCGGCACGGCCGCCGAGATCCGGAGGGCGTCCCGGACGGCGTCCACGACCGCGGCGACGTCGCCGGGGCGGACCACCACCCCCAGGTCGAGGACGTCCTCGACCGCCGCGCCCTGCACGATGCGCTTGAGCGGAACCTCCAGGCGCTTGCCGGCCGGGTTGCGCGGCACGCTGGGCACCAGCACGACGACGTCGGGGACGTGCCGCGGGGAGAGCTCGCGGCGGATGGCCGCGCGCACGCGCCGCTCGAGGTCGGCGGGGTCGGCGCCGGCCGCCGGCTGGAGCAGCAGCACGAGCGCGCCCATGCCGGTGCCGTCCTCGAAGTGCAGCACCATGCTGTCCGCCACGCCGGACAGGCCGTCGAGCAGGGCGTAGAACTCCGCCGTGCCCAGGCGCACGCCGCCGCGGTTGAGGGTGGCGTCCGAGCGCCCGGTGATCACCCAGGTGTTCCGCTCGGTGCGCACCAGCCAGTCGCCGTGGCACCACACGCCCGGGTAGACGTCGAAGTAGCTGGCGCGGTAGCGGGCAAGGTCGTCATCGCCCCAGAAGAACACCGGCATCGAGGGCATGGGCCGGGTGACGACCAGCTCCCCCGGCTCCCCGCGCACCGGGCGCCCCTGCGCGTCCCACGCGTCGGCGGCGACCCCCAGGGGCCGGCAGGACATCTCCCCGGCGTGCACGGCGGTGAGCGCGTTGCCACCGACGAACGCCGTGCACACGTCGGTGCCGCCGGAGGTCGGGCCGAGCAGCACGTCGCCCACGGCGTCGTAGACCCACCCGGCGACGTCGGCCGCGAGCGGGGAGCCGGAGCAGTTGATCTCGCGCAGGCGGCCCAGGTCCCAGGTGGCGCCCGGGCGCAGGCCGGCGTGGGCGCAGGCGGCGAGGTAGGCCGAGCCGGTGGCGAGGAAGGTGGCGCCGGTCTCGGCGGCGACGGCCCACTGCGACCACTGCCCGTCCAGCGCCGGCCAGGAGGGGTCGCCGTCGACGAGCACCAGCCCGCACCCGGTGAGCAGGGAGGAGACCGACAGCGTCCAGACCATCCAGCCGGTGGTGGTGAACCAGAAGGCCCGGTCCGCCGGGCCCAGGTCGAACTGCAGGGCGATGGCCTTGTAGTGCTCGAGGAGCAGCCCGCCGTGGGAGTGGACGATGGCCTTGGGCCGGCCGGTGGTGCCCGAGGAGAACAGCACGGTCAGCGGCTCGTCGAAGGGCACCGGCCGCACGGTGATCTCCCCGTCGACCGCGGTGAGGTCGGCGTACGCAAGGGCGCCGGGCGGCGGGGCGGCGGCCGGGTCGAGGTAGGGCAGCAGCACGGTGGTCGCCCCGGGCAGGGCGGCGCGGATGCGCTCGAGCTCCTCGCCCCGCCGGACCTCCTTCGCCCCCCACCGGTACCCGTCGACGGCGAGGAGCACGGCCGGCTCGAGCTGACCGATCCGGTCGAGCACGCCGCGCGGACCCATCTCCGGGGGCACCGCGCAGAACACCGCGCCCATCGCCGCCGCGGCGAGGTAGACCGCGAGGGTCTCGGGCACGTTGGGCAGGTAGGCGGCGATCCGGTCCCCCGCGCCGACGCCGAGCCGGGTCAGGCCCTGCTGGACCCGGCCGACCTCGGCCAGGAGCCGGGCGGCGGTCCACTCCCGGGACCCGGTGGTCTGGCTGCGGGCCACGACGACGACGGCCTCGGGCCGCTCGCGCAGCGCGCGCAGGACGTGCTCGGCGTAGTTGAGCGTGGCCCCCGGGAACCACCGCGCCCCGGGCATGGTCTCCCGCTCGAGGACGGCGGCGGGCGGGGAGTGGGCGATGATCCCGACGTGGTCCCACAGCAGGGACCAGAAGGTCTCCAGGTCCTCCACCGACCAGCGCCAGGCGTCCTCGTAGTCGGCGAAGCGGGCGCCGGTGCGCCGCTCCGCCTCGAGCAGGAACCGGCCCAGCTCGCTCTGGCCCCACTCGGCCCGGCCCGGGGCCGGGCGCAGCAGCGTCCCGGGCGCGACCGCCATCAGCTCGCCTTGCTCTGGTGCTGGTGTCCCACGGCGCTGCCGCCGGTGGGCGCGCCCGAGATGCTCCCGGTGATCCAGGACATCATCCCGGCGGAGGCGTCGAAGGCGGGCTTGCGGGGCACGGAGGACCACACGGTCTCGGGCCGGCACTGCAGGAGGATGACGTCGGACCCGGCGGGCAGCTCCTCGTCCAGGGCGAACTCGATGTCCTGCGGGGCGCCGTGCAGGCGCTCCAGCCGCTTGCCGAGCTGGGCCAGGGCGGTGATGTCGTCGTCGCTCAGGCACGGCAGGTCCTGGCGCTCGGCCGGCACCGGGACGGCGGCGTCGCCGCGGCGGTACTCGAGGAGCTTGCGCCCGGGGGTGCGCTCGACGATGCCCAGGCCCACCTTGTCCACGAGGAACCGGTCGGGGGTGACCTCCCCGCCGACGACGGCGAGCCCGAGGCCCCAGCTGGCCTCGATGGCCACCTTGGACCGGTCCCCGCTGGTGGGGCTGAGGGTGAACATCACCCCGGCGGCCCGGGCGCGGACGGTCTTCTGGATCACGACGGCCATCTCGATGGCGTGGGGCGAGATGTCCTTCTCCGCCAGGTAGGACATCACCCGCGCGGAGAAGACGCTCTCGTAGCACTTGCGCACGTGCGCCAGGACGGCGTCCTCGCCGACGACGTCGACCCAGGTCTCGAACTCCCCGGCGAAGCTCGCCCCGACGGAGTCTTCCGCGGTCGCGCTCGAGCGCACCGCGACGGCCACGTCCGGCACGCCGATGTCCTCGCACAGGCGCCGGTAGGCGGTGCGCACCTGCTCGGCGACGTCGTCGGGCAGCTCGGCGGTGCGCAGGCGGGCGGCGATCTGGGCCGCGGCCTTCTCGAAGGCGCCCTGGTCGCGGCTGCGGCCCAGGCGGTCGAGGACCTCGTTGACCAGGGCGACCAGTCCGTGCTGGGCGAGGTAGTGCCGGTAGGCCTCGGCGGCGAGGGCGAAGCCGGGGGCGACCGGCAGGCCGGCGGCGACCATGTCGGCCAGCCCGGCGGCCTTGCCGCCCACGGACCTGACGTCCCGGCACGCGTCGTCGGTGAAGGGAAGGGTGTACATCGGTCAGGCTCCTTAGCCGCTGATCTCTTCGGTGGTGCGGGCGGGCTCCGGGGCCTCCGCGGCCGGGGCCTCGTCCAGGACGGTGACGGTGCCGGCCTTGCCGTCGACGCGGACGCGCTGGCCGGTGGTGAGCCGCGTCGTCGCGAACCCGGTGCCGACGACGGCGGGGATGCCGTACTCGCGGCAGACGATGGCGGCGTGGCACATCATCCCGCCGATGTCGGTGATGACCCCGGCGGCGACGGCGAACGCCGGCGCCCAGGACGGGGCGGTGATGGGGGCCACGAGGATCTCGCCGGGCTGCAGCTCGGGCAGGTCGTTCTCGGACTTGAGCACCCGGACCTTGCCCTCGACGACGCCGAGCGAGCCGGGCCCGCCGGTGAGCGTCGTCGTCCCGCCGTCGCCCGAGCCGAGCCAGTCGGCCACCCGCTCGGTGGTCACGCCGTAGTTCATGACGGCGAAGGGGTCGGTGACCTGCTCGGGCGGGATGCCGAAGGCGGGCGGGGCGGGGGCGGCCTGCAGTGCGGCGACGATCCCGCGGCGCCGGGCGATCTCCTTCTGCCAGCGCTGCTTCCCGCGCGCCGGCACGCCGATGGCCCAGGAGTCGACGACGTCGAACAGGGCGGTGTCGAGCTCGAACCGGTTGAGGTAGAACAGGTCGTCGCGCTGCTCGAAGAAGCCGGCCGCGACGAGGAGGTCGGCCAGCTCCCAGGCCTTCTGCCAGAACACGTCGTGCGCCCAGTGCTCGACGTAGATGTTGTGCTCCTCGATGTAGGGGAACACCTTGCCGGCCAGGCCGACGAGCTCGTCGAACTGCTTCGCCTCGTCCTCGGTCAGCAGCGCCCGGTACTCCGCGACGATCTCGTCGCGCTCGGCGCGCAGCCGCTCGACCGGGCGGGAGATGTCCTCCCCGGCGGCGATCTTCGCCGCGTAGCGGGCGATGCCCTGCAGCGGGATGGACAGGTCCGAGGCCCAGGTCTGCTGGTCGTGGGTGAAGCCGTACTCGGAGAAGTAGTTGAACCACGGCGTCTTGGCGGCCTCGAAGGCCTCGAGCCACTGCCGGCCCTCGGCGCTGCCGCGCAGGGCGCCGAGGGTCTCCTCGGGGGCCGTCCCGGCGGTGACGACGGCGGTCAGGCCCAGGTCGACGGCGAGGGCGGCGAGCCTGCGCAGCTCGTCGTCGGGCCGGAACGCCAGGACCTCCACGCCGGCGACCATGCGGGAGATGGTCTGGTCGGTGATGAGCGGGAAGGCGTTCTTGCAGAACTGGAAGAAGGTGATGTAGCCGCCGTAGCCGAGGTTGAGGAACTCGAAGTGGTACTGCCAGATGGCGAAGAACTCGTCGATGAGGCGGTGGTAGTTCTCGATGATCGCCAGGGCCGTGGACCGCCCGCGGGCCTCGGTGACGACCTCGGCGGGGTCGAACTCGGGCAGCGGGGGGAAGGTGATGGTGCGCAGGGACGCGATGGCGCCCTCCATCTTGGTCTTCCACCTGCCGTACAGCTCGTCCCAGTTGGCGTAGTAGTACCCGGCCCGGTCCTGGAAGAGGGCGGCGCGGCGCTGGATCTCCGCGGGGTCGGTGACGTTGAGCGGGGAGATGTAGACGTAGCCGTTGACCACCCGCACGTCCAGGCCCAGGGAGACGGGCAGGGCGAAGATCCGGGTGCTGAAGGTGCCGACCCCGAGGTAGACCGCCTCGGCGCCGATGCTGTCGAACGGGTGGCAGCCGCGCGACCAGTGCATGGTGTCGGCGAACCAGAACTGGGCGTTCTCGTGCTCGCGGGTCTCCTCGGAGGGGACGAGGTAGTAGGGGTACATCGACTCCCAGCCCTCCGCCCCGGCGGGGGGTTCGGCCTCGTCGAAGAACGCGAAGCGGCGCGCGGTGTCGGTCATGAGGGGGCTCCTTGCGTCATCGGAAGGGATTCGGACAGCAGGTCGTACAGCGCGGCGACGTCGTCGAGGACGACGTCGGGGCGGTCGGCGCCCCGGAGGGGGGCCAGCTTCTCGGGGGTGATGGCGCCGGAGAGCACCAGCGTGCTGACGGCGCCCATGGCGCGGGCCAGGCGGATCTCGGCGGAGGCGTCGCCGACGACGGCGACGCGCCCGGGCGGGCCGGGCAGGCGGCGCAGCAGGGTCTCGGCGAGGAACGCGGAGGGCTTGCCCAGCACCTGCGGGGAGGTGGCGGCGGCCCAGCCGATGGCGTGGGCGATGGTGGCCGAGACGGTCACCGACCGGCCCACGCCGCCGTGGAACCACGGGGTGTCCACCGTGGTGTAGAGCGCGGCGCCGGCGTCGACGGCCAGGCAGGCCGCGTTGATGACCTCGGTGCGGTACTCCGAGGCGGCGCCGACGACGACGACGTCGGCGAGGGGCCCGCCCGGCGTGGCGATCTCCACGCCCCGGGCGGCGAGCGGCCCGGCGAGGCCGACGTCGCCGACGGGCAGGACCCGCGCGCCGGGGTGGTGGGCGGCGACGTGGTCGGCGGCGGCGCTGCCGGCGGTGACGAAGTCCTCGTCGGGGACGTCGATCCCCTGCTCGCGCAGGTGCGCCGCGTACTCCGCCGGCGGGCGCTGGGAGGCGTTGGTGCAGATGACGACGGCGTGCCCGGCCCGGCGCAGCGCCGCGACCAGGTCGCCGGCGCGGGGCATGGGCGTGCCGCCGGCGCCGCCGGGGCGCGCGGTGCGCATGAGGCAGCCGTCGACGTCGAGCACCCAGGCGCGGACGGAGCGCAGCGCCGCGGTGTGGTCGGTGCCCGCCGGGGATCGGTGGTCGGTGCCCGTCGTGGACCCGTGGTCGGTGCTCATCGCGAACCTCCGGCGGGGTTACGGGTCAGGCTGAAGGTGGTGGTGGCGTCGCTGAGGGAGATGGACGTGACGGAGGTGTCGTCCACGCCGGCGAGCAGCCGCTTGAGGGTGTTCGCCGGGGAGCCGGCGGCGGCGTACATGGCGTCGACCTGCTCGGCCGGCATCACCGCGCGCAGCAGGAGCTCCTCGTCGCTGAGCGTGCGGCCGAGGCGCCGGCGCAGGTCGGCGATGGTGACGTCGCCGCCGTCGTTGACCGGCTGCTGCCCCCGCTTGGTGCTCAGCGCCCGGTCCAGCAGCTCCTGGTCGACCTTCCCGGGCAGGGGGCCGAAGTCGCCGCGCAGGAGGTCGATGACCTCCTCGGAGATCTGCTTGTACCGCTCCCCGGTGATGACGTTGAGGGTGGCCTGGGTGACGATGTACTGCGCGAAGGGCGTCATGACGATCGGCCAGCCGAGGTCCTCGCGCACCTGCACGGACTCCTCGATGACGGCGTCGAAGAGCTCGGGGCGGCGGATCTCGGCGAGCTGGCGGCGGGTGGTGGACTGCACCCCGCCGGGGATGGTGTGGCGGTAGTAGGCCTCGTCGTACTCGTTGGGGGTGCCCACCGGGAGGTTCTTGATCTTCGCCTGCCGCTGCAGGTAGGCCGAGGCGCGGGCCATCGCCTCGAGGTCGACGTCGACGGTGTGGCCGCGGGCGCGGAGGTTGGCCACCAGGCGCTGGGCCTCGGGGTGCGAGCTGCCGTTGGCCAGCGGCGGCAGGGCGCAGTGCAGGGTCGAGATGCCCAGGTCGGCGGCCTCGAGGAGGGTGATCGGCGACAGCCCGGTGGTGCTGTGGGAGTGCAGCTCGTCGAGCTTCTTGGTGCGCAGGGCCGCGTGCAGGCTCGGCAGGAGGGTGCGGACCCGGTCGGGGGTGAGCAGCCCGGCGGGGTCCTTGAGGTAGATGCTGTCGACCGCCGCGGCGTCGTCGAGCTGGGCGATCTTCTCCGCGAAGTAGGCGTCGGTGTGGACCGGGCTGGTGGTGTAGCAGATCCCGCCGACCACCTCCTCGAAGCCGACCCGCTTGGCCATCTCGGCGGTGCGCCGGGCGCCCTCCATGTCGTGCATGGGGTCGATGACCCACAGCCGGCTGATGCCGTTGCGGGCGAGCAGGGTGAAGGCGAGCTCGAAGACGGCGTCGGGCGTGCGGTGGAAGGTGATGAACCGCTTGCCGGTGGTGAGGAAGCCCAGCGGGGTGCGGGGCATCCGGGCGCGGGCGGCGCGCAGGCGCTCCCAGGGGTCCTCGCGGTGGTAGCGCACCGCGGTGGCCATGAGCGTGGAGGTCAGCAGCTCCACGGCGCGGTAGCCGACCCGGTCGAGGTCGGGGGTGACGCCCTCGACCATGCGGGTGGTCACGCCGGTGGCACCCCACAGGCTCTGGTTGCCGTCGCGCAGGGAGACGTCGACGAGGCGGATGTCGGTCACCGGACCTCCTGGGGCTGAGGCGCCGCGCCGGCGGCGGTGAGCAGCTGGTCCAGCCAGCGGGTGGTGACGGTGTTCTGCCGGTACGCCGGCTCGGCGACGATGCGGCGCAGCAGCGGCAGGGAGGTGGTCAGCCCGGCGATCTCGAAGCGCGCGAGCCCCTCGGCCAGGCGGTCGACGGCGGCGGCGCGGTCGGGGCCCCAGGCGATCTGCTTGGCCATGAGCGCGTCGTAGAAGGGCGGGAACTGGTAGCCCTCGTAGATGTGGCTGTCCAGGCGGAGCCCGCCGGCGGCGGAGGGGCGCCACCGCCGCACGGTGCCGGGCGAGGGGGCGAGCCGGTTCTCCGGGTCCTGGGCGGTGATGCGGGCCTCCACGGCGTGCCCGGTGACCCGCACCTCGGACTGGGTGAAGCTCAGCGGCTCGCCCATGGCCACGAGGAGCTGCTCGCGCACGAGGTCCACGCCGGTGACGGCCTCGGTGACCGGGTGCTCGACCTGGATACGCGGGTTGACCTCGAGGAAGGCCAGCTCGTCGCGGTCGACGTCGTAGAGGAACTCCACGGTGCCCAGGCCCACGTAGTCCAGGGCCTGCGCGATCCGCACCGCGCTGGCGTGCAGCAGCGCGCGGGTGGGCGCCGGCAGGGCGGCGCAGGGGGACTCCTCGACCACCTTCTGGTAGCGGAACTGGACCGAGCACTCGCGCTCGCCCAGGTGCACCACGTTGCCGTGGCGGTCGCCGAGGACCTGGACCTCGACGTGCTTGGCGTCCTCGACGAAGCGCTCGAGGAAGACCGTGCCGTCGCCGAAGGCCGCCTGCGCCTCGGCGGAGGCGACCCGCCAGGCCTCGTGCAGGTCGGCGGGGTCGTGGACGCGCTTCATGCCGCGGCCGCCGCCGCCGTGGGCGGCCTTGACCAGGACGGGGTAGCCGATGAGCTCGGCGAGGCGCTCGACCTCCGCGGGCCCGCGGGCCCGCCCGCCCGGCGAGACCGGGACCCCGACCGACTCGGCCAGGTCCCGGGCGGCCAGCTTGTCCCCCAGGGCCCGCAGCGCCTCGGGGCCGGGCCCGACGAAGACCACGCCGTTCTCCGCGCACGCCTCGGCGAGCTCGGCCCGTTCGGAGAGGAACCCGTACCCGGGGTGGAGCAGGCCGCAGCCGGTGGAGACGGCCGCCTGCACGACCGTGGGGATGCTGAGGTAGCTGTCGGTGGGCCGGGGACCGCCGAGGGTGACCACCCGGTCGGCCCGGCGCGCCCCGAGAGTGGCGCGGTCCGCCGTCGACACCCCGAGCACGGTCTCCAGGCCCAGGCGCTGGCACGCCTCGATGATCCGCACCGCGATCTCGCCGCGGTTGGCCACGAAGACCCGCGGGCTCATGACGCGGCCCGGATCGCGTACAGCGGCTGGTCGAACTCCACCAGGTCCCCGTCGCGGGCGAACACCGCGGCGACCTCGCCCCGCACCCCGGCCGGCACGGAGTTCATCAGCTTCATCACCTCGATGATGCAGAGCACCGCGTCGGCCTCGACGATGTCGCCGACCTCGGCGAAGGCCGGCTCGCCGGGGCGCGGCGAGCGGTAGAAGGTCCCGAGCATCGGGGCCTTGACGATCACGTGCCCCGGGGGAAGCGCATGGGCGGAGAGACCGGCCGGGGCGGGCGCGGCCGGGGCGGGCGCGGCCGGGGCGGGCGCGGCCGGGGCGGGCGCGGTCACGGCGGGTGCGGTCGCAGCCGGGGCGGACCCCGTC
>NZ_VUKF01000020.1 GCF_009193185.1 Georgenia thermotolerans | reverse complement strand
GGGGGTGCCGGCCGGGGCCGCGCCGCCGGGGCGGGCCGCGGCGCGAAGCCGCGGGGCAAGGGGCAACCGGGGCGCCGGCACGGCGGGCCGCACCGGCGCGGGCGCTGACCCGCCCCCGGACCTAGCGTGGGGGCATGAGCCGTCCCGTTCGCATCGCGTGCCAGGTCCAGCCCCAGCACGCCGACTACGCGCAGATCCGTGACGTCGTCGCCCGCGCGGAGGACGCCGGGGCGGACGTCGTCTTCACCTGGGACCACTTCTTCCCGCTCCGCGGCGACGCGGACGGCAAGCACTTCGAGTGCTGGACCATGCTCGGGGCCTGGGCCGAGGCCACCAGCCGGGTCGAGATCGGCGCGCTGGTCACGTGCAACAGCTACCGCAACCCCGACCTGCTGGCGGACATGGCCCGCACGGTCGACCACATCAGCGGCGGACGGCTCATCCTCGGCATCGGGGCCGGCTGGTTCGAGAAGGACTACGACGAGTACGGCTACGACTTCGGCACGCCGGGCACCCGCCTGCGCGCCCTCGCCGAGGCGCTGCCGCGCATCCGGCGCCGGTGGGACCGGCTCAACCCCCCGCCCACCCGCGACATCCCGATCCTCGTCGGCGGGGGAGGGGAGAAGAAGACGCTGCGCTACACCGCCGAGCACGCCACCATCTGGCACACCTTCGGCGACGCCGCGACGCTGCGGCACAAGAGCGCCGTCCTTGACGGCCACTGCGCCGACGTCGGTCGCGACCCCGCGGAGATCGAGCGGTCGGTGGGCGTCTCCCGGCCGCCGGAGGAGGTCGGCGAGGAGCTCGTGGCCGCCGGGGCGTCCCTGTTCACGGTGGGGACGAGCGGCCCCGACTACGACCTCACGCTGATCGAGCGGTGGCTCGCCTGGCGCGACGCCCGGTAGGCCGGCACGGTCCGCGTCAGTCGGCGAGCTCCGGCGGCCAGACGACCTGGAACCGCTCGAAGACGATCTCGTCGTCGTCGGAGAAGGTCGTGCCCATGGCCGCGCAGGTACGGGTCCAGTACCGCCGGTGCTCCCTGCTCCACGAGGCGAGGGACCGGTCGTCCTCGCCCTCGTCCCAGGCGAACGCCTCGTCGGCTGTGGCGATCGTGCCCACCCGCAGCTCGACGCTGCGCAGCACCACCCGCGGGGCCCCGGCGCCGTCACAGGCGATCCAGTGCGAGCCGACCCGGGGCAGCGCCTCACCCGCGGCGGCGAATGCCGCGACGAGCTCGGCGGTGGCCCGCTTCGGGCCGTCGATCACGAGCCCGAGGAGTGCGTCGGCCAGCTCCGCGGAGTCGCCGAAGCGCTCGACGGTGTAGTCCGGGCAGGCCCGCACGGCGGCAGGGTGGGCGGCGGCGTAGGACGCCCACATCCGCTCGGCGGCAGCGGTGTCGGGCGAAGCGGGCGCGCGGTCGGTGGTCACGGGCGGCAGTCTGCCAGCGCGATCTCGGAGGCCGTTACCCGCGCCGGTCGCCGGGAAGCCGCCCGGGCCGCGCGCCGACGCTCCGCGTGATCGCGTGCAGCTGGCGGCGCAGCCCGGTCGCGAGCGCGTCCAGGTCGGGGACGAGGTCGGGGTCGACGATGACGGTGACCGACAGACGCCCCGCGTAGGAGAGGGCCGCGAAGGCGACGGCGACGTTGCCGGAGGTGGTGGTGATCGGGACGAGCCGGAGGACGGGGGCGCCCGCGAGGGTGAGCCGCTCGGCGGGCCCGGTCATGTTGGTCAGGAACGAGTTGACCAGCCGCTGACGGTCGACGAACCACCGGAACACGCCCATGGCGGCCAGGAACCGGAAGGCCGGGCCGACGAGGGCGGCCGAGGCGCCCCGGACGCGGCTCTTCTGCGCCCGGGTGCGCCCGGCGACGGTCGCGAGGCGCTCCGGCGCGTCGCCGGTGGCCGGAACCCGGACGGGCATGACCCCGACCTGGTTGCCGAGGTCGTCCGCGGCGGCCGCGGGCCGCGAGGAGACCGGGACCGAGACCACGAGCTCGGCCACCCTCTCGCCGCGGGCCCGCAGGAGGTCGGCCAGCGCGCCGCCCGTGGCGACGAGCAGGACGTCGTTGACCGTCCCGCCGCACCGGTGCGCCGCGGTCCGCAGCGGGGCGAGGTCGGCCTCGACGGTGACCACCCGGCGCCGCGGGCCGGTGGGGGCGTTGAGGGAGCAGCGCGGGGCGGGGATGCCGCCGAGCCCCAGCTCGGCCCGGCCCCGCCGCAGCAGCGGCACGGCCGCGCGCGCCGCCCGCAGCGTCCGGACCAGCTCGGCGGCCCGGTCGGCGAGCAGGTCGATCACCCCGGGGGCCGGTCGCGGTGCGGGGTGCCGGCCGGGCGGGGCGGGCACCCCGTCGGCGAGCCGGGCCAGCATGGCCAGGCCGCCGATGCCGTCGGCGAGCACGTGGTGGAGAACCACGACGACCGCGACCCCGCCGCCGCTGAGCTCGACGACCAGGCCCCGCCACAGGGGCCGCGACCGGGGCAGGGGGCGGGTGACGGTGTCGAGCGCGAGTGCCAGGAGGGCGGTGTCGTCCCCGGGGGCCGGGCAGCGGGCCCGGGAGAGGTGGGCGCCGACGTCGAAGCCGGGGTCGTCCACCCAGTACGGCCGGCCCAGCCCCCACGGCGGCTGCGCCAGCCGTTGGCGCAGCCGCGGAAGCGACGCCAGCCGCTGGGCGAGCACCGCCTCGACCGTCGCGGCGTCGGTGTCGGCGAGGACGAGGAGGGCGCCGACGTTCAGCGGCACCGGACCGACGTCGGTGACCAGCTCCACGAGGTCGCCGGGGCCGATGCGCTCCACCGGCCGGACGTGAGTCCACGTGCCGCCGAGGCGGCGCGGCCCTGCGGATCGGAGGCGACGGGCCGCGCCCGTGGCGGGCGGCCCGTCCTCGGTTCGGTCCATGGCGCGTGGCGTCCTGACCACCGCAGTCACCGTCCGTGGCGTCTCTTTGCGGCTGCTTCGGGACCTTCACGGTCTCGCAGCGACGGGTGGCGCGCGACCGCTGAAGGTCCCGCGCCGCCCGGTCCGCCGGACGGCCCCCGCGCTGCCCGCGGCCGGCGTCCGCCGTCGCGACCCTGCCCAGGAGGGTCAGGCCGCGAGGCCCAGGCCGATGCATCCGAGGCCGAGCGGCACGTCCAGCAGCATGCACGCCTCGGCGAGCGAGCGGGACACCACCTGATCGCGGCGGTGGTGGATGGCGTCCCAGAACGCGTGGCCGGCCAGGGTGAGGCCGGCGAGCACCAGGCCGGCGCGTGGCTCGACGATCAGTGCGACCACGGCGAGAGCGCCGAAACCGAGGAGCGCCGCGGCCTGCACGAGCGTCGGACGTGGCGCGCCGCGCCACAGACCGACAACCACGAGCGCCAGCCCGGTCAGCGCGAGCCCGACCCACCAGGGCAGGCCGGCGAGCTCACCGACGACCAGGACCAGGGAGGCGCCGGCGATGCTTGCCCAGGCGACCCACGGCCTGCCGAGCGCGGCCGCGGCGAGGTAGCACACGGCGGCCGCGGTGACGGTGATCGCCAGGGTGTCGCGCTCCGCCGCTCCGGTCGCCAGCAGCAGGGTCGCAACGCCGAGCCCCAGTGCGCTCGGCCAGCGACGAAGGAGTGCCCGCCAGGCGGTGGTGCCCGCCCGCGCGTGAGGGGCCGTCCGGTGGCCCAGGTCCATTGCCATGTCGTCTCCTTGCTCGAGTGGCCCGGTGTCCGCGGATCGAGGGCAGCGGGGCCGTGCGGGAATCAGCCTTCTCCGTTCACCTGCGATACCCCCGCCGGGTACCGTGGGGCTGGCCGGATCCTTGGCATGGACGTCTCTCACGCACGGGGTGGTGACCGATGGGCGAGCGGCTGGTCGCGGTGGTGGGCTACCCCGGCGCGGAGCTGCTGGACATCTCCTGCGTGACGTCGACCCTGCACGTGGCCACCCGGCTGGGCGCCGCCCCCGGGTACCGTGTCGTCCTGCTCACGCCCGGCGGACGGCCGATCACCTGCGACTCGGGCCTGTCGGTGGCGGGCCACGGCTCCTTGCAGCGGTGGACCACACCGGTGGACACGGTCGTCGTCTCCGGAGGGCTCGGGCACGTGGCCGCCGCAGGCGATCCGCTGATCGTCACCCACGTGCGCCGGCTCGCGGCCCTGAGCGGCAGGGTCGCGTCGGTGTGCACCGGCGCCACCGTCCTGGCCGCGGCCGGCCTGCTGGACGGCCGCCGGGTCACCACCCACTGGAACTTCGCCGACCAGCTCGCCCGGGACTATGCGGCGGTGCACGTCGACCCGGCGCCCATCTACGTCCGCGACGGGAACGTCTACACCTCCGCCGGCGTGACCAGCGCGCTGGACCTCACCCTGGCCCTCGTCGAGGAGGACCACGGCCCCGAGCTCGCGCGCCGCGTGGCCAGGGCGCTCGTGACCTACCTCCAGCGACCGGGGAACCAGGCCCAGATGAGCATGTTCACCGCCGCACCCCAGCACCGCCACCACGCCGTCCGAGCGGCGGCGGACCTGGTCTCGGCAAGGCTCGACGCCGACCTGTCCGTCGGGGCGCTGGCCGGCCACGCCGGCGTGAGCCCGCGCCAGCTCACCCGGCTGTTCGTCGAGCACACCGGCCGCACCCCGGGCCGGTACGTCCGCCGGGTTCGGGCCGAGGCCGCCGCGCACCTCCTCGCGTCGACGGACCTGACCGTCGCCGCGATCGCGCGCCGGTGCGGCCTGGGCACCGCGGAGTCGCTGCGCACGGCCTTCACCGCCGAGTACGGGGTCGCCCCCTCGCGGTACCGCCTGGGCTGTCGGCGCGCTCCATGAGCCTGTGCTGGATCCCCCCCGCGCCCCGCGCCCCGCGCCCCCGCGCTCGCAGGTGGCGGCATCCGGGACCGCGGCGGAGGAGGCGCCGGGGCGGCGGCGCCGGGCGACGCGCCGGCACGGGGCCAAGGTCCCTTCCTCTGGCCCGTCCGGCGGCGTAGGCATGAGCCCATGCGGCGGGTGGTGGTCGACCGCTTCGGCGGCCCGGAGGTCCTGCGGGTGGCGGAGTTCCCCGAGCCCCGCCCCGGTCCGGGCGAGGTCCGGGTGCGGGTCCTGGCTGCCGGGGTGTCCTTCACCGACGCCCTCCTGCGCGCCGGCACCTACCTCGGGGTGCCGCGGCCGCCGTTCACGCCGGGCTACGAGCTCGTCGGCGTCGTCGACGAGCTGGGCCTCGGCTGCGCCCGGCTGCGGGTGGGCGACCGGGTGGCCGCGCTGACCGCCTACGGCGCCTACGCCGAGCTCGTCTGCGTGCCCGAGGACGAGGCGGTCGAGGTGCCCGACGACCTCGACCCCGCGCAGGTCGTGGGGCTGGTCCTGACCTACGTCACGGCCTACCAGCTGCTGCACCGCGCTGCGACGGTGAAGCCGGGGGAGTCGGTGCTCGTGCACGGGGCGGCCGGCCGGGTCGGCACCGCGGTGCTCGAGCTCGGCGCGGCGGCGTCGCTGCGCATGTACGGCACCGCCTCGGCTCGGGACCGCGCCGCCGTCGAGCGGCTCGGCGCCGTCGACATCGACTACCGCACCGAGGACTTCCTGGCCCGCGTGCGCGAGCTGACCGGCGACGGCGTGGACGTCGCCCTCGACGGGCTCGGCGGCCGCATCTCGCTGCGGTCCTTCCGGGCGCTGCGCCCCGGCGGGCGCCTCGTCGTGTACGGCCACTACGCCACGCTCGCGGGCGGACGCAAGAGCTGGCGCGGCTGGGCCGAGTGGTACGGCACGACGGCGCTCGTGGGGCTCTGGGGCCTGCTCTCGCCCCGCCGGCGGGTGCTGGCCTACCGGATCCAGCGGCTGCGCGACAGCCGCCAGTGGCTACCCCTGGCCGGACGGCGGCCGGCGCGCCTCGTGGGCGGCGGGCCGCGCCGTCCGGACTGGTTCCGCGAGGACCTGCCCGCGCTCCTGGAGCTGCTGCGCCGCGGCGCGATCCACCCGGTCGTGGCCGAGCGGCTGCCGCTGGCCGAGGCCCGCCGCGCGCACGAGCTGCTCGAGAGCGCGGCGTCCCGCGGCAAGCTCGTCCTCGTGCCGGAGCCGGCCGCCGGCGGGTGATGGTCCCCTCGCCGGCCGGCGCTACGCCCCGGCGGCGGTGACCGGCTGCCTGAGGATGGTGCGCCGCCGCTCCGGGGCCACCCTGCGGAAGTCGCTGAGATAGATCTCGTGGTGCTTGCCCGTGGGGCGCAGGCCGTGGCCGGGGATGACCTCGTGGTGCAGGCGCGCCAGCACGTCGGCCTCGTCGTCGAAGGCACCCACGTGCAGCGTCTGCACGCACCGCCCCTCCGCCAGGGCCTCGAGGCGGACGTCGTCCAGGCGCACGGGCCGGTTCCGGGCCCCGGCGCGCTCGATCGCCGCGGCGACCATCGCCGCGTCGATCCAGTCCGGGACCAGGATCATGAGGGTCCACCTCCACCGCGACTTGTCCCGCGCCGTGGTGAACGCGTCCATGTCCTCGGCCCACCACAGGCCCTCCAGCGGCGGGACGACGTAGTCGCGTCCGAGCTCGTCCTTGCTGGCGAACTTCAGCGTGTAGGCGACCGGGTAGAGCGCCTGCACCGCCTCGGTGAACGCCGGGGAGGTGTTCGGGTCGCCGCGGCCGTCGATCATGAGGTAGCGCAGGTCGGGCACGTCCAGGACCCGGACCTCCCCGCGCACGGCGCGATAGGCGTCGAGGGTCTTCTTGACGTCGGTCTTGTCGGTCATCGACCACCTCGACTCGGGGGAGCGGCGCCCCGGTCGACCCCCCGCGCTCGCGGCACCGCTCCCGGGTCTGCCCCGGGACGCTCGCACGGTACCGGCACCACCCGGCGCGCGGAGCCGGAACATGCCGGGCGGGGGCGGGCGTTGACCGGGACGTGCGCGACCAACGAGGCCCCGGCGCGGGCGACGACCCGACCGGGGAGCAGGAGCACCTCGACGGTCTCTACCGCCGCCTCGACGAGGTCCGCGCCGCGACCCGGGCCCGGCGCGACGCGATCCTCGCCACCGGCCCCGGCCTGGAGCGCGACGAGGCGGGCGCCGCGCTCGACGACCGCCTCGACCGGCTCGATGCCGCCGAGCCCGCGCTGTGCTTCGGTCGCCTCGACGGCGTCGACGGACGGGTCCGGTACATCGGCCGCGTCGGCCTGCGCACGCCGGAGCGCGAGCCGCTCCTGCTCGACTGGCGGGCTCCCGCCGCCCGGCCCTTCTACGCCGCCACCCCGGACCGCCCGCTCGGCCTGCGTCGCCGGCGCCACCTGCGCACCCGCGGCCGTGCGATCGTCGGCATCGACGACGAGCCGCTCGGTCCCGGCAGCGGGGGCGAGCTCCAGGGCGAGCGGGCGCTCCGCGACGCGCTGGCCGCGCGGCGCACCGGGCGCCTGCGGGAGGTGCCCGCAACGCTCCAGCGCGAGCAGGACCAGGTGGTTCGCGCCGACCCCGGCGGCGTGCTCGTCGTGCAGGGCGGCCCGGGCACCGGCACCACCACCGCCGCCCTCCACCGCGCCGCCCACCTCCTGTACACCGACCCCGTGATCGGCCGCCGGGGCGTGCTCGTCGTCGGCCCCTCGGCGGCCTTCCTCGACTACGTCGGGCAGGTGCTGCCTGCGCTCGGGGAGACGCGGGTGGTCCTCGCGACGGTGGGGACGCTCCACCCCGGCGTCGTGGGCGCCCGCGAGGCGTCGGCCGCCGAGCGGCGCGTCAAGGGCGACCTGCGCATGGCCGACGTCGTGGCGCGCGCCGTCCGGAACCGGCAGGGCTCCGACCGCGACGTCGAGGTCGTCTACGACGGCGACACCCACGTGCTCGGCGCCGCGGCGATCGGCGCCGCGGTGGCGGAGGCCCGCCGCACCGGCCTCCCGCACAACCTCGCCCGGCGGGTCTTCCGCCGCGAGATCCTCGCCGAGCTGTCCTGGCTCGTCGTCGACGCCGGCCGGCGGCTCCTCGAGGACGTCGAGCGGGGCCTGGACGACGAGCTGGCGCGCTTCGACGACCTGCTAGCCGACCGCCCCGACGAGGCGCCGCCCGTGATCGAGCACCAGGGCAGCGACGTCGACGGCCTCCTCGGCGCCCACGAGCGCGAGCACCTCGAGCGCGAGCTGCTCGCCGACCCCGCCGTCGCCCGGGCCGTGGAGGACCTCTGGCCGCTGCTCACCCCCGAGCAGCTGCTGACCGACCTCTTCGCCGACCCGCGACGCCTGGAGCGCGCGGGGGTGCCCGCCGCCGACCGGGCGGCCCTGGCCCTGCCCGCCGGCGGCTGGTCGCCCGCCGACGTGCCGCTGCTCGACGAGGCGGCGGAGCTGCTCGGCGCGGACCCGGGCGCCGACGCCGGGCCCGCGGAGCGCCTGCGCCGCGAGCGGATCCGCTTCGCCCGGCAGATGCTGGCGCAGGCCGACCTGCTCGGCGAGCGCGCCGACGAGGTCCTGCCGGACGACCGCGCCGACGCGGAGGCCAGTGCCCGCCCCGCCCGCGACCTGGCCGAGCGGGCCGCCGACCGCACCTGGACCTTCGGCCACGTGGTCGTCGACGAGGCGCAGGAGCTCAGCCCGATGGCCTGGCGCCTCCTCCTCCGGCGCTGCCCGTCCGGGTCCATGACGGTGACCGGCGACCCGCGGCGCGGCCCGGCCCACGCGGCGGCGTCGTGGGGGGAGGTCCTGCGCCCGCACGCCGGGAGTGACTGGCGGGTGGCCACGCTGACGCTGGGCTACCGGGCCCCGGCCGTGATCGCGGCGGCGCTGCCCGCGCTGGAGGCGACCGACCCGCAGGCCCGCCCGCCCCGGCCGGTGCGGACCGGCGGGACCGCCTGGCGGCGCCGGGTCGACGGCGACCTCGTGGGCGCGGTCGTCGAGGCCGCCGGCCAGGAGCTCGCCGCGGGGGGCCGCGTCGGCGTCATCGCCCCGGAGCGGCTGGCACCCTCGATCGGCGCCGCGCTCGCCGCCGCCCACCCGGGGACCTCCTCCGGCCCGGCGGTGGACCTGCGGCGCGACGCCGTCGTGCTCACGCCCGAGCAGGCGCGCGGCCTGGAGGTCGACGCCGTCCTCGTCGTCGACCCCGGCGCCCTCCTGGCCGACCCGGCCGGGCCGGCCGCCCTCGGCGTCGCCCTCACCCGGGCCACCGAGCGGCTGGGGATCCTGCACCCGGGCGAGGCGCCGGCGCTGCTCCGCCACGTCCCGGAGCGGTGAGCGCCCCGGCCGAGCCAGGCGGGCGCCGTCCCCGGGAACAAATCCACGGACCCGCGGGTTGAGCCAAGCAGACTCAAGTTTGAGACCTCCGGGTTGAACATCTCCCGGCCAAGGCACAAACTTGAGTGCATACGACTCAAGACGACGCCGTGACCCGGATCGGCGCCCGAGATCGAAGGAGCACAAGCATGGCACGAGCGGTCGGTATCGACCTGGGCACCACCAACTCGGTGGTCTCCGTCCTCGAGGGCGGCGAGCCCACCGTCATCGCGAACGCCGAGGGGTCGCGCACCACCCCGTCGGTGGTCGCCTTCAGCAAGTCCGGCGAGGTCCTCGTCGGCGAGGTCGCCAAGCGGCAGGCCGTCACCAACGTCGACCGCACCATCTCCTCGGTCAAGCGCCACATGGGCACCGACTGGAACGTGGCGATCGACGACAAGAAGTACACCCCGCAGGAGATCTCCGCCCGCATCCTCGGCAAGCTCAAGAAGGACGCCGAGGCGTACCTGGGCGAGCCCGTCACCGACGCGGTCGTCACCGTCCCGGCCTACTTCAACGACGCCCAGCGCCAGGCGACCAAGGACGCCGGCCAGATCGCGGGCCTGAACGTCCTGCGCATCATCAACGAGCCGACGGCGGCCGCCCTCGCCTACGGGCTGGAGAAGGGCAAGGAGGACGAGCTCATCCTCGTCTTCGACCTCGGTGGCGGCACCTTCGACGTCTCCCTGCTCGAGGTGGGCAAGGACGACGACGGCTTCTCCACCATCCAGGTCCGCGCCACCAACGGCGACAACAAGCTCGGTGGCGACGACTGGGACCAGCGGGTCGTGGACTGGCTCGTCAAGCAGGTCAAGAACAAGGACGGCGTGGACCTGTCCAAGGACCGCATCGCCCTGCAGCGCCTGCGTGAGGCCGCCGAGCAGGCCAAGAAGGAGCTGTCCTCCGCGACCAGCACCAACATCTCCCTGCAGTACCTGTCGATGAGCGAGTCCGGCCCCATCCACCTGGACGAGAAGCTCACCCGGGCCGCCTTCCAGGAGATGACCGCCGACCTGCTTGAGCGGACCAAGACCCCGTTCCACAACGTCATCAAGGACGCCGGCATCCAGCTCAGCGACATCGACCACGTGGTCCTCGTCGGCGGCTCGACCCGCATGCCGGCCGTGAGCGATGTCGTGCGCGAGCTCACCGGCGGCAAGGAGCCTAACAAGGGCGTCAACCCGGACGAGGTCGTCGCCGTCGGCGCCGCTCTGCAGGCCGGCGTCATCAAGGGCGACCGCAAGGACGTCCTCCTCATCGACGTCACCCCGCTGTCCCTGGGCATCGAGACCAAGGGCGGGGTGATGACCAAGCTCATCGAGCGCAACACCGCCATCCCGACCAAGCGGTCCGAGGTGTTCTCCACCGCCGAGGACAACCAGCCGAGCGTGCTCATCCAGGTCTTCCAGGGCGAGCGCGACTTCGCCCGCGACAACAAGCCGCTGGGCACCTTCGAGCTGACCGGCATCGCCCCGGCCCCGCGCGGCATGCCGCAGATCGAGGTCACCTTCGACATCGACGCCAACGGCATCGTGCACGTCTCCGCCAAGGACCGCGGCACGGGCAAGGAGCAGTCGATGACGATCACCGGCGGCTCGGCCCTGCCCAAGGACGAGATCGACCGGATGGTCAAGGAGGCCGAGGCCCACGCGGCCGAGGACGCCAAGCGGCGCGAGGAGGCCGAGCTGCGCAACACCGCCGAGCAGCAGGTCTACTCCACCGAGAAGCTGCTCAGCGACAACGCCGACAAGCTGCCCGAGGCCGTGACCTCCGAGGTCCGCGAGGCCGTCGACGCCCTGAAGAAGGCGCTCGAGGGCGAGGACATCGAGGCCGTGCGCACCGCCCAGGCGGACCTGACGACCAAGAGCCAGAAGATCGGCGAGGCGCTGTACGCCAACCAGTCCGAGACCGCCAACCCCGGCGCCCAGGGCGCGCCGTTCGACGGCGCCACGCGCGGCTCGGAGGCCGACGACGACGTCGTCGACGCCGAGATCGTGGACGACGAGGAGACCAAGTGACGGACGAGACCCGAGCCCGCGAGGAGGACGTGGGCGCCGAGAAGCCCGTGGTGACCGACAAGCGGCGCATCGACCCCGAGACCGGCAAGCTGCGCGAGCACGGCGACCAGGCGGAGGCGGCGGCCGACCCGGCCGCCGCCCCGGCGGGGGCCGGCGCCCCCACGGCCGAGGCCGCCGCGGAGGCGCCGGCCGGCGAGGCGGACGCCGCCGCCGCGGCCCAGGCCGAGGCGCTGGACCTGGCCGACCAGCTGGCCCGGCGCAACGCCGACCTCTACAACGTCCAGCAGGAGTACAACGCCTACGTGCGCCGCTCCAAGGCGGACGCCGCCAACCAGCGGCAGGCCGGGGTGCACGACGTCGTCGAGGCGCTGCTCGGCGTCCTCGACGAGATCGAGCTCGCCCGCCAGCACGGGGACCTCACCGGCCCCGTGGGCGCGATCGCGGAGAAGCTCGAGAGCACCCTGGGCCAGCGCTTCGGGGTGGTGCGCTACGGCGCCGAGGGCGAGGAGTTCGACCCGGAGATCCACGACGCGCTCATGCACCAGGCGGACCCGGGAGCCACGGCCACCACCGTCACGCAGGTCCTCCAGCCCGGCTACCGTGCCGGGGAGAAGGTCCTGCGCGCGGCGCGCGTGGGCGTCACCGGCCCTCAATGACGGGCGAGACCACAGCAGGCAGGTGCCGCGGCGGGATTCCCGCCGCGGCACCGCACGATCGAGGAGGTGAGGCGTGATGACCGGCCAGGACTGGCTCGAGAAGGACTTCTACGCCACCCTCGGGGTCGCGAAGGACGCCGACGCTGACGCGATCAAGAAGGCCTACCGCAAGCTCGCCCGCAAGTACCACCCGGACCAGAACCCCGGGAACGCCGCCGCCGAGGAGAAGTTCAAGTCGGTCGGCGAGGCCTACGCCGTCCTCTCCGACCCCGAGCAGCGCAAGCAGTACGACGCGCTGCGCGCCATGGCCGGCGGCGGGGCGCGGTTCTCGGCCGGCTCCGGCGGGGCCGGCGCCGGGTTCGAGGACCTGTTCGGCGGCATGTTCGGCCAGGGCGCGCCGGGCGGCGCGCGGGTGCGGTACTCCACGACCGCGCCCTCGGGCACCGGCACCGGCACCGGTGGCTTCGAGGACATCCTCTCCGGCATGTTCGGCGGCGGGGGCTTCGGCTCCCGGCGCCGGGCCCAGCGCGGCGCGGACATCACCGCGAGCACCCGCCTGCCCTTCCGGCAGGCGGTCACCGGGGCGACGGTCCAGCTCACCGTGGACGGCCGGACGATGACCACGCGCATCCCGCCGGGGGTGCACGACGGGCAGAAGATCCGCCTGCGCGGCAAGGGCCAGCCCGGCACCGGCGGCGGGGAGCCGGGCGACCTCATCGTCGCCGTGCGGGTGGACCCGCACCCGGTGTTCTCCCTGGACGGGAAGAACCTGCGCCTGACGGTGCCGATCACGTTCGACGAGGCCGCCCTCGGCGCCACGATCGACGTGCCGACGCTGGACGGGCGCACGGTCAAGGTGAAGGTGCCGGCCGGCACGCCCTCGGGGCGCACGCTGCGGGTGCGGCACAAGGGGCTGGACCTGCCCACGGCGCCCGACGGCGACCTGCTGGTCACCGTCAACGTCGTGGTGCCGAGCCGGCTCAGCAGCGCGGCCAAGGCGGCGGTGAAGGCCTTCGCCGAGGCGAACGAGGGGGCCAACCCCCGGGCGGGGCTCACCGAGCTCGCCGCCCAGTAGGACCAGTAGGAGCGGACGTGACGGCGGGCCCCGCGCCCGCCGTCGGCGGTCGCCGCACCGGCCCGCCGGCCCCCGCCGGGCCGGGCCGGTGGCCGGCGGAGCGGAAGGAGGAGACATGGCATTGCAGGCCGGGGGACGTGAGGACGCACCCATCCTGACCGTCTCCGCCGCCGCCGAGCTGGCCGGGATGCACCCGCAGACCCTGCGCCAGTACGACCGCCTGGGCATCGTCGAGCCGCAGCGCACGCGCGGGCGCGGGCGGCGCTACACCCTGCGCGACGTCGCGCTGCTGCGCGAGGTCCAGCGGCTCAGCCAGGAGGAGGGCATCAACCTCGCCGGCATCAAGCGCATCCTCGACCTCCAGCGCGAGCTGGCCCAGGTCCGCTCCGAGCTGGACAACCTGCGCTCGGTGGTCGACCCCGGCCACCGGGTCTTCGCGGCGGGCCCGACCGGCGACGTCGTCGCCCTCCCGCGCGGCACCCGCGTGCGGCGGGTGACCACGACCAACGGTGGGGCGCTCGTCCTGTGGCGCCCCCGCGAGTACTGATCGTCACGGCCGAGAACCGCCCGGTATAGGCGTTTCGGTCGGCCCAGGCTTACCCTTGGACCAGCCGGGCCTTACCGGTGGTACACCCACAGAGAGATCCGGCTCATGACAGACACGGTGGAGACCCACTCCGAGGAGCGCTCGGGCAGCGAGGGGTCGACGGCGCTGCTGACCTCCGCCACCCGCAACCGCCTCGTCCTCTCCGGCGAGGTGGACATCAGCATGAACGAGGAGCTGGGCCAGGCCGCCGTCACCATCGAGCGCTCCGGCCTGCCGCTGGAGGTCGACGCGCGCAACGTCACCTTCATGGACTCGTCGGTCATCGCCGTCCTCGCCCGGCTGGCCTACCGGCTGCCGGACCGGCTGCGCATCATCCAGCCGCCGGACGTGGTCCGGTTCCTGCTGGAGGTCACCAAGATCGGGGAGATCGTCGACATCGTCGACGTCGACCCCGGCTTCCCCGGCCCGGAGCCGGAGCTGGGCGAGATGCTGGGCTGACCCAGCCCCCTCCCGCGAGACGTCATCTCGGTACCGAGACGTCATTTGGGTGCCGAGACGTCATCTCCACGCTGAGACATTCCTCGCTCCGCGAGCTGGCGCAGCCGCGCCGCGACGTCGTCGAGCTCGGCGCGCGAGGGCGGCTCGTGCCGCTCGTCGGTGATCCGCAGCCCGTCGTCGGCCCGGCGCGGGATGACGTGCAGGTGCACGTGAAAGACGTGCTGGCCGGCCGCCGCGCCGTCCGACAGGTGCAGGTTCACGCCCTCGGACCACCCCGGGTCGGCCCGCAGCGCCACGGCCAGCTCGTGCGCCAGGCGCCAGATGGCCGCGCCGGTCTCCGGCGGCAGGTCCGCCAGCCCGGTGGCGTGGGCGCGGGGCACGACCAGCACGTGGCCGGGGTTGACCGGGGCGGTGGTGAGGAAGGCCAGGACCTCCCCGGCGTCGCGGACCACGCTGGCCGGCTCGGTGCCGGCGGCGATGCCGCAGAAGACGCAGCTCACCCCAGCCGCTGCCACAGGAACTCGAAGGCGAGGGCCTGCATGAACGCCGCCTGGGCGTTGGTGGCCGCGCCGCCGTGGCCGCCCTCGATGTTCTCGAAGGAGAGCACGTCCTTGCCGGCGGCGAGCATCTTGGCGGCCATCTTGCGCGCGTGGCCCGGGTGCACCCGGTCGTCGCGGGTGGAGGTGGTGAACAGGACCGGCGGGTAGTCGGCGGCCGGGTCGAACAGGTGGTAGGGCGAGAAGGTCCGCAGGTACTCCCACTGCTGGGGGTCGTCCGGGTCGCCGTACTCGGCCATCCAGGACGCCCCGGCGAGCAGGTGGGAGTACCGGCGCATGTCCAGCAGCGGCACCTGGCACACGATCGCCCCGAACAGCTCGGGGTAGCCGGTGAGCATGTTGCCCACGAGCAGGCCGCCGTTGGAGCCGCCCTGGGCGCCGAGGTGGGCGGGGTCGGTCACCCCGCGGGTGACGAGGTCGCGGGCCACGGCGGCGAAGTCCTCGTAGGCGCGGTGACGGTGCTCGCGCAGCGCCGCCTGGTGCCACCGCGGCCCGTACTCCCCGCCCCCGCGGATGTTCGCCACGACGTACACCCCGCCCCGGGCCAGCCAGGAGCGCCCCACCGCGCCGGAGTACGCGGGCAGGCGGGAGACCTCGAAGCCGCCGTAGCCGGCGAGCAGGGTCGGCGCCGGACGCCCGCCGGGCGCGGCCGGCTCCCCGGAGACCTGGAAGTACGGCACCCGGGTGCCGTCGTCGGACCTGACGAAGTGCTGCTCGACGTCAGGCCGGTGGCGTCGAAGAACGCGGGCAGGGACTTCAGGCGCTCGACGCCCACGGTGACGCCGTCGGCGTCGAGGTCGAGCCGGGAGAGGGTGGTGGGGGAGAGGAACCCCGAGGTGCTCAGCCACAGGGCGTCCTCCTCGTCGGGGTCCACCGCGCCGACGGCGATGGTGGCCAGCGCGGGGACGGCGCCGGCGTCCTCGCCAAGGTCCAGCGGGCGGCGCCGCCACGGGCCGGCGTCGGCCGGCGGGGTGAGCACCTCGAGCCGGTTGGTCACGTCGTCGAGGATGTTGAGCACCAGGTGGTGGCGGGTCCAGGAGGCCCCGGCGAGGGAGGTGGTGGCGGTGGGGGCGTAGAGCACCTCGAAGTCGCGCCCGCCGGCGAGGAAGTCGGCGAAGCGGGTGGCCAGCAGGGCCCCGCCGGGGTAGGTGCGGCCCGCCACCTCCCAGTCCTCGCGCAGCTCGACGGTGAGCCACTCGCGCTGCACCCCCGGCTCCGCCGAGCGGGGCACGTCGAGCCGGGTCAGCGCGCCGTCCTGGAGCAGGTAGGTGTCGGAGTCGTAGAACGCCCGGGAGCGCACCACGAAATCGCGCTCGAAGCCGGGGGTGGTGTCGTGCACGGCGACGACGGACAGGTCCGTGCGCTCGCCGGCGAAGATCTCCGGCGCCTCGGCCAGCGGCGCCCCGCGCTGCCACCGCCGCACGGTGCGGGGGTAGCCGGAGGTGGTCATCGACCCGTCGCCGACGTCGGTGTAGACGAAGACCTCCTCGCCCGCGGCGTCCGCCCAGCCCATGCCGCCCTTGGACTCGGGGCGGTGGAAGCCGTCGGGCACGAAGGTCTTCGTCACGAGGTCGAACTCGCGGGTCTCGTCCGCGTCGGAGCCACCGCGGGAGAGGGACACCAGCGCGCGGGTGAAGGACGGGCGCAGCACCCGGGCGCCGTGCCACACCCAGCCGACCCCCTCGGCCTCGGCGAGGGCGTCGACGTCGATGAGCACCTCCCACTCCGGCTCGGCGGTGCGGTAGGACGCCCAGGTGGTGCGCCGCCACACCCCGCGCACGTGCTCGGCGTCCGTCCAGAAGTTGTAGAGGTGCTCGCCGCGCTGGACGACGCCGGGGATCTTCGCGGTGGAGTCGAGGACCTCGAGGATGCCCGTGCGCAGCTCCTCGAAGCGGGGCGAGGTGGTCAGCGCCGCCTGGGCCTCGGCGTTGCGGGCCCGGACCCAGGCCAGGGCCTCCTCGCCCTCGACGTCCTCGAGCCAGCCGTACGGGTCCGCGGCCACCAGGGTGGCCGCGGACCGGTCGGGGTCGGTGGTGCTCGTCATGACCGCTATCCCATCACGCCGCGGCGCCGGGCGGGCGGCGCCGGGCCTGCCGGCGTCCGGCACGCCGCCGAGCAGCGGAAACGCGTCGGCGGGACCTCACGGCGGCCTACCCTGCTGCCCGGGGGCGGCGACGGGGCTGCCCGGAGCGGAGGGGACCCATGAGCCAGCTGCACGAGTTCGACGTGCCGACGGAGCGGTTGCGGGTGCACGTGCGCGCCGCCTCGGCGGAGGTGACAGGCGACGGCGACGGCGCGGCCGGGTGGGCGCAGCGCACCGCCGGGCAGCCCGCGGTCGTGCTGGTCCACGGCAACTGCTCCTCCTCGGCCTTCTTCCACCGCCTGCTCGAGCAGCTCCCCGACGGCTACCGGGGCGTCGCGCCGGACCTGCGCGGTTTCGGCGACACCGAGCCGCTGCCCATCGACGCCACCCGCGGCATGCGGGACTTCGCCGACGACGTCGTCGCGGTCATGGCCGCGCTGGGCATCGACCGGGCCGACTTCGTGGCCCACTCCGCCGGCGCCGGCGTGGTCATGCAGCTGGCGATCGACCACCCCGAGCGGGTGGGCGCGATCCTCCTCGAGGCGCCGATGTCGCCCTACGGCTTCGGCGGCACCCGCGGCGCGGAGGGGGCGCCGGTGTGGGACGACCACGCCGGCTCCGGCGGGGGCACGGCCAACACGGACTTCGCCGCCGCCATCGCCGCCGGGGATCGGGGCACCGAGCACCCGCACTCCCCGCGCAACGTCTTCCGCGCCTTCTACGTCGCGCCCGGCTTCGTGCCCGAGGACGAGGAGCTGCTCCTCGACTCGGTCCTCTCGACCCGCATCGGGGACGGGCACTACCCCGGCCCGTCGGTGCCCAGCGAGCACTGGCCGGGCGTCGCGCCGGGCACGACCGGCATGAACAACGCCATCTCGCCCGCGTTCTTCGACGTCAGCGACTTCGCCGAGGTGCGCGGCGTGGGCCCGGTCACGTGGGTGCGCGGCAACCGCGACGCCATCGTCTCCGACGCGTCGCTGTTCGACCTGGGCAACCTCGGCGCGCTGGGCGCGATCCCGGGCTGGCCCGGCGAGGAGGTCTACCCCAGCCAGCCGATGGTCGCCCAGATGCGCGCGGTCCTCGACCGCTTCGCGGCGAACGGCGGCGCCTACGAGGAGGTAGTGCTCCAGGGGGTGGGGCACAGCCCGCACCTGGAGGTGCCGGGCCGCTTCCGGGACCTGCTTGCCGGGGCCCTGGCCGCGGGCCGCGCGGCCGAGCCGCAGGCCGCGCCGGACCCGGCCGGCTGACCCGCCGCGCCGGACCCGTCGGGCCGACCGCGCCCTGCTCGGCGCCGGCGGCGCCGAGCAGGGCACGACGGGACGTGCGCCGGGACGCGCGCCCGGGCGTCCTGACGCGGAACGAGGTCGAGGTCCTGGTCGCGGCGACGACCAGGACCTCGACCTCGTCGGCGCTCAGGCCTCGAGCAGCAGGGCCTCGCCCTGGCCGCCGCCGCCGCACAGCCCCACCGCGGCCCGGCGGACGCCGTCGGCGGCCAACTGGTGGGCGGCGTGGACGACGAGGCGGGCGCCGGAGGCGCCGATGGGGTGGCCGATGGCGATGCCGCCGCCGTGCGGGTTGACGTTCGCGGGGTCGGCGCCGAGCTCGGTCACGGACTGGGCCACCACGGCGCCGAAGGCCTCGTTGATCTCGATGAGGTCCAGGTCGGCGGTGTCCCAGCCCTGGCGCTTCAGCGCGGTGGCGATGGCCCGGGCGGGCTGGGCGTGCAGGGAGGTGTCCGGCCCGGCGACCTGCCCGGCGGCCCGCACCGTGGCCATCACCGGCCAGCCGCGCTCGGTGGCCACCCGGCGGGTGGTCAGGACCACCGCGGCGGCGCCGTCGGAGATCGGCGAGGCGTTCCCGGCGGTGATCGACCCGCCCTCGACGAACGCCGGCCGCAACCTCGCCAGGGACTCCACGGTGGTGTCGGGGCGGATGCCCTCGTCCCGGTCCACCACCGTCTCACCCTTCCGGCTGGTCACCGTCAGCGGCACGACCTCGCCGGCGAAGACCCCCGCCTCCCAGGCGGCGGCGGCGCGCTGGTGGGAGGCGGCGGCGACGGCGTCCTGCTGCTCCCTCGTGAGCGGGTACCGCTCGGTGGTGTACCGCTCGGTGGCGGTGCCCATGGCCTCGTGGTCGAAGGCGTCGGTCAGCCCGTCGTGGGCGGTGTGGTCCAGCAGCGTCACCGGCCCGTAGGCGTAGCCCGTGCGGGAGCCGGGCAGCAGGTGCGGGGCGTTGGTCATCGACTCCATGCCGCCGGCGACGACGACGTCGGCCTCCCCCGACCGCAGCAGCCGGGCGGCGTCGATGACCGCGGTCAGCCCGGACAGGCACACCTTGTTCACCGTGGCGGTGTGCGCCGACCAGCCGATGCCGGCGCCGATGGCGGCCTGCCGGGCGGGGTTCTGGCCGACCCCGGCCTGCAGGACCTGGCCCAGGATCACCGCCTCGACCTGCCCGGGGTCGATGCCCGCCCGCTCCAGCGCGCCGCGAATGGCGGCGGCGCCGAGCTGGACGGCGGTAAAGGACGCGAGCTGGCCGCGCAGCTTGCCCTGCGGGGTGCGCGCCGCCCCCACGACGACGACGTCGCCCGGCTCCGCGGCCGGCGGGCGGGTGCCGTCGGTGGTCTCGTTGACGCTCATGCCTGCACCTCCACGGCACTCAGCTCCTCGGACACGGCCAGCTCCGGCTCGGTGCGCTCCCGCACCTCCTCGACGCTCACGCCGGGGGCGGTCTCGACGAGCACCAGCCCCGCTTCGGTGACGTCGATGACGGCGAGGTCGGTGATGATCCGGTCCACCACGCCGCGGCCGGTCAACGGCAGGGAGCACTCGCCCACGATCTTCGCCGCCCCGTTCTTCGCGTTGTGCTCCATCAGGACGATGACCTTCCCGGCGCCGTGGACCAGGTCCATCGCCCCGCCCGGGCCCTTGACCATCTTCCCCGGGATCATCCAGTTCGCCAGGTCCCCGGAGGCCGAGACCTGCATGCCGCCCAGGATCGCGACGTCGATCTTCCCGCCCCGGATCATCCCGAAGGACAGCGCCGAGTCGAAGAACGCCGCCCCCGGCAGGGTGGTGACCGTCTCCTTGCCCGCGTTGATCAGGTCCGGATCCACCTCGCCCTCTACCGGGTACGGCCCCACGCCGAGAATGCCGTTCTCCGACTGCAGCACCACCTCCCGGCCCTCGGGGACGTAGTTGGGCACCAGGGTCGGCAGCCCGATGCCGAGGTTGACGTACGCGCCGTCGGGCAGCTCCAGGGCCGCCCGCGCCGCCATCTGCTGACGGGTCAGTGCCATCTCAGGCCTCCTTGCCTGTGCTCGCGCCCGCGGCGGTGGCGCCGTCGCTGCCGGCCCCGGCACCGATGGTGCCGCCTTCGCGCACGGTGCGCTTCTCGATCCGCTTCTCGATGTCGGTGCCCACGTGGACCACGCGGTGGACGTAGATGCCCGGCAGGTGGATCTCGTCGGGGTCGAGCTGACCGGGCTCGACGAGCTCCTCGACCTGGGCGATGCACACCCGCCCGGCCATCGCGGCCAGCGGGGAGAAGTTCCGCGCCGCCTTGTTGAACACCAGGTTCCCGTGCCGGTCGCCCTTCGCGGCGTGCACGAGGGCGAAGTCGGTCGTGATGGCCTCCTCCAGGACGAACTCGCGCTCGGACCCGGCGAAGGCGAACGTGCGGGTCTCCTTGACCGGGGAGGCCACCGCCACCCCGCCGGACCCGTCGTACCGGCGCGGCAGGCCGCCCTCGGCGACCTGCGTGCCCACCCCGGTGGGGGTGAAGAACGCCGCGATCCCGGACCCGCCCGCGCGCAGCTTCTCCGCCAGCGTGCCCTGCGGGGTCAGCTCGACCTCGAGCTCGCCGGAGAGGAACTGCCGCTCGAACTCCTTGTTCTCCCCCACGTACGAGGCGGTCATCTTCGCCAGCCGGCCCGCGCCGAGCAGCAGCCCTAGGCCCCAGTCGTCCACCCCGCAGTTGTTCGACACCACCTTGAGGTCGCCCACGCCGGTGGCCAGCAGCGCCTCGATCAGCACCATCGGGTTGCCCGACAGGCCGAACCCGCCCACCGCCAGCGACGCGCCGTCGCCGATGTCCGCGACCGCCTCCGCGGCCGACCCCACCACCTTGTCCAACCCGTTCACGCCGGGACCTCCTCGTCGCTCATGCCTCTGGGTACTGTGCACTCCCCGCCTCGGGCGGGGAACGGCGATGTGTCGATAGCGGCCATCACCCGCGTCGATCCGGGTGCGCCCGCGGCGTCGCCGCGCTCACGTCGCCGCCCTGGCGTCGCCTTCACGGCGTCGCCGCCACGTGCGCGGTGACCTCGCGGGCGACGGCGGCCGCGCCGGCGGGGGTCATGACGATCGTGTAGTGGTTGACGTCCGGGACCTCCACCACGCGCAGCGTCGGCAGCCGCCCAGCCCACTCGCGGACCTGGTCCGCCGGGTAGAGCGGGGCGTCGGCGAGCAGGCCCGCGGGGGCGCGCAGGAACGCGGCGGGCACGGCGAGCGCGCCGAGGGCCAGCAGCAGGGACTCGCCGGTGAACAGCTCGCGCTGGTCGCCGGTCATCGCCTCCAGGCGGGCCGAGGAGCGGTAGGCGTCGTCGGCCGGCTCGAGGTCGTAGTCGAAGTACGCGCCCAGGTCCTCGCCCCAGTGCCCGGCGAAGGCCGGGTGCGCCTGCCAGAAGGCGCGGTAGGCGTCGGTGTCGGAGAAGGTCATGGCCAGGCGCTGGGCGGCCGGACCGAGGACCGCCGCCATGGCGGCGTCGGGGTCGACGCCGGCCGGCAGGGCCAGCGGCAGCCCGCCGTCGACGAGGACGAGGGAGCGGACCAGCCCGGGATGGCGGTGGGCGAGGACGACGGCGACGAACCCGCCCATCGAGTGCCCGGCGACCACGACGTCGTCGAGCCCGAGGTGCGCGGCGAGGGCGGCGACGTCGTCGGCGTGGCGGGCCATGCCGTACGGGCCGGGCAGGGCGTTGGACCGGCCGCGTCCGCGCAGGTCGGGCGCGACGACCCGGACCCCGGGCAGCGCGGGGGCCATCCAGCCCCAGGCCCGGTGGGTGGCGGTGATCCCGTGGACGGCCAGGACGGTCGGCGCCTCCGCGGCGCCGTCCGCGGGCTCCCACACCCCGGCGTGCAGGGTGCCGCCGTCGACGGCGACGTCGACCTCCGAGTAGGTGTGCGCGGCGAGGCTGGTGCTCATGCGGTCCGTCCTTCCGTCGGGGTCCCCGCGGTGGGGGAGAGGGCGCGCTCGACCAGGCGCATGGTGGCGTCGAAGATCTCGGGCGGGAGGCCGGGCCGCTCCTCCGGCGTCGTCGCGCCGTTGCGGGCCGCGGCGCCGTCGGGCTGCTCCCACAGCACCCAGCGCATGCCGGCCATCTCCCCGATGCCCATCAGCGCCCAGGCGGCCACCTCGGGGTCGATCTCCTCGGCGAGCTCGCCGTGCACGCGGGCCGCGCGCAGGCCGGCCACGTACCCGTCGGCGATGCGCTCGTAGTGCTCGCGCAGCACGTGCGGGGCGACGATCTCGGCCTGGCGCATGATCCGGTACAGCGCCGGGTTGGCGGCGGTGAAGCGGAAGTAGGCGGCGAACCCGGCGCGCTCGGCGGCCAGGCGGCCGGTCTCGGCGCTGGAGGCGGCGACCATGGCCCGGCGCACCCGCTGGTTCAGGTCGCGCACCACCTCCTCGAACACCTCCTGCTTGGAGGCGAAGTAGAGGTAGAAGGTGCCCTGGCCGACCTCGGCGGCCGCGGTGATCCTGACGATCGAGGCGTCGTGGTAACCGCGCTCGGCGAAGACCTGGGTGGCGACGTCGAGGATCCGGGCCCGGGTGCGCCCGCCGCGCTCGGTGCGCGGCAGGGCGCTCACCGGGCCTCCTCGGCGGACGCGGGGGCCGGCGGGGTCACCAGCCGCAGCGGCGCGGCCGGCGCCGCCGGCGGGGGTGGCGCGGCGTCGGGCCGGCCCAGCGCACCGCGGCGCAGCTTGTGCAGCGCCGTGCGGGGCAGCTCGTCGACGAAGCCGACGCTGCGCGGGGCCTTGAACGCCGCCAGGCGGGTGCGCGCGTGGGCGATGACGTCCTCGGCGGTCAGCGCCGCGCCGGGGCGGGGCACGACGTAGGCGTGGCCGACCTCGCCCCAGCGGGCGTCGGGCACGCCGACCACGGCGGCCTCGGCGATGTCCGGGTGGGCGGTCAGGGCGGCCTCCACCTCGGCGGGGGAGATGTTCTCCCCGCCGGAGATGTACATGTCGGTGAGGCGGTCGACGACGCGGAAGTACCCGTCGCCGTCGCGCTCGACGAGGTCGCCGGTGCGCAGCCACCCCTCGCGCACCGCCGCGGCGGTGGCCTCGGGGTCGCGCAGGTAGCCGGCGAAGACGGCCGGCCCGCGCACGAGCAGCTCGCCGCGGCCCGGCCCGGCCACCAGCTCGCCGGTGGTGGGGTCGGCCACGGCCACCTCGACGTGGGGGTAGGGCTTGCCGACCGATCCCAGGTGGGTGGCGGCGTCGCCGGCGGGCAGCGCGAGCACGTTGGGGCCGGCCTCGGTCAGCCCGTAGCCCTGGGTGACCCGCACCCCGCGGGCGTGCCAGGTGCGCAGCAGCGCCTCGGGCATGGTGGCCCCGCCCACGACGGCGTGGGTCAGGCTGGACAGGTCGGCGGTGGCGAAGTCCGGGTGCTCGGCCAGGAGCTGGTAGTTCGTCGGCACGCCCATCATCGTGGTGACGCGGTGCGCGGCGACGGCGGCCAGCGCCCGGCCGGGGTCGAAGTCCGGCTCGAGGACCACGGTGGCGCCGGTCCACCAGGCCAGCAGCGGCTGGATGTTCCACCCGCCCACGTGGAACTGGGGCAGCACGGCGAGCACGACGTCCTCGGCGGTCAGCCCGGTGGCCCCGGCGAGGGAGAGGTTGGTCCAGAAGCAGTTGGCGTGGGTGAGCACCACGCCCTTGGGCGCCTTGGCGGTGCCGGAGGTGTACACGACGAGCAGCGGGTCGTCGTCGGCCACCGGTCGGGGTCCGGCCGGCGCGGCAAGGTCGGTGCGCACCGGGTGCGGCACGTGTGCCTCGACGCCGTCGGCTCCCAGCAGTTCCACGGCCGGGGCGGGGTCCGTCCCGGCGAGCGCGGCCCGGGCGGCCTCGGCCAGCGGGGCCTGGACCAGTACGAGCGCGGGGCGGGAGTGCCGCAGCTGGTAGGCGAGCTCCTCGCCGGCCAGCCGCCAGGACAGCGGGACGAGCACGAGCCCGGCCTTGGCGCAGGCGAAGAAGAGCACGACGTGGTCGGTGCTGTTGCGGGTGAGCGTGGAAATGCGATCGCCGTGGCCGTACCCGGCGCGCAGGAGCCGCTCGGCCAGCGCGGTGGCGCGGGCGTCGAGCTGGGCGTAGGTGGTGCGCCGCCCGCGCTCGTCGACGGCGACCTTGGCCGGGGTCAGCCGGGCGCGGTCGGTGGTCCACCGGCCCAGGGTGTGCCGGTCCGCGGCCGGGGGCAGGGCGCTCACGTCAGCTCCTCGAGCCGGCGGCGCTGGGCGGTCGTCGCCGACTCCGCGCCGGAGGACCGCCGTCCGGCGCCCCGGGTGCGCAGCCGCTCCACCGCGCCGGCGATACCGCCGGGCAGGAACAGCACCACGAGGATGAACAGCACCCCGAGGATGAACAGCGGCTCGCTCAGCGGCACGCGCAGCACCGCCGGCAGGCCGTCGACGAAGGCCGAGGAGGCGAAGACGCCGAGGCGCTGGTCCAGCAGGGTGTACACGACGGCGCCGACGATCGCGCCCCACCGCGAGCCCACCCCGCCGAGGACGACCATGACGAGCACCGTGATGGTGAAGTCCGCCGAGGAGATCTGCGGGACCGCCTGGGACTGCAGCACGAGGTAGGCCATGCCGATGACGGCGGCCAGCGCGGCGGCGATGACGAAGGTGAGCAGCCGGATGAGGTAGGGCTGCTGGCCGATGACCCGCACCCGCATCTCGTTCTCCCGGGTGGCCTCGACCACGTGGCCGGCGCGGGAGCGCTGCACCCAGGTCACGACGACGTACACGGCGACCAGGACCGCCAGGGCC
Source organism: Georgenia thermotolerans (assembly GCF_009193185.1). Taxonomy (GTDB): domain Bacteria; phylum Actinomycetota; class Actinomycetes; order Actinomycetales; family Actinomycetaceae; genus Georgenia; species Georgenia thermotolerans. The sequence continues at coordinate 61,935 of NZ_VUKF01000020.1, read as the reverse complement.
ACCCAGTAGATCGTGCGGGTGTTGACCACCCCGACCAGGGCGTCCGGAACGTTGTCGGTGCGCAGCCCCACACCCTCCTCGCCGCCGGTGAGCTTCCCGGGGTTGCGGCGCACCAGCACGTTGCCGGCCTGGGCGAAGGCGAGAGTGACCATGGCGAAGGAGACGCCGGTGACGCGCAGCGAGATGGCGCCGACGACGTGGGCTAGCACGACCGCGCCCACGAGCACGAGCGCGCCGGCCTGCAGCAGCCCGAGCTCGGTGTGCTCGAGGAGGATGCCCAGCCCGTACGCGCCGGCGGCGAAGTACAGGGCGTGACCGAAGCTGAGCATGCCCGCCACCCCGTAGAGCAGGTGGTAGCTCAGCGCCAGCGCCGCGAAGAGCAGGCACAGCGCCATGAGGTGCAGGCTGCCCGGGGTGTAGGTCGGCCCGGGCAGCACCCCAGGCAGCGGGATGTTGAGCAGCGGCAGGCAGAACATCACCACGACCACGGCGATGCCCACCAGCCAGGGCGTCAGGGCCCGGCGGGAGAGGGGGCGGCCGGCGGTGCGTGGCTCGGTCGCGGGCGCGTCGGTGCGCCGGGGGGCCTGGGTGGGGGTGGTCATGCCTTCGCTCCCATGAGTCCGGAGGGCCGCACCAGCAGGACGACGGCGAGGGCGAGCACCGCGATGAGGTCGCCCACGCCCTGCAGGTAGTAGTTGGCCAGCTGCTGCGGGACGGCCACGAGCACGGCCGCGACCGCCGCCCCGCCGAGGGAGCCCAGGCCGCCGATGACGGTGACGATGAAGGCGAAGATCAGCAGCGTGGCGCCCAGGTGCGCGGAGACGTAGTCGAAGTACTGCGAGGCGAGCACCCCGCCCAGGCCGGCGGCCGCGCCGCCGATCGAGAAGACCAGGGTGAACGACCGGCGCACGTCGATGCCCAGCGCGGTGACCATCGCCCGGTTCTCCACCCCGGCCCGGATGACGAGGCCGTAGCGGGTGTGCCGGAGGAACAGCACGAGCGCGGCGAGCACGGCGACGGCGACGGCGACGACGAGGAAGCGGTCGTTGGGGATCCGCGCCCCGAGGACCGTGGTGGTGGAGGCGAGCCAGCTCGGGCCGGAGATGAAGATCGCGTTGGTGCCCCACACGCCCTCGAAGAGCGCGACGGTGGCCAGGCCCAGCCCGACGGTGACGAGGACCTGCTCGATGTGGCGGTTGTACAGGGGCCGGATGAGCAGCAGCTCGGTGAGGGCGGCGATGGCGGCACCGGCCACGGCGCCGACGAGCAGGGCCAGCAGGAACCCGGACCACGTCGTCGCCCCGACCCGGCGGGCGACCTCCCAGCCGGCGAAGGCGCCGAGGGTGAGGAAGGAGCCGTGGGCGAAGTTGAGCACGCCCATGAGCCCGTAGATGAGGGACAGGCCGGAGGCGACGAGGAAGTACAGGGCGCCCAGGCCCAGGCCGGTGATCAGCAGCAGGACGATGGTGCTCACTTCGCGCCCTCCGGTGCGGTGGCGGCGGCGTCGCCGGGGGTGGGGGTGGCCGCCGCGGCGGCCACCGTGCCGGCGGTGTCGGCGTGGACGCCGAGGAGCCGCTGGACGGCGTCGGGGTCGGCGAGCAGGTCGCGGGCGGGACCGGTGTGGACCACCCGCCCCGAGTCGACGACGACGGCGCCCTCGGCCAGCCGCTCGATGACGGGCAGGTTCTGCTCGACGAGGAGGATCGGCACGGTGCGCGCGGCCTCCTCGAGGGCCTCGGCGACCTCGGTGACGATCTTGGGGGCCAGGCCCTTCGTCGGCTCGTCCACGAGGAGCAGGCGGTTGTCGTTGAGCAGCGCCCGGGCCAGGGACAGCATCTGCTGCTGGCCGCCGGAGAGGGTGCCGGCGCGCTGCCCGGACCGCTTGACCAGGTCGGGGAAGAGCGCGGCGACGAGGTCGCGGCGCGGGGCGGCGTCCCGCTCGGCCAGGCGCAGGTTCTCCGCGACGGTGAGGGAGCCGAACACCTCCCGGTCCTCGGGCACGTAGCCGATGCCGCGGCGGACGATGCGGTGGGTGTCCTCCCGGTCGATGCGGGCACCGTCGAAGACGACCTTCCCCGACCGGCCGATGAGACCGAGGACCGCCTTGATGGTGGAGGTCTTGCCGACCCCGTTGCGGCCGAGGACGGCGGTGACGCCGGTGGCCGGGACGGTGAAGGTGATGTCCTCGATGACCTGCTGGCCGCCGATGGCGGCGGAGAGGTGCTCGACCTCGAGGATGGGGCTCATACGGCGGCTCCCAGGTAGGCGCTCTGCACGAGCGGGTCGGCCATGATGGCGGCGGGCTCGTCCAGCGCGAGGATGGTGCCCTGGTGCAGCACGGCGACCCGCTCGACCAGGCCGAGGACCACGTCGATGTGGTGCTCGACCATCAGGACGGTGCACCCGTGGTGGCGGTGCAGGCGGCGGATGACCTCGGACAGGCCCGGGACGTCGGCCCGGGCGACGCCGGCCATCGGCTCGTCCAGCAGGATGACCGACGGCTCCATGGCGAGCAGGACGGCGATCTCGAGCTTGCGCTTGTCGCCGTGGGACAGCCCGCCCGCCGGGACGTCGGCGAGCTCGAGCAGGCCGACCTCCTCCAGGTGGGCCTGGGCCTCACGGGAGGCGTCGTCGCCGCGGCGGGGGAAGCGCAGCACCGAGAGGTTGCCGCCGAGGCGGCGCTGGGCGGAGAGGCGGACGTTCTCCAGCACGCTCAGCCCGGGGAAGAGGTTGGAAGTCTGGAAGGTCCGGCCCAGGCCGGCCTTGGCGCGGCGGTGGACCGGCTCGTGGGTGATGTCAGTGCCGGCCAGGCGGATCCGGCCCGCGGTGGGGGCGTGGATCCCCGAGATCATGTTGAACAGGGTGGTCTTGCCCGCCCCGTTGGGGCCGATGACGCCGATCATCTCGCCGGGCGTCACCTCGAGGTTGACGTCGGTGAGGATCCGCGCGCCGCCGACCTGAAAGCTCAGGGACTCGACGGCGAGCGCGGGGGTGCTGGGCATGGTGGTCCTCTCGGGCCTCGACGATCCGCGACCGGGCTGTTCTGGCCTGGGGCCGACGCGGCGGCGGTGCCGTGGGGCGCGGTGGTGCTGGTGGTCTTCGAACGCGGGCGAGGCCGCCCGGCAGCCGCGTGGACGATGGCTGCCGGGCGGCGCGGGCTCAGCCCGCCTGGGGTGGGGCCACGTCCTCCGCGGCGGCCGTGGAGACCAGCTCGGGCTTCCAGCCCCCGTTGCCGTCGGAGACGAGCTTGGCCTGGAACATCGGCTGGATGAGCGCGTGGTCCTCGGCGCGGATGGTGTAGGCGCCCTTGGGGCCGTCGAAGCTCCAGCCCTCGAGGGCGGCGACCATGGCGTCGACGTCGTCGGCGCCGCCGGCCTCCTCCACGGCGCGGACGATCATCTGCGCGGCCGTGAACCCGTCCGGGGTGAACAGGTCCGGGGTGCCGCCGGCCTTCTCGACGTGGTCGATCATCGCCGTGTTGATCGCGTTGTCGGCGGCGCCGGGGAAGTAGTGGTTGAGGAAGTCGATCTTCTCCGACGCCGCGCCGTAGGCGTTGTAGGTCGAGGCGTCCCCGAGGCCCGTGACGACGGTGATGTCGTCGAGGACACCCTGCTGGTCCAGCGCCTGCCACATGGCGCCGGAGGTGGCGCCGGCCCAGGCGACGAAGACCATCGTCGGCTTGGCCTGGAGGACCTGCGCCGCGAACGGGGTGAACTCGGTGACGTCCTCGGGCACCATCACCGAGGTGACCTCGGCGCCCTGGGCGCCCAGCACCGCCTCCACGGCGGCGAGGTTGCCCTGGCCGAAGGCGTTGTCCTGGGCGAAGACGAGTACCTGCTGACCCTTGACGTCGGCGAACGAGCCGGCGGTGGCGACGTCCTGCAGGGACTGGCGGCCGGAGCGGAACGTGTAGTCGTTGATGCCGGTGAGCGCGTCGGTCGCCGCGGGGCCGGAGACGTAGAGGACCTTGTTCTGCTCGGCCTGCTCGGCGAGGGACAGCGCGATGCCGGAGGACGCCGTGCCGCCGAGGATGGTGAAGCCCTGGCCGATGAGGTCGCGGGCGAGGGTGACCGCGCGGTCGGTGTCGCCGCCGTCGTCCTCGTAGGTGACCTTGAGCTCGCGCCCGTTGACCTCGCCGGTGCCGTCGGTGGCGTAGTCCAGACCGGCCTCGAACCCCTCGGTGAAGGTCTTGCCGTAGGCGGCCAGCGGGCCGGTGGTCGAGGTGATGATGCCGACGTTGATCGGCTCGCCGCCCTGGCTGGCCTCCTGGGAGGACCCGGCCGCGGTGGCAGCGCTGTCGCCGCCGCTGCTCGAGGGGGCGCACGCGGCGACGGCCAGCATGGTGGCCACGCCGAGGGTCAGAGCGAGCGACTTCCTTGTGCCTCGCATGAGACCGCCTTCCTTGGTGGTGCACCTCCCAACCTGAGAGGTGATTCAGGTGGCATCTTCTGGGGCGTACCGGACCGAAACAACGTGCCTGGGCACATATCTTCGGGCCGGCACCCTGGTGACGGACACATATGCCACCTCGCACGCGACAGGGCGGCCGACCTCTGGGGTCGGCCGCCCTGGCCGCGGGAACGAGCGGAAAAGTCAGGTCATCGGGTGCCCGGGGGCGTCGTCGGTCGCCTGGCCCTCGTCGAAGCGGCCGCGGACGCCCTCCTCGGCGTCGAGGGTGGCGTCGCTCGCCTGCCCCTCGTCGAAACGGCCGTGGATGCCCTCCTCGGCGTCGAGGGAGGCGTCGGCCGCCTCGCCCTCGTCGAAACGGCCGTGGATGCCCTCCTCGGCGTCGAGGGAGGCGTCGGCCGCCTCGCCCTCGTCGTACCGGCCGTGCAGGCCCTCCTCGGTCTCGCGGTCCGCCCGGTCGTACCCACCGGTCATGGGAGATTCGCTCATTGCGCGCCCTTCGCCGTCACCTCGTCGTGAGCCTCCGAGTGTCGTGGGCGCCGGTGACCGCCGCAACCGCTTCCGGGCGCGACCCGGCGTAACCCCTTCCGGGCACGACCCGGTGCAGCCCCTTCGGGGCGCGACGCGACCCGCCGCCGCGGGGAGGCGGAGCGGGTGAGCTCGACGCGGTCAGGAGGTTCCGGGCTCAGAAGTCGGTCCGGCCGACGTCGGGCTCCTCGGGGGGCGTGGTGCGCTCGCCCTCGTCGAACCGGCCGTGCGGCTGGCGGACCTCCTCGGCGAGCTCGGTGTCGCTGATCTGGCCCTCGTCGAAGCGGCCGCGGATGGGCTCGTCCGGCGTGGTGGCGCTGGTGCCGGAGCGTTCGCCCTCGTCAAAGCGCCCGTGCGGCTGCTCGAGCTCCTCAGCGAGCTCGGCGTCGCTGGCCTGGCCCTCGTCGAAGCGGCCGCGGGGGAGCTTGACGTGGGGCTGGGGCTCGTCAGCGGAGACAGAGCGTGGGGTGGTGTCGTCACTCATGGCGTCCCTCCGATCGAACGGAGTGTGCGACTCGCCGTACCTCCCAGTGTCCCGCCGGTGTCGTCCACCGGCAACATTCCGCGCCCCGGCGCGGCCCGGCACGACGACGGCGCGGCCGGAAGCCGGCCGCGCCGTCGTCGTCGGGCGGCTACTCCTCGCCGATGTGCTGGTCCGCGGCCGTCTGCCCCTTCTTGAGCTGCTCGTCGTACTTGCCGCCGGTGCGCTCGCTGAGGGCGTCCGTGCCGCGCTGCAGCGCGTCGTCGCTCTTCTCCTCGCCCTTGTCGGTGTTGAGGAAGTCCTTGGCCTTCTCACCGAGGTCCTTGGCCTTGTCACCGATGCCCATGTCCTCGTCCCTTCGTCGGCTGCGCACGCCGGCCGGCGCGGCCCCTCCAGGCTCCGTCCGGCCTCGGGGGACCTGCAACCGCAGGGCCCCGTCCGCCGTCGTGGGCCGCGGCCGCCGTCGTCCCCGTCTCCGCCCGCCGTCGTCCCGTCCGCCCCGCGCGTCCTGGTTAGCCTCGGGGGCATGACGCAGATCCACGAGCTCTCCGCCCTCGACCTCGCCGCCGCCGTCCGCGCCGGCGAGGTCTCCCCGAGCGAGGTGGCCGACCACACCCTCGACCGCGCCCGCCGGCTGGGCCCGGACGTGGGCGCCTTCGTGCACGTGGCGGAGGAGCGGGCCCGGGCACAGGCCGCCGAGGCGGAGGAGCAGCTGGCGGACGACGGCGGCGCCGGCGCGCTGCCGCCCTTCCTCGGCGTGCCGGTGCCGGTCAAGGACCTCACGATGGTCGCCGGGCTGCCGTTCGAGTGCGGGTCGGCCGCCTTCGCCGGCACGGTCGCCCCGCTGGACGACGGCGTCGTGACCCTGCTGCGGGCGGCCGGGACCCTCATGGTCGGCAAGACCACCACCCCCGAGCTGGGCCTGCCGCCCTACACCGAGCCCGACGTCGCCGCCCCCGCCCGCAGCCCGTGGGACCGCAGCCGCACCGCCGGCGGCTCGAGCGGCGGCGCCGCGGCGGCGGTGGGCGCCGGGATCGTGCCGGTCGCCCACGGCAGCGACGGCGGGGGATCGCTGCGCATCCCGGCCTCCGCGTGCGGCCTGGTCGGGCTCAAGCCCTCCCGCGGGCGCGTCTCGCCCGGACCGTACGGCGTCGACGGCGCCGCCCTGGCCACCAACGGCGTGGTCAGCCGCACCGTGCGGGACAACGCGGCGTTCCTCGACGTGCTCTCCGCGCACTGGCCGGGCGACGCGCACCTGCTGCCCGAGCCGCGCACGAGCTTCCTCGACGCCTGCGACCGGGCCCCGGGCCCGCTGCGGGTCGGCGTGCTCACCGCGCCGGTCAACGTCGCCGACGCGCCGGTGCACCCCGGGGCGCGCGCCGCCGTGGACCGGGCCGCCCGGCTGCTCGAGGGCCTGGGCCACCACCTCGACGAGGCGCCGGTGCCCTTCTCCCCCGAGCAGTGGGACGCCTTCATGCCGCTGTGGTCGGTCGCCGCGCTGGGGGCGCCGGTGCCGCCCGAGCGCGAGGAGCTGCTCGTCCCGCTGACGCGGTGGATGCGCGAGGTGGGCCGGGGCTTCAGCGCCGCCGACTACGCCCGGGCCGTCGGCGACGTCCAGCGCCTCACCCGGCAGACCGCGCTGGCGTGGTCGGCGTTCGACGTCATCCTCTCCCCGACGCTGGCCCAGCCGCCGGTGAAGATCGGCGCCATGCGCGACGACGCCGACCCTGCCGGGGACTTCCAGGCCCAGAAGGCGTTCACCCCGTGGACGTCGGCGTGGAACATCATCGGCGCGCCGGCGATCTCCCTGCCGCTGCACCGGGAGGTGGTCGACGACGGCGACGGGCCGCGCGAGCTGCCCTTCGGGGTGATGCTCGGCGCCCGGCTCGGCCAGGAGGAGGCGCTGCTGGGCCTGGCCGCGCAGCTCGAGGCCGCCGATCCGTGGCCCGCGCTCGCGCCGGACTACCGCTGAGCGCTGCTCGCTGGGCTCAGGGGCGGGGAGGCCGCCCGGCGGCGTCGGTGCCGATGCGCTCGTCCGCCGCGTGGCGGCCCCGCTCCACCTGCTCGGTGTAGCGCCCTCCGGTGAGGCGGTCGGCGAGCCCGGCTGCCCGGTCGAGGACGGCGTCGCTCACCTCCTCCGCCTGCTCGGTGCGCAGGGCCGCCTTCACCTTCTCGTTCTGGAACGCCTCCTTGGCCTTGCGGGCCAGGTCCTCGGTTGCCATGTCGGTCCTTCCGGTCGGGACCCTCACGCTAGGGCGGCCCCCGACCGCCCGCACCCGGGATGACGGACGCCCACGTCCGATGTGGGTGGCGTCGTCGACGATGGTCGACGACGCCGACCGCAGGGGGAACCACCATGATGAGCCACGCCCACGCCACCACCGGAGCCGCGGCCTGGCTCGCGGTGACCGCCACGGTGCCGTGGGCGTTGGGTCTGATGCCGCTGCCGCCGAGCGAGGTCCTCGCCGGGGCGGTGGTGACGGCGGGCGCCGCGCTGCTGCTGGACGCCGACCACCACGCCGGCACCATCGCCAGGTCGCTGCCGCCCGTGTCGCGGTGGGTCACCCGGGGCCTGGGCAAGCTCTCCGGCGGGCACCGCCACGCCACCCACTCCCTCGTCGGGGTGCTCGGCGCGGGAGTGCTGGCGCGGCTGCTGGCCGAGGTGCGCGTGCCGGTCGCGGGCGAGGAGTTCCAGCTGGGCGCCTGGTTCATCATCGTCCTGCTCGTCGCCTACGCGGCCAAGGCGCTGCGGCTGACGCGCGGCTGGCTCTCCTCGTGGGCCGTGTCCCTCACCGCGGGCTTCACCGCCACGTGGTTCGCCCCGGAGACGACGTGGTGGCTGCCCAGCGCGGTCGTCCTCGGGTGCCTGTGCCACCTGGCCGGCGACGCGCTGACCTCCGAGGGCGTGCCGCTGCTGTGGCCGCTGCGCCCGGACCCCCTGGTCGAGACGCCGCTGTGGCGCAAGAACGGCCACTTCGCGCTGCCCCTGCTCGGCAGCGCGGGCTCGAAGCGGGAGTGGGCGTTCGCCGCCGTCGTGGACCTCTACATCGTCTACGTCGTCGGCATGACGTCGATGCAGGGCGCGCACACCGTCATGGCGGCGCTCTAGCTTCTCCCGTCAACGGCGCGAGGAGGGGGCGGCGCAGGGGCAAGGGCGTGGTGCCCGATCGCGCCGCCGGTGCGGCTCCTCGGACGTCTCGCGCAGGCGTCGACCCCAGGGGTGCTCACATCGGTGCCGGCCCTGGGGTCAGGCCTGCCAGCAGCGGCAGCAGCGGCGGGTACAGCGCCACCACCACCCCGAGTGCGATCAGCGCCGTCCCGATGATCCGAGGAAGCGCCCAGCCGTGCCGCCAGACCTTCTCGGCGAGGAAGACCAGGCTCAGCGCGACCATCCAGACGAGGTTCATCAGTCCGACGACGAGCAGCACCGACATCAGCGCCCAGCAGCACCCGAGGCAGTAGGTGCCCTGAGCCAGTCCCGCGCGCCACGCGGCGCGGCTGCCACCACCGAAGTCGTGCTGGGCCAGGAAGGCGAAGGGGCTCCGGCACGTGCCCAGGCAGATGCTCTTCCACGAGGTGAACTGATAGGCCCCGGCGAGCACGAGCGTCGCGCCCGCCGTCACGGTCAGCCAGGGAGCGCCGCCCGCGGGGGCGGCGAGCTGCCGGAAGAGGGTGAGCGCGGCCAGAGGGAGGAGCCCGGCGGCCGTCCACACGAGCAGGTATCCGCCGACCAGCGCCAGGGTGGGCGCGGCGCCCTCACCGCGGCGGCGGACGACCAGGCGGTGGGCTGCGACCAGCGGGACCGCCGTCGGGAACATCATCGCGACCATCATCCCGACCCACATGCCCAGGAAGACCGGCCCCGAGAACGGCATCGCCATCGGGGCGGCGACCTGGGCCAGCCCGGCGGCCATGCCGGTCATCCCCGGCTGCTGGCGGACGACCAGGACCCAGGCGACGGCCGCGGCCCCGGCGAGCCAGACCGTGACGCCCAGCGTGATGCGCCGGGACAGGTCGGCGAGGGGATCGGCCCGGACCGCGGCCCGGGGAGCATCTTCGGCTCCCCGCCCCGTCACTGGTCCGGCCCGCTCCAGTCGAAGGGGATGTGCTTGCTCGAGCGGCCGCCCCAGCGGAAGGACATGGCAAAGGCAGGGGCGTCGACGGTCGCCGCGGTCGAGACGCCCCACGTCGCCACCTGCCCGGGACCCACCTCGGAGCCGGGCGGGTTGAGGAGCTGGACCCGCGCGCCGGGCGGCGTGGTCGGACCCGACAGCGCCTCGGCCGCGGCCGTCACGTGGCCGGGGACCTCGGCCCGCCAGCCGGCGAGGTCGTCGTCGACCTCGATGTGCACCGCGGCGTACTCCGTGCCGCGCAGGTCGTCCACCAGGGCGGCGAAGCCGGCGGGCCACCCGCCGGCCTGACCGCTGAAGATCGTCCACAGCGCGTCGCGCTGGGCCTGGTCCGCGTGCTCGTCGAGGTAGAAGCCCATGGCCGTCTTGGCCCCGGCCCAGAGGTTTCCGTCGAAGGAGCCCAGTCCGAGGACGTTCAGGCCGTCGAGCCTGACGTCCCCGAAGTGGCCCTCCCGGACGTGCCAGGCGAGCACGCCCTCGCAATGGTTGTTCGTGGGGGGTTGGGCGAACTCGCACGGGCAAGGGATGTCGCAGTTGCACACATCGAACCAGTCGCCCTCGAGAGCCCACTGAGGTGCCGTATTCATGGCAAGTCGCCTCGTCTCAGCGTCGTCGCTTTGGCTCGCATCCAGTACAGGCCCGGACTTCCCGCGGGGCAAGCCCCTCGTCCGGACCGCACATGCCGGCCGGTGGCGCCGCCTCCCTCGGCAGTGGCATGCCGCCCCACGGCCTGCCCCGCCCCGGCGGCCGGCCGATCTGCGCGGTCACTTCTCAGGTTGAGCGGAATAGACTCAAGTTTGGGAGAGTTGATCCAAGCAGTACTGCACCAACCCGACCGGAGGTCCCTTTGGACACCAAGCTCACCACCAAGTCGCAGGAGGCGATCGCGGAGGCCATCCGCACCGCCTCCGCCGCCGGCAACCCGCAGCTGGAGCCGGTCCACGTCCTCGCCGCGCTGCTCGAGCAGGAGGGCGGCGTCGCCGTCGCGCTCCTCGACGCCGTCGGCGCCGACCGTGGCGCCATCGCCCAGCGCGCCCGCGCGGCGCTCGCCACCCTGCCCGGCGCCAGCGGCGCCTCGGTCGCCCAGCCGCAGACCTCGCGCGCGACGATGACGATGATCACCGACGCCGGCAACGAGGCCAACGCCCTCGGCGACGAGTACGTCTCCACCGAGCACCTCCTCATCGCGCTGGCCTCCTCGACGAGCCCGGCCGGGGAGATCCTGCGCGCCGCGGGCGCGAACCGCGAAGGCCTGCTCGCCGCGCTCCCGAGCGTGCGCGGGTCCGCCAAGGTCACCTCACCCGACCCCGAGGGCACCTTCAAGGCCCTCGAGAAGTACGGCAACGACCTCACGGCGGCGGCGCGCGAGGGCAAGCTCGACCCGGTCATCGGCCGGGACAGCGAGATCCGCCGCGTCGTCCAGGTGCTCTCGCGCCGCACGAAGAACAACCCCGTCCTCATCGGCGAGCCCGGCGTGGGCAAGACCGCCGTCGTCGAGGGGCTGGCGCAGCGCATCGTCGCCGGCGACGTGCCCGAGTCCCTCCAGGGCAAACGCCTCATCGCCCTCGACCTGGCCGCCATGGTGGCCGGGGCGAAGTACCGCGGCGAGTTCGAGGAGCGCCTCAAGGCCGTCCTGCAGGAGATCAAGGACTCCGACGGCGAGATCGTCACCTTCATCGACGAGCTGCACACCGTCGTCGGGGCCGGCGCCTCCGAGGGGTCGATGGACGCCGGCAACATGCTCAAGCCCATGCTCGCCCGCGGCGAGCTCCGCCTCGTGGGCGCCACCACGCTGGACGAGTACCGCGAGCGTATCGAGAAGGACCCCGCGCTCGAGCGCCGCTTCCAGCAGGTGTACGTCGGCGAGCCGTCCGTGGAGGACACCGTCGCGATCCTGCGTGGCATCGCGCCCCGGTACGAGGCCCACCACAAGGTCACCATCTCCGACGGCGCCCTCGTCGCCGCCGCCACCCTGTCCGACCGGTACATCACCGGCCGCCAGCTGCCCGACAAGGCGATCGACCTCGTGGACGAGGCGGCCTCCCGGCTGCGGATGGAGCTCGACTCCTCCCCGGAGGAGATCGACGTCCTGCGCCGCCAGGTGGACCGGCTGAAGATGGAGGAGGCCTACCTCGAGGAGTCCGAGGACAGCGAGGACGACGCCGCCCGGGAGCGGCTGGAGCGGCTGCGGGCCGAGCTCGCGGACCGCGCCGAGCAGCTCGCCGCGCTGAACGCGCGCTGGGAGCAGGAGAAGGCCGGGCACAACCGGGTCGGCGAGCTCAAGCAGCGCCTGGACAGCCTGCGCACCGAGGCCGAGCGCGCCGAGCGCGAGGGCCGCTACGAGGACGCCGGGCGGCTGCGCTACGGCGAGATCCCCGCCGTCGAGCAGGAGATCGGCGCCGCCGAGGCGGCCGAGGCCGAGCGCGGGACCGAGAGCCAGGAGCCGATGATCGCCGACAAGGTCTCCGCCGACGAGGTGGCCGAGGTCGTGGCGTCCTGGACCGGCATCCCCGTCGGACGCCTGCTCCAGGGCGAGACCGAGAAGCTCCTGCACATGGAGGACCACATCGGCCAGCGCCTCATCGGCCAGCGCAGCGCCGTGCGCGCCGTCTCCGACGCCGTGCGCCGCTCGCGGGCGGGCGTGTCCGACCCCGACCGGCCGACCGGCTCCTTCCTGTTCCTCGGTCCCACCGGCGTCGGGAAGACGGAGCTGGCCAAGTCCCTCGCGGACTTCCTCTTCGACGACGAACGCGCCATGGTCCGCATCGACATGTCGGAGTACTCCGAGAAGCACTCGGTGGCCCGGCTCGTCGGGGCGCCCCCGGGGTACGTCGGCTACGAGGAGGGCGGCCAGCTGACCGAGGCCGTGCGCCGTCGGCCGTACTCCGTGGTGCTCCTGGACGAGGTCGAGAAGGCCCACCCCGAGGTCTTCGACATCCTGCTGCAGGTGCTCGACGACGGCCGCCTCACCGACGGCCAGGGCCGCACGGTGGACTTCCGCAACACGATCCTCGTGCTGACCTCGAACCTCGGCTCGCAGTTCCTCGTGGACCAGAGCCTGGACGACAGCGCCAAGCGCGAGGCCGTCATGGCGGCGGTGCGGGCGAGCTTCAAGCCCGAGTTCCTCAACCGGCTCGACGACGTCGTCGTCTTCGACGCGCTGAGCCTGGAGGAGCTCGGCTCGATCGTCGACCTGCAGGTCGACCGTCTCGCCCGGCGGCTGGCCGACCGGCGGCTGCGGCTGGAGGTCACCGACGGCGCCCGCGAGTGGCTGGCGCTGGAGGGGTACGACCCGGCCTACGGCGCCCGCCCGCTGCGCCGGCTGGTCCAGACCGAGATCGGCGACCAGCTCGCCAAGATGCTGCTCGCCGGCGAGGTCCACGACGGCGACACCGTGGTGGTCGACCGTCCCGAGCTCGACGCCGCGGCGGCCCTCGCCGAGACCGGCACGCTGCGCCCGGGCCAGCCACGGCTGGTCCTCAGCGTGGTGGCGGAGGAGCCCGCGCAGCACGTGGGGTGAGCCGACCCGCCGCTCATCGAGCGCGCCACGACCCGGCGACCGCGCCAGCTGCAGCTGGCGCGGTCGCCGGGTCCTGTAGCGGCCGGTCACGGCTGCAGCGGCCGGCGAGCGTGGCCTTGACGCCTGGCGCGGGGAGCGCGGCGTCGGCCGCGCCCGGCGCTCGTGGCAGGCTGGACCGGTGAGCAGCTTCGAGGCACTGCGTGACCTGGACTTTCCCGTCGGCGTGGTGGTGACGGACGCGGACGGCGTCGTCGCCACCTACGGCGAGCCGACCACCGAGTTCCGGTGGGCGTCGGTGACCAAGCTGGTCTCCGCCTACGCGACCCTCGTCGCGGTGCGCCGTGGCCTGGTCGACCTCGACGCCCCCGCGGGCCCGCCCGGGTCGACGCTGCGGCACCTGCTCGCCCACGCCTCCGGCGTGCCGTTCGACTCCGGGGCCGTCCTCGCCGCCCCCGGCAAGCGCCGCATCTACTCCAACCTCGGCATCGAGCTCGCCTCCGAGCACGTGGCCGAGCACGTCGGCACGGACTTCACCAGCTGGGCCGAGGAGACGGTCATCGACCCGCTCGGCATGTCCACCGTGCTCATCGAGGGCTCGGCCGCGCACGCCGCCACCGGCTCCGCCGAGGACCTCGCCCGCCTCGGCCGCGAGCTGCTCGCCCCCACGCTGCTCGACGGCGAGCTGTTCGCCGAGGCCACGACCGTCGTCTTCCCCGGCCTGTCCGGCGTGCTCCCGGGGTTCGGCCGCCAGGAGCACAACGACTGGGGCCTCGGGTTCGAGATCCGCGACCACAAGACTCCGCACTGGACCGGCGCGACGTCGTCGCCGCGCACCTTCGGCCACTTCGGCCAGTCCGGCAGCTTCCTGTGGGTCGACCCCGACGCCCACCTGGCCACGGCCTTCCTCGGCGCCAACCCCTTCGGGGAGTGGGCGGCGCACGCATGGCCGCGGCTCACCGACGACATCCTCGCCCAACACCGCCGGTAGGGCCGGCGTGGCCCCTCGGGTCCCAGAAGGTGTGGCCCCTCGGGCCGGGTCCCAGAAGGTGGCGCGGATCACCATTCGGCGAACGCCAGGTGTCCGGCGCGACCACCCGTGAGCCGCCCGGTGAAATCTTCAGGAACAGTCGGTAATACCGGTGGCTGAGGCCCTGACCTGCACTGATGCTGCCCCTAGCGTGACTTTCGCACTCCTTCGAGAACGGAAGCCCCGCCCCGATGACCACCCTCCTCACGCCGGCGCGCCGCCCATCGGTGGCGCCGCCGGGAGCCGCCGTCGAGGCGCCCCCGCCGGCGCGCCGACGCCCCCGCGGCCGGCGGCCGCTCGGCCGGCGTCGCTCCACGTGGCTGGCGTTCCTGCTGCTGGCCGGCCCCAACCTCCTCCTGCTCCTCGTCTTCACCTACCGGCCCCTGCTGCTGAGCTTCTACTACTCCACCCTCCAGTGGAACGTCGGCTCCCGGACCGCCCGGTCGGTGGGGCTGGGCAACTACGCCGAGTGGTGGCAGGACCCCGACACCCCGATGGTGCTGACCACCACGGCCGTGTTCACCCTCGCCACCGTGGGCGGCGCCCTGGTCCTCGGGCTGGGCCTGGCCCTGGTGCTCAACCGGCGCCTGGCAGGGCGGGGGTTTGCCCGCTCGGTGGCGTTCGCGCCGTACGTGCTGTCCGGCATCGCCGTCGGCATGCTCTGGCTGTACATCTTCGACCCGCGCTACGGGCTGCTGTCGGTCGTGCTCGGCTGGGTCGGCGTCGCCTCACCCGACTGGTACAACAGCTCGCCCTGGGCGCTGATCATGCTGATCGTCGTCTACCTGTGGAAGAACCTCGGGTACGTCGCCCTCATCTACCTCGCCGGGCTGCAGGCCGTCCCGCGGGACCTGCTCGACGCCGCGGCCCTCGACGGCGCCAGCCGGGCCCGCACGTTCCGCTCGATCGTGCTGCCGCTGCTCGGCCCGACGACGTTCTTCCTCGTCGTGACCCTGCTGCTGAGCTCGCTGCAGTCCTTCGACCTCGTCCAGGCCATGACCCAGGGCGGGCCCCTCGGCACGACGACCACGCTGATGTACCAGATCTACGAGGAGGGCTTCGTCGTCGGCCGGGCCGGTTACGCCTCCGCCGTCGCCACCGTGCTCTTCGTCATCCTCCTGGCCATCACCGCGCTGCAGCTGCGGGTCACGGAGCGGAAGGTGCACTACGCATGAGCCTCACCGCCACCCGCCGCGACGCCCGGCCCGCGCCGGCGCCGCCCGCTCCGGAGCGCCCCCGCCGGCCCCGGCGCGGTGACGCCGGCCCCGGCCGCTACGCCGTCATGGTCCTGTCCGTCCTCGTCCTCGGCGTGCCGCTGCTGTGGATGGTGCTGGCCGGCTTCAAGCAGCCCGACGAGCTGTACACCGTGCCGCTGCAGTGGCTGCCGCACAGCCTCGACCTGTCCAACTACGCCGAGGCGACGTCCCTGGTGCCGATGGGCACGATGTTCCTCAACTCCGTGGGGATCACCCTGGTCGGCGCGGCGGGGGAGATGCTCCTCGGGCTCGGCTGCGCCTACGCCCTGGTGTTCCTCGACATCCCGTTCCGGCGGGCGATCTTCGTGGCGGTGATCTTCACCCTGCTCATCCCGCAGCAGATCACGATCATCCCGAACTACACCCTCACTGCCGAGCTGGGGTGGATCAACACCTACCACGGGATCGTCGTGCCGGGCCTGGCCAGCGCGTTCGGCACCTTCCTCTTCCGCCAGCACTTCCTCACCCTGCCCGCGTCCATCCTCGAGGCCGCCGAGCTCGACGGCGCCGGCCACTGGCGCAAGCTCTTCCAGTTCATCGTGCCGATGTCCGCCCCGACCATCGCCGCGGTGGGCGTCGTCTCCGTCGTCGGCAAGTGGAACGAGTACCTGTGGCCGTTCCTCGTCACCGACGACCCCGACAAGATGACGCTCCCGGTGGGGCTGACCCTCCTGCAGAAGGTCGACGGCATGCAGGACTGGGGCCTGCTCATGGCCGCCACCTCCCTCGTCACCCTGCCGATGGTCGTCGTCTTCCTCGTCCTCCAGCGCCGGCTCGTCTCCGGCCTCACCGCCGGCGCGGTCACCGGCTGACCCGCCCCGCGCCCGGCTCCGTCCCGGCGCGCCCACGCACCCCACCCGTCCCGCACCCGTCCAGTCCCTCCCCACCACCAAGGAGCCATCCGTGCGCACGTCCCTCACCCGCCGTCCCTCCGGCCTCTGGGCCCCCTCGCCGGCCCCCTCCCGCCGGGCCGTCCTCCAGGCGGGCGGCCTCGGCGCCCTCGCCATGACCCTCGCCGCCTGCGCCGGCCCCGCCGTCGGCGACGACGCGGCCGCCGCCGAGGCGGAGGACGTGGACTGGGCCTCGATCACCCCGGCCGACGAGATCACCTGGTGGAGCAACCACCCCGGCGCCTCGAAGCCCATCGAGGAGGAGATCATCAAGCGCTTCAACGCCGAGCACCCCGACATCGCGGTCAAGCTCGTCACCGGCGGCGCGAACTACGACGAGATCGCCCAGCGCTTCCAGGCCGCCTCGAGCACCGACAACCTGCCCGACCTGGTCATCGCCAGCGACGTGTGGTGGTTCCGGTACTTCATCAACGGCCAGATCATGCCGCTGGACGACCTCTTCACCCACCTCGGCGTGGACACCGGCGACTTCGTCCCCACCCTCTACGGCGACTACGAGTTCGAGGGCCAGCACTGGGCCGCCCCCTACGCCCGCTCGACGCCGCTGTTCTACTACAACAAGGACCTGTGGGCGAAGGCCGGCCTGCCCGACCGCGGCCCGAAGGACTGGGCCGAGCTGGAGAGCTGGGGCGAGCCGCTGCGCGCCGTCCTGCCCGACGGCGGCGCGCCGCTGGGGCTGGCCACCGGCACCTCCTGGGCGGCGTGGTGGTTCTCCAACATCCTGTGGGGCCACGGCGGCGCCTACAGCGACGAGTGGGCCGTCACCCTGGACACGCCCGAGGCGGTCGCCGCCGGCAACTACGTGCGCGACATGTACCACGGCCCCAAGGCCTTCGCCGCGGTGGGCACGGACACCAACGCCGACTTCGCCGCGGGGACCTTCGCCGCGCTCATCGGCTCCACCGGCTCCCTCAGCGGCCTGCTCGAGGCGACCAGCTTCGAGCTGGGCACCGCCTTCCTGCCCGACGGCCCTCAGGGCCCCGGCCGCTACACCCCCACGGGCGGCACCGGCCTGGCCATCCCCGCCTCGCGCACCCCCGAGCAGCAGCTCGCCGCCGCGATGTTCCTCGCGTTCCTCACCAACGAGGAGAACACCTCGGAGTTCTCCCAGGGCACCGGGTACATGCCCGTGCGGACATCGGCGATCGACGGGCCCATCATGGGTGAGGTGTACGCGCAGACGCCGCAGTTCCGCACCTCGGTCGACCAGCTGACCGCGAAGACCCGCAGCCAGGACTGGTCGCGGGTGTTCGTCCCCTCCGGGGACAAGATCCTCACCGACGGGCTCGAGAAGATCGTCCTGCGGGGCACCGACGCCGAGACCGTCTGGGCCGAGATCACCCCGCAGCTCGAGCGGGCCTTCACCGACAACGTCGAGCCCTACCTGTGACCGGCGCGACCGCCGCGCCGGTCCCGGGCACGGCCGGGCTGCCGGCCGTGCCCGGCGGCCCCGGCGACGCGGCCCTGCCGCTGGTCGTGGCCCACCGCGGCAACTCCTCGGTGGCCCCCGAGAACACGCTCGTGGCCTTCGAGGCGGCGTGGCGGGCCGGCGCCGACCTCATCGAGGTGGACCTCCAGCTCACCCGGGACGGCGTCGCCGTCGTCATCCACAACGACACCGTCGACGCCACCACCGACGGCGCGGGCCGGGTGGACGACCTCGACGCCGACGAGCTGCGCCGCCTCGACGCCGGCACCTGGTTCTCCCCGCGCTACCGCGGCGCGCGGGTGCCCACAGCGCTCGAGCTGCTCGCCTTCCTCGCCGAGCGGCCCGGCATCGGGCTGCTCGCGGAGTTCAAGGGCGCCTGGCGGCCGGAGGCGGCGCGCCAGGTGACCGAGGCAATCGAACGGGCCGGGCTGCACGACCGCGTCCTGGTCCAGAGCTTCTGGACCGAGACGGTGGCAGCGCTGCGCGACGTCGCCCCCGACCTGCCCCGCGGCCTGCTGCTCGCCGACCTGCCCGAGGACCTCGTGGCGCTGTGCCGGGAGCTGGGCGTGATGACGGTCAACCCCGCGGGCCCCCTCCTCCTGGACGAGCCCGGGCTCGTCGACGCCCTGCACGGGGAGGGGCTGCGGACCATGGTGTGGACCCTCAACGAGCCGGCGCACTGGACCGCCGCCGTCGCCGCCGGGGTGGACGCGATCATCACCGACCGCCCCGACCGGCTGCGCGGCTGGCTCGCGGCCCGCTAGCGCCTCGGGCCCGGGGCGTCGCGCGACGTCCCGGGCCCGGGCTCTGCCACACTCCGCACATGACGCCGCCCGCCGCGCACGTGCCCCGCTTCTTCGTCCGCCAGCACATCACGTTGATGGTCAACCGGTACGAGATCCTCGCCGCCAACCCCGACGGCACCGCCGGCCCGCTGCTGGCCTTCGCCCAGCAGAAGCGGGTGGCCCTGCGCGAGGAGGTCACGTTCTACGCCGACCGGCAGCAGACCCGGCGCCTGTTCTCCTTCAAGGCGCGCAAGGTCGTCGACCTCGGCTCCGGCTACGACGTCCTCGACGACGCCGGCCGGCCCGTGGGGTTCTTCCGCAAGGACTTTCGCGCCAGCCTGACGCGCTCGACCTGGCACGTCTCCGCCCACGGGCTGGAGGCCGCCGGCCGCGAGCGCAGCGCGGGGGTGGCGCTCCTGCGCCGGGTCTGGGACCTCATCCCGTACCTGGGGGAGGTGTGGGTGCCCTTCGTGTTCCACTTCGACTTCGTCGACGCCGTGACCGGCCGGCCGGTGATGACCTCCGAGCGCCAGCTCGCCATCCGGGACCGGTACACCGTCACGGTGCCCGACCCGCGGCTCGACCTGCGCGTCGCGGCGTCCATGGCCGTGGCGCTGGACGCCCTGCAGGGCCGCTGACGGGCGCGCGTCAGCCGAGGTCGACGATCACCGGGACGTGGTCGCTGGGCGCCTTGCCCTTGCGCTCGTCGCGGTCGATCTGCGCCCCGACGACGTGGGCGGCCAGCTCGGGGGAGGCCTGGACGAAGTCGATGCGCATGCCCTCGTTGCGGGGGAAGCGCAGCTGCTGGTAGTCCCAGTAGGTGTACTGCTCGACGTGCTGGCGGGTGACCTCGGTGAACCCGACGTCCTCCAGCGCCCGGAACGCCGCGCGCTCGGGCTCGGAGACGTGGGTGGCCCCGGTGAACAGCGAGATGTCCCACACGTCCTCGTCGCGCGGCGCGATGTTCCAGTCGCCGACCAGGGCGATCTGCGCGTCCGGGTCGTCGGTCAGCCAGGCGCCGGCGGCGTCGCGCAGGGCGGCCATCCACTCCAGCTTGTAGACGTAGTGCGGGTCGCCCACGGCCCGCCCGTTGGGCACGTAAAGGCTCCACACCCGCACGCCGTCGCACGTGACGCCGAGCGCCCGGGCCTCCGCGGCCGCCGGGTCGCCCCAGGTGGGCATGCCGGGGAAGCCGACCTCGACGTCGGAGATGCCCACCCGGGAGGCCACCGCCACCCCGTTCCACTGGTTGAGGCCGTGGTGGACCACCTCGTAGCCGGCCGCCTCGAACGCCAGGGCGGGGAACTGCTCGTCCCGGCACTTCGTCTCCTGCATCGCCAGCACGTCGGTGCCCGAGCGCTCCAGGAATGCCACCACGCGGTCCACGCGGGTGCGGATCGAGTTCACGTTCCACGTCGCCAGCCTCATGGGGCAGACGCTACCTGGCGGCGCCGGCAGCTCCGGACCGTGCCCGTCCGGCCCAGCCCCGGCGGGCGCGCTCCGCCCGCCCCTGGCGGGCCTGCCCCCGACCCGAGCCCATACGCTGCGGAGCATGGGAACCGCACTCGTCACCGGCGCCTCCTCGGGGATCGGGCTGGAGCTGGCCTGGCAGCTGGCCGCCAACCGCCACCGCCTCGTCCTCGTCGCGCGCAGCACGGACCGGCTGGAGAAGCTCGCCCACCAGATCCGCTCGGCCGCCGCCGTCGAGGTCGAGGTGCTGCCCGCGGACCTGGCCACCGCGGCCGGCCGGGACGCCGTCGCCGCCCGGCTGCGCCAGGACGCCCACCCGGTGGGCCTGCTGGTCAACAACGCCGGGTTCGGGCTGGGCCAGCACCTGCTCGGCGGGGACCTGGCGCGCGAGGAGGAGGCCCTGGACGTCATGGTCCGGGCCGTGCTCGTGCTGTCCAAGGCCGCGGCCGAGGCGATGGGCCCGCGCGGGCGCGGCGCGATCCTCAACGTCTCCTCGATGGCGGCGCTGACGGCGATGGGCACCTACGCCGCCCACAAGGCCTGGGTGCTCACCTTCACCGAGGGCCTCGCCGCCGAGCTGCGGGGCACCGGGGTGACCGCCACCGCCCTGTGCCCGGGGCTGGTGCGCACCGAGTTCCACGAGCGCGCCGGGCTGGAGGCGGCCGCCTGGCCGGCGTCGGCGTGGGTCGACGTCGAGAAGGTGGCCGCGGACGCCCTCGCGGCGGTGCGGCGGGGGCAGGTGGTCGTCACGCCGTCGCTGCGCTACGGCGCCGCCGCCGTGGCCCTGCGGCACCTGCCGCGCCGGGTGGTGCGCCGGATCGCCGGACCCCAGACCAGCGGCCGGGCGATGCGCTGATCCGCCCTCCCAGGTGGCGCCACTACGCTGGCCGCCGTGACCATCACCAACGACACGCCCCGGACCCAGCTGGCCGCCCTGGTCCGTGAGCTCGCCGTCGTGCGCGGCGAGGTGACCCTCGCCTCCGGGCTGACCTCGGACTTCTACGTCGACATGCGCCGCGCCACCCTCCACCACGCCGCCGCGCCCCTCATCGGCCACGTCATGCTCGACATGCTCGAGGAGGCCGGGTACGGCCCCGAGGAGGTCGACGCCGTCGGCGGGCTGACCATGGGCGCCGACCCGGTGGCCACCGCCATGCTGCACGCCGCGGCCTCGCGCGGGCTCGACCTCGACGCGTTCGTCGTGCGCAAGGAGGCCAAGTCCCACGGCATGCGCCGGCGCATCGAGGGCCCGGACGTGACGGGCCGGCGCGTCGTCGTCCTCGAGGACACCTCCACCACCGGCGGCAGCCCGCTGCAGGCCATCGAGGCGCTGCGCGAGGCCGGCGCGCAGGTCCAGGCCGTGGCCGTCGTCGTCGACCGTGCCACCGGGGCCCGTGAGGCGATCGAGGGGGCCACCGGGCTGCCCTACCTCGCCGCCCTGGACCTGGCCGACCTCGGCCTCGACTGACACCGGCCGGACGTCCGCGGGCGGATCCGCCGTCCGGCGTCCGGTTCCCCACCCGTATCCCGCGTGACGAGCGGGCCCCTGTGGTTCAATCGCCGCCAGGCGGGGGACGGGAGGCCTGATGGACGGGTCGGTGGTGGCGCTGCTCCTCGTCGCCGTGGTCGTCGCGGCCGTGGGCGGCTGGGCCGTGGCCACCCACAACAGCTTCGCCCGGCAGCGCCGGATCCTGACCGAGGCCTGGGGACAGATCGACGTCGAGCTGCGCCGCCGCCGCGACCTCGTGCCCCCGCTCGCCGCCATGATCGCCGGTGACCTGCCGGCCGCGGCGGACCTGGCCGGGGCGTGCGAGCGGTGCGCGGCGCGCGCGGGCGCGGCGGCGGCGGACCCGGCCGAGCAGGCACGCCGGGAGAACGCCCTGACCGCCGCGCTGGGCCGGCTGCTCGCCGCCGCGGAGACCTCGCCGCGGCTGAGCGGGGCCGAGGCGTTCGCCCGGCTGCACGGCGAGCTCACCGACGTCGAGGACCACATCGCGGCCGGCCGGCGCTTCTACAACGCCCACGCCCGCCACCTCAACGCCCGCCTGGAGACCTTCCCCGCGGGCCTGGTCGCGCGGCTGTCCGGGATCCGCCCGGCGATCTACTTCGCGGCCGAGGACCCGGCGGTGCGGGCGGCGCCGGCCGCGGCCTTCGAGGACCGGGAGCTCAGACGCGGTCGATGAGCTCGGCGATCGACGGGCGCACCTCGGTGGGGCGGAACGGGTACTTCTCCACGTCCGCCTCCGTGGTGGAGCCGGTGAGCACCAGGAAGGTGCGCAGCCCGGCCTCCATCCCGGCGAGGACGTCGGTGTCCATCCGGTCCCCGATCATCGCCGTCGTCTCCGAGTGCGCCTCGATGCGGTTCAGCGCGGCGCGGATCATCACCGGGTTGGGCTTGCCGACGAAGTAGGGCGACCGGCCGGTGGCCTTGGTGATGAGGGCGGCGACCGCGCCGGTGGCGGGCAGCGGGCCCTCGGTGGAGGGGCCGGTGGGGTCGGGGTTGGTGGCGATGAACCGGGCGCCGTCGCGGATGAGCCGGATCGCCCGGGTGATCGAGGAGAAGGAGTACGTGCGGGTCTCGCCGAGGATGACGTAGTCGGGGTCGACGTCGGTCATGATGTAGCCCGCCTGGTACAGCGCGGTGGTCAGGCCCGCCTCGCCGATGACGTACGCCCGCCCGCCGGGCATCTGCTGGGCCACGAACGTGGCGGTGGCGAGCGCGGAGGTCCAGATGCGCTCCTCGGGCACCTTGATGCCGGACGCGGCGAGCCGGGCCGAGAGGTCGCGCGGGGTGAAGATCGAGTTGTTGGTCAGGACCTGGTACGGCCGGTCGAGCTCGGTGAGCCGGGCGATGAACTCCGCCGCGCCGGGCAGGGCGTAGCCCTCGTGGACCAGCACCCCGTCCATGTCCGTCAACCAGCTCTTGATCTCCTCGGTCATGTGCTTGCCTCCAGCTCTGACGGACCCGGGCGGGGCCGCCCGGGCGCGGTCGGGCCCGCGCCTGGCTCGAACGATACCGACGACCCGGCCCCGCGGTCGGGGCGGCCTCCTCCCGCGGGCCGTTACCGTCGGGACCGTGAGCGAGACAGTCAGCGCCGAGCCCGACGGCGGTCGGGAGCTTGGGGAGGGGCCGGTGCCCGACGGCGGTCGGGAGCTTGGGGAGGGTCCGGAGCCCGACGGCGGTCGGGACCTGCGCCGGGAGGTCGGCGTCGGGCCGTGGCCGGGTGGCGAGGCCGCCTGGCCGGACGACCCCCGCTACGACCGCGAGCTGCTCGCGCACGGCGACCGCCGCAACGTCGTCGACCGGTACCGGTACTGGACGGTCGCGGCGATCGTGGCCGACATCGACGCCCGCCGACACCCCCTGCACGTGGCGATCGAGAACTTCGCCCACGACATGAACATCGGCTCCGTGGTGCGCACGGCCAACGCGTTCGCCGTCGCCGAGGTGCACATCGTCGGGCGCCGGCGGTGGAACCGGCGCGGGGCCATGGTGACCGATCGCTACCAGCACCTGCGCCACCACGACGACGTCGCCACCCTGCTCGCGTGGGCGGGCGCGGCGGGGCTGCCCGTGCTGGGCATCGACAACGTGCCCGGCTCGGTGCCGATCGAGGGCCGGACGCTGCCGCGCGAGTGCGTGATGCTCTTCGGTCAGGAGTCCGCCGGCCTGAGCCCCGACGCCCTCGCCGGGTGCGCGGAGATCCTGCACATCACCCAGTACGGCTCGACCCGCTCGATCAATGCCGGCGCGGCCGCGGCCGTGGCGATGCACGCATGGATGGTCCAGCACGCCGGGCCGGCGCCCTCCTGATGCCGTCCGGCGGTAGGGCTACCCCTGCTTCTTCGCCCAGACGGAGGCGCCCTGCCAGTCCACTGCGACCGCCGGTTCGTCGCCCACCACCCAGGCGTCGTGGCCCGGCGGGATGGAGGCGACCTCGCCCGGGGCGCCCTCGAACTCCGTGCCGTCCTCCATCTGCACGTGGATGCGGCCGGAGATGAGGTACTGCTGGTGCGGCGCCATGCACAGGTCGGTGCCGGCGACCGGCTTGACGTGCTCGGACCAGCGCCACCCCGGCTGCAACGTGATTCGCCCCACCTGGGCGTCCCCGGCGAGGTTGACCAGCTCCATCCGCCACTTCTCGCCCTCGCGGACCTCGTCGGGCTGGTCGAACGTGACGTGTTCCAGCGGCTGGCTCATGACGGTGCCCCCTGACGGTGCCTGCGGACCCGACCATGCAGCGCCGGCGCCCCTGGACATGTCAAGCCCCGAGACCCTGGGGCGGGGGTCCCACTGGGGCGGGGGTCCCGGTGCCCGCGCCGAGAAGATGAAAGAATCTCGGCGGAACAGCAAATCACGAGACAGGAGCTGACGTGCCCATCGCAACCCCTGAGGCCTACGCCGAGATGATCGACCGGGCCAAGGCGGGCAAGTTCGCCTACCCGGCCATCAACGTGACCTCCTCGCAGACCGTCACCGCCGCGCTGCGCGGCTTCGCTGAGGCGGAGAGCGACGGCATCCTCCAGGTCTCCGTCGGCGGCGGGGAGTACGCCTCCGGCGCGACGATCAAGGACGCCGTCACCGGCACCGTCGCCCTGGCCCGGTACGCCGCCGAGGTCGCGAAGAACTACGGCGTGACCATCGCGCTGCACACCGACCACTGCGTCAAGGAGAACCTCGACCGCTGGGTCCGCCCGCTGCTCGCGCTCGAGGCGGAGGAGGTCGCCGCCGGCAAGCAGCCGACCTTCCAGTCGCACATGTTCGACGGCTCCACCGTGCCGCTGGACGAGAACCTCGTCATCGCCGAGGAGCTGCTCGAGCTGTCGCAGAAGGCCCGCACCCTCCTCGAGATCGAGATCGGCGTCGTCGGCGGCGAGGAGGACGGCCACGAGGCCGAGATCAACGAGAAGCTCTACACCACCCCCGAGGACGGCCTGGCCACCGTGCGGGCGCTGGGCACGGGCGAGCGGGGCCGCTACCTCACCGCCCTGACCTTCGGCAACGTCCACGGCGTGTACAAGCCGGGCGCGGTCAAGCTGCGCCCGGAGCTGCTCGGCGAGATCCAGCAGGTCGTGGGCCAGGAGGTCGGCAAGGAGAAGCCGTTCGACCTCGTCTTCCACGGCGGCTCCGGCTCCAGCGCCGAGGAGATCGCCCTCGCGGTGGACAACGGTGTCATCAAGATGAACATCGACACCGACACCCAGTACGCCTTCACCCGCCCGGTGGTGGACCACATGTTCACCAACTACGACGGCGTGCTGAAGATCGACGGCGAGGTGGGCAACAAGAAGGCCTACGACCCGCGCGCCTGGGGCAAGCTCGCCGAGGGCGGGATGGCCGCCCGGATCGTGGAGGCCTGCCAGCAGCTGCGCTCGGCCGGCACCAAGATGGCCTGACCCTGAGTGAGCGTGGCCCGGCGCCGTCGGCGCCGGGCCACGCGGCGTTCGGGGACGCGGAGATGCGCCGTCAGGCCGCGTCGCCGCCCGTGGGCGGCTCGTCCTCGGGGAAGCCGGGGTCGACGTCGACGACGTCGACGACCTCGCCGATCCGCGTGACGCCGAGCAGGAACCGCACGACGTCGGGCGGCTCGATCATCGTCAGCCGTCCGGGCGTCCGGTGCGCCAGCCGGGCGAGCATGCTCACGCCCGAGGAGTCCATGAAGGTGACGTGCCGGGCGTCGATCTCGACGGGCAGGCCCGCGCGCTCGGCCTCGCTGACCGCCTCGGTGAGGTCGGCGGACAACGCGACGTCGACCTCGCCGGAGAGCACGAGCCTGGTCCGCGATGATGAGACCATGACGTGCACCGAACCGGTCTCCGCCGCTCCCGCAGCGTCCGGGCCGGGGCGGCCCGCTGGCTCGTCCTGTGTCACGTCGTGCACGTCACTCCCCTTCGCCTCGATCGGCACGTGCGTCCCGCGCGTTCACGGGGCATCGTAAGGAACGCTAACGGATCGGAGGACCTGATGGTGAAATCCCGCGGCCCGGCGCGTGCGCCCGGCGTCCCCGCCGGGGCGGAGGGACCGCGCACCGCCGCGGGCGGCGCGACCACGCCGGAGGCCGCCGCGCCCGTGTGCGCCAGCTCGGTCCTCGAGCAGCTGCCCGACGCCGTGCTGGTGCTGGGCCGCGGGGACCGGGAGTGGGAGGTCGAGTTCGCCAACGACGCCGCCGTGGAGCTGTGCGGGTTCGAGCGCACGCAGCTCCTCAGCGGCGTCGCCGACCCTCGGCACGTCCTCGGCCTCGAGGCCGAGGGGGCGCGGGCCGTGGTCACCGCCCTGGAGCAGGACCACCCGACCACGCTGCGGGTCGCGGCGCACCGGCCGGACGGCACGGGCTACTGGGCGGGTATCGCGCTGGCCCCGCTGGAGGACGGCGAGGGCGGACAGCGCTGGAGCGCCGTCGTGCGGGACGTCTCCGCCCAGGTGGCCAGCGCCCAGCTCGAGCGGGTGCGCCTGGACGCCGAGCGGCGCGCGCGCGTGGCGCTGAGCCTGGTCGCGCGCGTCTCGGACCTCCTCCAGGAGGTCGACTCCGGGGACGTGCTGCGCGCCATCGCCGACATGCTCACCCGCCAGGTCGTCGCCTGGAGCGCCTTCTACGTGCCCGGCCGCACCCTGCGGGAGGTCGACGGTATCGAGGACGACCCGCCGCCCGCCCGCCCGGGAGGCCGGTCCGCCACCGAGCGCCACGCCAAGGACGAGGTCCTCGACCTCGTGCTCGCCGGCGCCATGCGCACGCTGCGCCTCGACCCGGACCAGCCCGCGCCGGAGGGCACCCTCACCGCGGAGCTGCTCGAGCTGGTCGTGCCGCACCTCGCGGAACGACCCGACGCGCTGCGTGAGGTCCTCGTCTTCCCGGTCCTGGGCCGTCAGCGCACGCTCGCGCTGCTCGTCGCGCTGCCGCGCCGGGCCAGCGCGGTGGTGATCGACGACCTGACGGACGGGAACAAGGAGGTGCAGGGCTTCCACGAGGAGGTCCAGACCGTCCTCGAGCTGACCGCCCGCCGCGTGGGCATGGCGATGGACAACGCCCAGCTCTACGCCCGCGAGCACGTGCTCGCCGAGACGCTGCAGCGGGCGATGCTGCCCGAGCAGGACGACGTCACCGGCCTGGACGTGTGGACGTACTACGCCCCCAACGCCGAGCACGCCCAGGTGGGCGGGGACTGGTACGACGTCGTCAACCTCCGGGCCGACACCGTCGCGGTGGTCATCGGCGACGTCGTCGGTCACGACGTGGAGGCCGCGGCGGCGATGGGGCAGCTGCGGTCGGTGGTGCGGGCGCTGGCCGCCGAGCTGATCGACCCCGGCACCGTGCTCGGGCGGGTCGACGGCCTGGTCACCAGCATGCGGATCCCGCGCAGCGCCTCCCTCGTGTACGCCACCCTCACGCCGCTGGAGGAGGGGGCTTGGGAGTTCGCGTACTCCCGCGCCGGGCACCTGCCGCCGCTGCGGGTGCGCGGCGGGGAGGTCAGCGTGCTCGACGGCGCCGGCGGCACCCTGGTGGGCTTCAGCACCGGCGAGCGGGAGACCGCCCACACCCTCGTGCGGCCCGGGGACGTCCTCGTCCTCTACACCGACGGCCTCATCGAGCGCCGCGACCGGCCCATGCGCGCGGGCCTCGACGCCCTCAAGGAGCTCGCCGGCCAGGTGCACGCGCCGGACGCCGCCGGCGTGGGCGAGGAGCTGCTGTGGCTGGCCGACGCCCCCGAGGACGACGTCGCGATGGTCGTCATCCGGGTCCCCGGCGGCCCCGAGGGCGAGGTCGACGGCGCGGCGCCGCGGCAGCGCCGCTGGCAGCTGCCCATGGACGCCAGCTCGATCGGTCGGGCCCGCCACGCCGTGCGGCGCACGTGCCGCGCCTGGGGGATGCAGGAGGTCGCCGCCGCAGAGCTGGTCATCTCCGAGCTCATGGCCAACGCCGTCATGCACGGCTGGGGCCGGATCGGGCTGCGGCTGCAGGACACCGGCGACGGGCTGCGCATCGAGGTCGAGGACGCCAACCCGGCGCCGCCGATCACCCGCGAGCGCTCCGCGAGCCGGGTCGGGGGCTTCGGCATGCACATCGTCGACCGGCTCGCCGACTGGGGCTGGCGTCCGACGCCGACCGGCAAGGTGGTCTGGGCCCGGCTACGCTCCCAGCCCCGCTCCTCGGCCGGCGAGCACCCGTTCGGGTCGGTGCTCGAGCCGGGCGACGACGGAGCGGGCGAGGCCGAGGACTGACGGGGAGGGCGGGCCGGCGCGGGAACGCGTCGGCGCGCCGGCGTCAAAGCCGTGACGGACGGCGCCGGCGAGGGCTCGGCCGTCGGGGGAGGGCGGCGGCGAGGTTCCGGAGGTTCCGGCAGTCGGGAGGCCGCGCCGAGTGGGACGACGTTGCGGTCATCCGCGCTCGGAGACAGCAACATCGTCGATTTCGCGTCGATCGGGAATGCGCGGTGCGGCGCGCCGGTCGTTCAGCGCGCCGGTCGTTCAGCATGCGCCAGGTCGGCGCCGGGAGAACCACGGCTCGCCGATACCGGGAAGCGGGCCGGCGGTCAGTGCGAGTTGTCGAGCTGGCGGGACTCGCGCTCCGCCCGCAGTCGCCCCTGCTCGCCGCTGAGCTCGCAGCGGTGCTCGCGATCGATCCGGAACAGGGGCAGTGCCCCGCAGATCTCCAGGACGAACAGGTCCCGCTCGCTCACGCCGCGCAGCACCGTCGCCCCGCCGCGGCGGGACCCGGCCTCGGCCAGCGCCATGAGGAAGGCGGCACCGGTGGAGTCCATGAAGCTCACCCGGCACATGTCGATGACGAGCAGCTGGCGTCGCAGCCCGCTCACCCGGGCGGTGACCTCGGGGAATCGTTCGCGCTCGGCGAGATCGAGGTCGCCGGTGATCGTGACGGTCGCCGTTGCCGACGACGCCGAGATCTCGATCATCCGCACTTCCTCCTCCGGGACCCCGTCCGGGTCACGGACCTTCCGCGACTCTGGGCGCGTCCATGTCACGTGTGGGACGTCTCCAGTCCCACGAACCTAACGCGCGTTTTCCGGAGATGCACGTCGGGGTGGCGTTCCGGCGTGTGGACGCAGTCACGTCGGCCGCCGCTGACGGCCGCGCTTGCCCGGCGCGGAGGCCGCCTGCGCTCCCTGTGCTGATCACCTGGCTCCGCGGCGGTCCCGTGCCCGCGGAGCCGTGCCGTCGGCCGTTTCATGCCCGCGGAGCCGTGCCGGCGAGGGCGCTCCGGTAGCCTCGTCGGGGCGCCGACCGGCGTTCGTGGCGTGGAAGGGACCGAAATGCCAGCCGTGGTGGTCGTCGGAGCACAGTGGGGCGACGAGGGCAAGGGGAAGGCGACCGACCAGCTCGGCTCGCGCGTGGACTACGTCGTGAAGTTCAACGGCGGCAACAACGCCGGGCACACCGTCGTCGTAGGGGACGAGAAGTACGCCCTGCACCTGCTGCCCTCGGGCATCCTCACGCCCGGCTGCACCCCGGTGATCGGCAACGGCGTCGTCGTCGACCTCGAGGTGCTCTTCGAGGAGCTCGACGCCCTCAGCGCCCGCGGCGTGGACGTCTCCAAGTTGCTCGTCTCGGCCTCGGCGCACATCATCCCGCCGTACAACCGCACGCTGGACAAGGTCACCGAGCGGTTCCTCGGCAAGCGGCAGATCGGCACCACCGGCCGGGGCATCGGCCCGACCTACGCCGACAAGATGAGCCGGGTGGGCCTGCGCATCCAGGACATCTTCGACGCGAGCATCCTGCGCCAGAAGGTCGAGGGCGCGCTGGCCCAGAAGAACCAGATGCTCGTCAAGGTGTACAACCGCCGCGCCGTCGACGTCGACGAGATCACCGACGGCCTGCTGGCCTACGCCGAGCGGCTGCGCCCGATGGTCGCCGACACCTCCCTCGTGCTCAACCAGGCCCTCGACGCCGGCCAGACGGTGCTGTTCGAGGCCGGCCAGGCCGCCATGCTCGACGTCGACCACGGCACCTACCCGTTCGTCACCTCCTCCTCGGCGACCGCGGGCGGGGCGTGCACCGGGTCGGGCGTGGGGCCCACCCGCATCGACCGCGTCGTCGGCGTCAGCAAGGCCTACGTCACCCGCGTCGGCGAGGGACCGTTCCCCACCGAGCTGCACGACGAGTCGGGCGAGTACCTGCGCCGCACCGGCGGGGAGTACGGCACCACGACCGGCCGGCCCCGCCGCACCGGCTGGTACGACGCCGTCGTCGCCCGGTATGCCACGCGCATCAACGGGCTGACGGACCTGGTCCTGACCAAGCTCGACGTGCTCACCGGCCTGGAGAAGATCCCGGTGTGCGTCGCCTACGACGTCGACGGCGTCCGTTACGACGAGATGCCCGCCGACCAGTCCTCCTACCACCACGCCCGGCCCATCTACGAGGAGCTCGACGGCTGGTCGGAGGACATCAGCGCCGCCCGCGCCTTCGAGGACCTGCCCGCCAACGCCCAGCGCTACGTGCTGGCGCTTGAGGAGATGAGCGGCACGCGGATCTCCGCCGTCGGCGTCGGGCCGGACCGCGAGGCGACGATCGCGCGGCACGACCTGCTCGACTGAGCGCTCGCCCGGGCGGCTGCGGCCGCCCGGGCCGTCGGCGCGCTCGCTCGCCCGGTTCACCCGGCGCTCCAGTTCTCGGCCGCCGCTCCAGTTCTCGTCGACCGCTGCAGCTAGGACTGGCGCGCTCGCCGGGAACTGCCGCCCTCGCCGGGAACCGCCGCCCCCGCCGGGAACTGCCGCCTTCGCCGAGGGCTGCCGCCCCCGCCGCGGCCCGGCGCGCCCGCCCGGCGCGCCGGCTCCGCCCTCAGGACTCCGGGGCGTGCGCCTCGAGGAACTCGTACACCTCGGTGTCGTCGACCCCCGGGAACGTCCCCGACGGCAGCGGCCGCAGCACGTGGGCGTGCATCTTCGCGCTCGGCCAGGACTTCTCCCGCCAGCGCGAGGCCAGCTCGGGGCTGGGCCGGCGGCAGCAGCCCTCGTCGGGGCAGGTGGACTGCGCCCGCAGGGTCGTCTCCCGGCCGCGGAACCACTTCGCGTGGGCGAAGGGCACCCCGAGGGTGATGGAGAACTCCTGCTCCGTCGTCGTGCCGGTCTGCGTGCTGCACCAGTACGTGCCCGCGGGGGTGTCGGTGTACTGGAAGAACTCGGTGGTGCGGTTGCGCCGGCCGAACGCCGCCCGCGCCGCCCACTTGCGGCACAGCAGCTGCCCCTCGATCGCCCCGGTGGCGTCGGTGGGCAGCGGCACGCCGTCGTTCTCGTAGCCGCGGTAGAGGTCACCGTCGCTGTTGGCGCGGATGAAGTGGACCGGGATGCCCAGGTGCGCCGTGGCCAGGTTGGTGAAGCGCTGGGCGGCGGAGTGGTGGGTCACGCCGAAGGCGTCGCGGAAGTCCTCCATCGCCAGGTCCTTGGCGGCCTTCTTCTTCTCGAGGAACGCCAGGGCGGCGAAGCGCGGCACCAGGCAGCACGCGGTGAAGTAGGCCAGCTCCTGGCGCTGGCGCAGGAAGTCGCCGTAGTTGCGCGGGTTCTCGTGCCCGAAGATGCGGTGCGCCATCGCCTGCAGGGCGAGCGAGCGCAGCCCGTAGCCGCCGGGGATGGACGCCGGGGGCAGGTAGATCCGCCCGTTCTCCAGGTCGGTGATGGTGCGGGTGGAGTGGGGCAGGTCGTCGACGTGGATGATCGTGAAACCCAGCCGGTCGGCCATCTGGGAGACCATGTGGTGAGTCAGCGCCCCGCCGGTGTAGCCCACCGAACGGACGAAGTCCTCGGCCATCTCCTCGATCTCGGGCACGTAGTTGTTGCGGGCCTGCATCTCCAGGCGCAGCTCGGTGTTGATGCGCCGGGCCTCCTCCGGGGTGGCGATCGCGGCGCGGGCGCGCCGGTCCAGCTCGGCGTGCAGGGCCACCAGCGACTCCAGCGCGTCCATGGGCAGCCGGCGCCCGGGCCGCACCGGCGGCACCCCGAGCGAGGCGAACACCGGGCTGCGCTGGGCCCGCTCGAGGGCGATCTCGAGCATCGCCCGCCGGTCCGGCGGCGGCTCGGGGCTGAGCAGCGCCGCCGGGCTGGTCCCCAGCGCCTCGGCGAGCGCGGTGAGCAGCGAGAGCCGCGGCTCACGGCGCCCGTTCTCCACCAGAGACAGCTGGCTCGTCGTTGAGCCGACGGCGGAGGCCAGCTCTCGCAGGGTGAGCCCCGCCGCGGTGCGGGCGTGGCGGATCCGCCGGCCAAGGACGAGCGGATCCGTGCCCTGTCTGGAATTCTGGGTGGCAGAGGTCTCAGCGGCCATGGTTTGACAGTAGTGAAACTTTGGCTGTTTTTACTAGCAGGTCCGCGTTGAAGGGGGCCGAGAATGCACCGAGAGTGGATACAGGACGCGGAAGAGCGTGCCGCAGGACCCTCGGAGGAAAGCATGACGACGACCGACGCCCGCCCGAGCACCGTGCCGGTGACGGGCCTGCCGATCACCAACCCGGACCTGGAGGCCTGGGTCCAGCAGATCGCGGCCCTGACCGAGCCGGACGAGATCTACGTGTGCGACGGCTCCCAGGAGGAGTACGACCGCTTCGCCGCGCGGCTCGTCGAGGCGGGCACGTTCATCAAGCTCGACGAGGCCAAGCGGCCGAACAGCTACCTGGCGCGCTCCGAGCCGTCGGACGTCGCCCGGGTCGAGTCGCGCACGTTCATCGCCTCGGAGAAGGAGATCGACGCCGGCCCGACCAACAACTGGGCCGAGCCGACCGCCATGCGCGAGGAGCTGCGCGGGGTCTTCGCCGGCTCGATGCGGGGCCGCACGATGTACGTCGTGCCCTTCTCCATGGGTCCGGTCGGCGGCCCGATCTCCCGCGTGGGCGTCGAGGTCACCGACTCGCCCTACGTCGTCGTCTCGATGCGGATCATGACCCGGATGGGTGCCGCCGCGCTCGAGCAGATCGAGAAGGGCGCGGACTGGGTCCCCGCGGTCCACTCGGTGGGCTACCCGCTGCGCGACGCCGAGGGTGCCGAGCGCCCGGACGTGGCCTGGCCGTGCAACGACACCAAGTACATCGTCCACTTCCCCGAGACCCGCGAGATCTGGTCCTACGGCTCCGGCTACGGCGGCAACGCCCTGCTCGGCAAGAAGTGCTACGCGCTGCGCATCGCCTCGGTCCTGGGCCGGGACGAGGGCTGGATGGCCGAGCACATGCTCGTCCTGAAGATCACCGGCCCCGACGGGCGCGTCTACCACCTCGCCGCCGCCTTCCCCTCCGCCTGCGGCAAGACCAACCTCGCCATGCTGCGCCCGACCATCCCCGGCTGGAAGGTCGAGACCATCGGCGACGACATCGCCTGGATGCGGCCCGGCCCGGACGGCCGGCTCTACGCGATCAACCCCGAGGCCGGGTTCTTCGGCGTCGCCCCGGGCACCGGCGAGACGACCAACCCGACGGCGATCGCGGCGCTGGACCGCGACGTCGTCTTCACCAACGTCGCCCTGACCGACGACGGCGACGTGTGGTGGGAGGGCCTGACCGACGAGGTGCCCGAGCACCTCATCGACTGGCAGGGCAACGACTGGACGCCGGACGCCGACCGCCCGGCCGCCCACCCGAACTCCCGGTTCACCGTGCGCGCCGACCAGGCCCCGTCCATCGCCCCGGAGTGGGAGGACCTCGGCGGGGTGCCGATCGACGTCATCCTCTTCGGCGGGCGCCGCGCCACCAACGTCCCGCTCGTCGCCGAGGCGTACGACTGGGAGCACGGGGTGTTCATCGGTGCCACCGTCTCCTCCGAGCAGACCGCGGCCGCCGAGGGCGCCGTCGGCGCCCTGCGCCGCGACCCGTTCGCCATGCTGCCCTTCTGCGGCTACAACATGGCCGACTACTGGGGCCACTGGCTGGAGATGGGCGAGAAGCTCGGCGACAAGGCCCCGCGCATCTTCCAGGTCAACTGGTTCCGCAAGGGCCACGACGGCACGTTCCTGTGGCCCGGGTTCGGTGAGAACTCCCGGGTGCTCGAGTGGGCCCTGCGCCGGGTCAACGGCGAGGTGGGCGCGCGCGACGCCGCCACCGGCCGGCTGCCCCGGGCCGAGGACCTCAACCTCGAGGGCCTGGACCTGTCCGAGGAGGACCTCGCCGAGCTCTTCGCGATCGACCCGGCCAGCTGGGCCGCGGAGGCCGACCTCACCGAGGAGTACTTCGCCCAGTTCGGCGCGCGCCTGCCCGACGCGATGACCGACCAGCTCGCCGCGCTGCGCGAGCGGCTCGGCGGCTGACGCACCGACGAGACGCCGCGGCCCCGCCCCCGTGAGGGAGGCGGGGCCGCGGCGTCCGTGACGTGCTCCCCGGGACGGGCCCGTCGAACTCACGGCTCGTGCCCGCCACCCGCCCGTCCTACCGTGACGGCATGGGCGAGCCGCGTGCCGAGCGTCCCTACATGCCCGACTACGGGGTCGGCGCCTCGCGCTGGCGCGAGCTGCCGTGGTCCTGGGCGGCGGCGAAGCTGGCGGCGAGCCGCAACTACTGGCTCTCCACCGCCTCCGGCTCGGGCCGCCCGCACGCGCTGCCCGTCCGGGGCGTGTGGGACGACGGCGAGCACCGGTTCGCGTTCTCGTGCGGTCCGCACTCGCGCAAGGCCGCGGACCTGGAGGCCAACCCCTACGTGGCGCTCGCGGTGGACGACAGCGCCGAGTGCCTCTCCCTCGAGGGACGGGCCGCCGTGCTGCGCGACCGCGACCGGCGCGCGACGTGGATCGCCCGCTACCTCGACAAGTACGAGCACGTCGCCCCGGCGCTGGGGGACGACTTCCTGCGCCAGGGCCTGGTCGTCGAGATCGTCCCCGCCCGGGCCTTCGCGGTGCTCGACCGCGCGCCGGACCTCGCCGAGCGCTCCACCCGCTGGTCCTTCGACGGCTGAGCCGCGCACCGTGCCCGGTGCGAGGGGTGGCCCCGGTGCCGGCGCCGTCGACGACGCCGGGGCCGGTCGGGGGTCAGCGGCGCGTGAGGCGCAGCTTCCAGGCCTCCGGGCCGCGCTGGAGGTAGCCGACCTCGAAGGCGCCCGGCTCGCGCTGCTCGATCTGGGCCAGCAGGGGGAGCGGGTCGTGCGGGGCGACGAGGTCCAGCGCGAACCCGGGGGCGATGGCGTCCAGCGCGCCGAACACCGTGGCGTGCCGGATGGCGTGGGGGATCATCCGCACGTCCAGCTCGGGGACGTCCTGGTCGTGCTCGCCGCAGGCGCACCCGCCCGCCCGGCCGGCTTCCCTGCTGCTGCGGATCTCGACGTCGTTGATGGCCATGTGGCTCGTCCTTCCCGGAAGGTGCTGACCCCGCGACAATAACGAAGGGGAAATCCGTGAAAAAGGAGGAGGGTGCGATGACCTGGACCCGGCACGAGCTCGACGCCATCGGCGGCGCGGACGAGCTGCAGGTCGCCTCCCTGCGCGCGGACGGGACGCTGCGCCGGTACGTCACCATCTGGGTGGTCCGCTCCGGCGAGGACGTCTACATCCGCTCGGCCTACGGCAAGGACAACCCCTGGTTCGTCCGGGCGCTGCGCAGCGGCGCCGGGCGCGTCCGCGCCGGCGGCGTCGAACGCGACGTGACCTTCGTGCGGCCCGCGGCGGACGTCCGCGCCGCCGTCGACGCCGCCTACCACGCGAAGTACGACCGCTACGGGCAGGCCCTGGTCCGCACCGTCACCGGCCCCGACGCCGGGGAGACCACCCTGCGGGTCGTCCCGCGTACCTAGCTCGGCCCGCTCCGCGAGACGCGACCCGGGCGCCGCGGCGGGCCCCCAGTAGGCTCACCGGGTGAGGATCCTGCTTATCGGGTCGGGCGCGCGCGAGCACGCCCTGGCCCGGTCCCTGGCCCGTGACGAGCGCGTCGAACGGCTGGTGGTGGCCCCGGGCAACCCGGGCACCGCCGCGATCGCCACCAACGTCCCCCTCGACATCCTCGACGGCGCCGCCGTGGTGGCCGCCGCCCGTGACCTGGACGCCGACCTCGTCGTCATCGGGCCCGAGGCCCCGCTCGTCGCCGGCGTCGCCGACGCAGTGCGCGAAGCCGGCTTCGCCTGCTTCGGCCCCGACCGGGAGGCGGCCCGCCTGGAGGGCTCCAAGGCGTTCGCCAAGGAGATCATGGCCGCCGCCGGGGTGCCCACCGCGCTGGCCCGGGTGTGCACGACCGAGGCGCAGGTCGTCGACGCGATGGAGGCCTTCGGCGCCCCCTACGTCATCAAGGACGACGGCCTGGCCGCGGGCAAGGGCGTCGTCGTCACCGCCGACCGTGAGGAGGCGCTCGCCCACGCCCGCGCCTGCCTCGCGAAGGAGGGCGGGGACCCGGCCACCCACGGCGAGCCCGCCGTCGTCGTCGAGGAGTTCCTCGACGGCCCCGAGGTCTCCCTGTTCTGCCTGTGCGACGGCTCAGAGGTCGTGCCGCTCGCCCCGGCGCAGGACTACAAGCGGCTGGGCGACGGCGACGCCGGCCCGAACACCGGCGGCATGGGCGCCTACTCCCCGCTCACCTGGGCGCCGGAGACCCTCACCGCCGAGGTCGTCGAGCGGGTCGCCCAGCCGGTGGTGCGCGAGATGGCCCACCGCGGCACGCCCTTCGTCGGCCTGCTCTACTGCGGCCTCGCCCTGACCTCCCGCGGCCTGCGGGTCGTGGAGTTCAACGTCCGCTTCGGCGACCCCGAGACCCAGGTGGTCCTCGCCCGCCTGGAGTCCTCCCTCGGGGAGGCCCTCCTGGCCGCGGCCACCGGCCGCCTGGACCAGGCCGGCGAGCTGCGCTGGAGCCCCGGCGCCGCCGTGACCGTCGTCGTCGCCGCCCAGGGCTACCCCGGCCAGGTCCGCACGGGCGACCCCCTCACCGGCCTGAGCGAGGCCGAGGCGGTCGAGGGCGTCCACGTGCTGCACGCCGGCACCGCCCTGGACGGGGACGACCGGGTGGTCAGCGCCGGCGGACGCGTGCTCAGCGTCGTCGGCACCGGGGAGGACGTGGCCGCCGCCCGGGCCGCGGCCTACGCCGGGGTGGACCGGGTCCGGCTGGACGGCTCCCAGCACCGCACCGACATCGCCGCGGGGCGCTGACCGGGGCCTTCCGCGCGAGGCCCGCAGGAACGACGGCGGCCGAGGCCCACGCGGGACGGCGGACAAGGCGCGAACGACGACGGCGGCCGGTCACCGAGGAGGTGACCGGCCGCCGTCGTGCGCGGGCGCCCGTCAGGTCAGGACTGCTTCTCCTCCGACCGGTCGCCCGACCACAGGGTGTGGAACACGCCCTCCTGGTCGACCCGGCGGTAGGTGTGGGCCCCGAAGAAGTCGCGCTGGGCCTGGATGAGCGCGGCGGGCAGCCGCTCGGCGCGGATGCCGTCGTAGTAGCTCAGCGACGAGGCGAACGCCGGGGTGGGCACGCCGTTGAGGGCGGCCTGGGAGACGACCCGGCGCCACGCGGCGACGCCGTTGCCGACCGCCCCGGTGAAGTACGGGTCGGCGAGCAGCAGCGGCAGGTCCGCCTGGCGCTCGTAGGCCTCGGTGATGCGGTTGAGGAACCGGGCGCGGATGATGCAGCCGCCGCGCCAGATGCGGGCCATCGCCCCGCGGTCGATGTCCCAGCCGAACTCGTCCGAGGCGGCCGCGATCTGGTCGAAGCCCTGGGAGTAGGCCACCACCTTGGAGGCGTACAGGGCCAGGCGCACGTCCTCGATGAAGGCGTCGCGGTCGGTGACGTCCCAGGTGCCGGCCTCGGCGGGCAGCGCCGCGCGGGCGGCCTCGCGCTGGGGCACCGAGCCCGACAGGGCGCGGGCGAAGGTCGCCTCGGCGATGCCGGTGATCGGCACGCCCAGGTCGAGGGCGTTCTGCACGGTCCAGCGCCCGGTGCCCTTCTGCTCGGCCTGGTCCAGGACGATGTCCACGAACGCCTTGCCGGTCTGGGGGTCGGTGTGCTGGAGCACGTCCGCGGAGATCTCGATGAGGAAGGACTCCAGGTCCCCGGCGTTCCACTCCTCGAAGATCTTGCCGATCTCGGCCGCCGAGGCGCCCAGGCCCTGGCGGAGCAGGTCGTAGGCCTCGGCGATGAGCTGCATGTCGGCGTACTCGATGCCGTTGTGCACCATCTTGACGAAGTGGCCGGCGCCGTCGGGGCCGACGTGCGTGCAGCACGGGACGCCGTCGACGTGCGCGGAGATGGACTCCAGCATCGGGC
Source organism: Georgenia thermotolerans (assembly GCF_009193185.1). Taxonomy (GTDB): domain Bacteria; phylum Actinomycetota; class Actinomycetes; order Actinomycetales; family Actinomycetaceae; genus Georgenia; species Georgenia thermotolerans. The sequence continues at coordinate 23,827 of NZ_VUKF01000020.1, read as the reverse complement.
CGAGGCGGTCGTAGGACTCCTTGGTGCCGCCGGGCATGATGGACGGGCCGTTGAGCGCGCCCTCCTCGCCGCCGGAGACGCCGGAGCCGACGAAGTGCAGTCCCTTCTCCTTCAGCGCCTGCTCGCGGCGGATGGTGTCCGGGAAGTGCGCGTTGCCGGCGTCGACGATGATGTCGCCGGGCTCCATGTACTGGGCCAGCTCGTCGATGACGGCGTCGGTCGGGGCGCCCGCCTTGACCATGATGAGGGCCACGCGGGGCTTGGCGAGCGAGGCGACGAAGTCCTCCATGGACTCCGACGGGACGAAGGTGCCCTCGTCGTCGTGCTCGGAGACCAGCTTCTCCGTCCGGGCGTAGGTGCGGTTGTGCACGGCGACCTTGTGGCCGTGACGGGCGAAGTTCCGGGCCAGGTTCGAGCCCATGACCGCCAGTCCGGTCACGCCGATGTCTGCCACACCGACGGGCTTCTCGCTTGCCATGTCCACTTCCTCCTGGGGTTGGGCTGCACAGGCTTCCCGGAAACCGTACGCGGTCGGCCAACCCGGTGGCTCACCCGTGCCATGAGTTGCCGGTCCGGCGCCGGCCGCCGGTCGCATGCCGGACCGCGGCAGACGGCGCCGGGGGGCGGCTGCCAGGATGGCGCCATGACGACCACGCCCGGGACCGCACCCGACCTCGAGGGCTGGACGCACGCCCACTCCGGCAAGGTCCGCGACCTGTACGTGCCCGCCGGCGCCACCTCGGGCGCGGGCGGCGACGTCGTCCTCGTCGTCGCCTCGGACCGCATCAGCGCCTTCGACTACGTGCTGCCGACGACGATCCCGGACAAGGGCAAGATCCTCACCGCGATGAGCCTGTGGTGGTTCGAGCAGCTCGAGGACGTCGTCCCCCACCACGTCGTCTCCCTCGACGTGCCCGGGCAGGTCGCCGGGCGGGCGATGATCTGCCGCCAGCTGCGCATGTACCCCATCGAGTGCGTGGCCCGCGGGTACATCACCGGCTCGGCGCTGAGCGAGTACCGCGCCACCGCCTCGGTGTGCGGGGTGCCGCTGCCGCCCGGCCTGGTCGAGAGCGACAAGCTGCCCGAGCCGATCTTCACCCCGGCCGCCAAGGCCCAGATGGGCGAGCACGACGAGAACATCACCTTCGAGGACATGGCCGAGCGGGTGGGGGACACGGCCGCGCGCCGGCTGCGCGAGACGACGCTGGAGGTCTACGAGCGCGCCGCCGACCTCGCCGCCCGCCGCGGCATGATCCTGGCCGACACCAAGCTCGAGTTCGGGGCGTCCCCGCACCCCGGCGAGCCGGAGATCGTCCTGGCCGACGAGGTGCTCACCCCCGACTCCTCGCGCTTCTGGGCGGCGGCGGACTACGAGCCCGGCCGGCCCCAGCTGAGCTACGACAAGCAGTTCGTGCGCGACTGGCTGCTCTCCCCGGACGCCGGCTGGGACCGGCGCGACGACACCCCGCCGCCGGCGCTGCCCGACGACGTCGTCGAGCGCACCCGCGAGCGCTACGTCGAGGCCTACGAGCTGCTGACCGGGCGCACCTTCACCGCCTGAGAGAGGGCAGCGCGGCGGGCGCGCGACCCGTCGGCGGCCCCGGGCGCCGCCCCCAGGGTGTCCGCGGCGCCGCCTCAGGGTGGCCCCTGCGACGCCTCAGGGCGGCCCTCTACGGCGCCGTAACCTACGGCACCGTAGGCAGAGGTATCGGTCGGCGCCGTTCCGTGTCACACTCGCTGCAGGCGGTCGCCCGTGACCGCCAGTGCGGCCCGTGGTCGCGCCCCCTCGAGCACCCAGGTGGCGGCCATGAGCCTGACCCTCAGCCCAACGACATCCCCCCATACTGGGGGTGGGCGCGCGACGCCGCGCACCGCCCGCGAGCGGCAGGTCAGCGACTTCACCGCGCTGACCGCCAAGGTGCAGGAGCGCGGCCTCATGCGCCGGGCCTACGGCTACTACTGGTCGAAGCTCATCGGGCTCACGGTGGCCGGGCTGGTGCTGGCCGCGACGTTCGTCCACATGGGCGACACGTGGTGGCAGCTGAGCACCGCCGTCGTCCTCGCCCTGCTCATGACGCAGATCGCCTTCCTGGGCCACGACGCGGCCCACCGGCAGATCTTCGTCTCCGGCAAGTGGAACGAGTGGGTCTCCCTCATCGTGGTGAACCTCTTCGCCGGGATGGGCCTGGGGTGGTGGCAGCGCAAGCACACCAAGCACCACGCCGCGCCGAACAAGGTCGACACCGACCCCGACATCGACTCGGGCGTGCTCGCCTTCACGCCGCAGGCGGCCGCGGCCCGCAGGTCGCGGCTCGGGCGCTGGCTGGCCACCAAGCAGGGCTGGTTCTTCTTCCCGCTGCTGCTGCTCGAGGGTGTGAACCTGCACGTGCAGGGGCTGCGCCGGGTGCTGAGCCGGGAGAAGGTCAAGCGCCGCTGGGTGGAGCTGGGCTTCATCAGCTTCCGGCTCGTGAGCTACGTCGCGCTGGTGTTCCTCATCCTGCCGCCCGGCAAGGCCGCCGCGTTCATCGGGGTCCAGCTCGCCGTCTTCGGCCTGTACATGGGCCTGTCCTTCGCGCCCAACCACATCGGCATGCCGCTCGTGCCGCCCACCGTCAAGATCGACTTCCTGCGCCGCCAGGTCCTCATGAGCCGCAACATCACCGGCGGGCGCTGGGTCGACACGTTCATGGGCGGGCTGAACTTCCAGGTCGAGCACCACCTCTTCCCCTCCATGGCACGGCCGAACCTGCGCAAGGTGGCCCCGATGGTGCGGGCGTACTGCGAGCAGCTCGGCGTGCGCTACACCGAGACCTCGCTCGGGCAGTCCTACAAGGCCGTGCACGACTACATCAACCGGGTCGGCCGCGGCGGCCTGGACGTGTGGGCCTGCCCGCTGGCCGTGCAGTACCGGGTCTGACGCGCGGGGGCTGCCAGGCCCGACGCCGCAGCCGGCGTTGGGCGGCCTGCCTCTACTGAGCCCGCACCGGCATTGCGCCGCCGGCCGCCGGCGCGGCACGGTGGGCCCGTGACCGATCCCACGCCGGCGCCACGCCGCGTCGTCCTCGACTGCGACCCCGGTCACGACGACGCCCTCGCCCTGCTCCTCGCCGCCGGCCACCCGGGCATCGACATCGCCGCCATCACCACCGTGGGCGGCAACCAGACGCTGGAGAAGGTGACCCGCAACGCCCTCGCGGTGGCGACCGTGGCCGGGCTCGACGACGTCGTCGTCGCCGCCGGGTGCGACCGGCCGCTCGTGCGTGACGCGGTCCTGACCGACCCGCGCACCCACGGCGAGAGCGGGCTGGACGGGCCGGTGCTGCCCGAGCCGGCCGTGGCCCTGGACCCGCGCCACGGCGTCGACGTCATCATCGAGGCCGTCATGGCCGCCGGGCCCGGGACCGTCACGCTCGTGCCCACCGGGCCGCTGACCAACGTCGCCACCGCGCTGCGCCGCGAGCCTTGCATCGCCGCCCGGGTGCGGGAGGTCGTCCTCATGGGCGGCGGGTACTCCAAGGGCAACGTCACCGCCGCCGCGGAGTTCAACATCTACACCGACCCCGAGGCGGCGCACGTCGTCTTCTCCGCGCCCTGGCGGGTCACCATGGTGGGCCTCGACCTCACCCACCAGGCGCTGGCCACCCCCGACGTCGTCGAGCGGTTCCGGGCGCTGGGGACGACGGCGGGCCGCTTCGTCGTCGACATGCTCGACTTCTTCGGCCCGGCCTACCGCGCCAAGCAGGGCTTTCCCGCCCCGCCGGTGCACGACGTGTGCGCCGTCGCGCGGGTCATCGACCCCGACGTGGTGCGGGTGCGGCCCGCGCACGTCGCCGTGGAGCTGCGCGGGGAGCACACCACCGGCATGACGGTGACCGACTTCGCGGGCCGGGAGGGCCAGGAGCTCGACCACCTGGTGGCCACCGAGCTGGACGTGGCCCGGTTCTGGGACCTCGTGCTGGGGGCCGTCGGCCGCCTGCCCTGACCGTGCCGCCCGGCCGGGGAGCCGCATGGCCGCTCTGGCCGCCCGGCGAGAGGAGGGGCGGCGCGCGGCGAGGGGAGGCACGGGCGGCCGCTGTGGCGCGGCTCTCGCCGCCCATGGACGGCCCTTCGGGCGCGCCGGAGCGAGCGGTTACCCTGGCCTCGCCGCCGCCGAGACACCAGGAGCGAAGTATGGGACGCATCGTCGTCGAGGTCATGCCGAAGCCGGAGATCCTCGATCCCCAGGGCAAGGCTGTCGCGGGGGCGCTGCCGCGGCTGGGCCTGGACCAGTTCACCGGCGTGCGCCAGGGCAAGCGCTTCGAGCTCAGCGTCGACGGCGAGGTCACCCCCGAGCTCATCGACGCCGCCCGCAAGGCGGCCGAGACGGCGCTGTCGAACCCGATCATCGAGGACGTCGTGGGCGTCTACGACGCCGAGGAGCAGCGCTGATGTCCGCCGCCAGCGGTGCCCGGATCGGCGTCGTGACCTTCCCCGGCACCCTGGACGACCGCGACGCCCAGCGGGCCGTCCGCCTGGCCGGCGCCGAGCCGGTCGCGCTGTGGCACGCCGACGCGGACCTGCACGGCGTCGACGCCGTCGTCCTGCCCGGGGGCTTCTCCTACGGCGACTACCTGCGCTGCGGCGCCATCGCCCGCTTCGCCCCGGTGATGGGCGAGGTGGTGGCCGCCGCCCAGGGCGGGCTGCCCGTGCTGGGCATCTGCAACGGCTTCCAGATCCTGTGCGAGGCGCACCTGCTGCCCGGCGCCCTCATCCGCAACGACCACCAGCACTTCATCTGCCGCGACCAGCAGCTGCGCGTGGAGAGCACCCGGACCCCGTGGACGGCGGACCTCGCCGCCGACGAGGTCATCACCATCCCGCTGAAGAACGGCGAGGGCGGCTTCGTCGCCGACGAGGACACGCTGAACCGGATCGAGGGGGAGGGCCAGGTCGTCTTCCGCTACGCGGGGATGAACCCCAACGGCTCCCTGCGCGACATCGCCGGCGTGAGCAACGCCCGCGGCAACGTCGTCGGGCTCATGCCCCACCCCGAGCACGCCGTCGAGCCCGGTTTCGGGCCCGACGTCCCCGGCGCGCCGCGCGGCGGCACCGACGGGCTGCGGCTGTTCACCTCGGTGATCGGCTCGCTCGTCTCCGCCTGATCGGAAGACGTCGTTCCGAAAAACCGTCGGCGTGGTCCCGGCAAGGGTAGGGTCTCCGACAGCCGTCTAAGATACCCGGCGACGGTCTTCGAAGGAGGAAGACGATGGCGGAACTCGACGCCAGCACGCTGAGCGGGGAATGGATCTTCGACCCCGACCACACCCGAATCGGGTTCTCCGCCCGGCACGCCATGGTGACGAAGGTGCGGGGCGCCTTCAACGACGTCGACGGGCACATCCACGTCGACGCCGCCAACCCGGCCAACTCCACGGTGGAGGTCCGGGTCAAGGCCGCCAGCGTCGACACCCGCAACGCCCAGCGCGACGAGCACCTGCGCAGCGCGGACTTCTTCGACGTCGAGACCTACCCGGAGATCGTGTTCACCAGCTCCACGGTGGACGAGGTCGAGGACAACACCTTCATGGTGGTCGGCGACCTGACCATCCGCGGCATCTCCAAGCAGGTGGCCATCCCGCTCGACCTCGTCGGGGTCCACCGCGACGCCAACGGCCAGCTGCGCGCCGGCTTCGAGGGCACCCGCCGGGTCAACCGGCGCGACTGGGGCCTGGAGTGGCAGGTCGCCCTGGACACCGGCGGCGTGCTGGTGTCGGAGAAGATCACGCTCGAGTTCGAGATCTCCGCGGTCAAGGTCGAGGACCAGGCCTCCGGCGCCGCCTGACGGCTCACGCTGCCTGACGGCTCACGCCGCCGGCAGCTCGCGCAGCCTGCCCGCCTCGAGCTCCCACCGGCGGGTCGCGCGCACCTCGGCGAGCATCCGCCGGTCGTGCGTGACCAGCAGCACGGTGCCGGGGAAGGACTCCACCGCCTGCTCCAGCTGGACGATGGCGGGCAGGTCCAGGTGGTTGGTCGGCTCGTCGAGGACGAGCAGGTTGACCCCGCGGGCCTGCAGCAGCGCGAGCGCGGCCCGGGTCCGCTCGCCGGGGGAGAGCGAGGCCGCGGGGCGCACGGCGTGCTCCCCGCCCAGCCCGAACTTCGCCAGCAGCGTGCGCACCTCCGCCGCGGGCCACTGCGGCACCAGCGCGCCGAACGCCGTCGCGAGCGGCTCGGTGCCCGCGAACAGGGCGCGCGCCTGGTCCACCTCGCCGACGGCCACCGAGGCGCCCAGCGCGGCCCGCCCCTCGTCCGGGGCCAGCCGGCCGAGCAGCACCGCGAGGAGGGTGGACTTGCCCGAGCCGTTCGCCCCGGTGATGACGATCCGGTCGCCGTAGTCCACCTGGGCGGTGACCGGGCCGAAGGTGAAGCCGCCGCGGCGCACCACGGCGCCGTCGAGCGTGGCCACGACGCTGCCGCTGCGCGGGGCGGCGGCGATGGACATCCGCAGCTCCCACTCCTTGCGCGGCTCCTCGACCCTCTCGAGCCGGTCGATGGCCCGCTCGGTCTGGCTGACCTTCGCGGCCTGCTTCTCGGTCCGGGCGACCGCGTGCGCCTTGACGTGCTTGTCCGGCTCGCGGCGGGCGGCCTTCTTGCGGGCGTTGCGCACGCCCTTGTCCACCCAGGACTTCTGCATCTGCGCCCGCGCCCGCAGCTCGCCGAGCCGGTCCGCGTAGTCCTCGTAGGCCTCGCGGGCGTGGCGGCGCGCCAGCTCCCGCTCGGCCAGGAAGGCCTCGTAGCCGCCGTCGTAGACGCTGACCTGCTGCTGGGCCAGGTCCAGCTCGACGACGCCGGTCACGGTGCGGGCGAGGAACTCCCGGTCGTGGCTGACGACGACGAGCGGGGCCCGCGAGCCGGCGACGAACCGTTCCAGGCGCTCGAGCCCGGCGAGGTCGAGGTCGTTGGTCGGCTCGTCGAGGAGCAGGACGTCGTGGCGCGAGAGCAGCAGCGCGGCCAGCGACGTGCGGGCGGCCTCCCCGCCCGACAGCGCGGTCATCTCGGCGTCGAGCCCGACGCCGAGGCCGACGTCGGCGGCCACCTCCTCGGCCCGCTCGTCCAGGTCCGCCCCGCCGAGCGCGAGCCAGCGGTCCAGGGCCGTGGCGTACGCGTCGGCGGTGGCGGCGTCGTCGGGGCGGGCGGCCAGCTCGTGCGCCGCGTGCTCCATCGCCGCCGTCGCCGCGGCCACCCCGGTGCGCCGGTGCAGCAGCTCGCGGACCGTCTCGCCGGGGCGGCGCTCGGGCTCCTGGGCGAGGTAGCCCACGGTCGCCTCCGCCGGGGCCAGCGTGGCCCGCCCGGAGATCTCCGCGCCGGTCGGCAGGCCGGCGAGGGCGGCGAGCAGGGTCGACTTCCCGGCGCCGTTCGCGCCCACCAGCCCCCACACGTCCCCGGGGGCGATGGTGAAGGAGAGGTCGGAGAACAGGCGGCGGGCGCCGCGGGCGGCGCCGAAGCCGGCGACGTGGAGGGTGGCGGGCACGCCTCCGAGGGTACGGGGCGGCGTTACCGGTGCCGCTCGGCGTAGACGCGCATGGCGTCGCGCACGTAGCGCGCGCCGTCCTCGCCGCCGTAGTTGGCGGCGAAGCGCGGGTCGGCCACGTACATCTCGCCCAGTCCCAGGAAGTACTCCTGGGAGACGGCACCCGCCATCGGCCGGGCCAGCCACGCGTGGTGCCGGCGGACGACCTCCTGCACCTCGGCGGCGTCCGGGGCGAGGCCGCGGTCGCGGGCCCGGGCGTAGTCCGCCGCGATGTCCACGTGCCGCTGCCCGAAGGAGCGCTTCTCCTCGTCGGAGAGCCCGCGGTACCAACGGTCGCTCCGCGCGTAGGCCTCCCGGCCCCACCGCTGCTCGACCTCCTCGCGGTACTGGGTGTGGTCGAAGCCGTCGAACATCTCCTCGGCCATGAGTGGTCCACCTTCCTTGCGTCGTTCGATCGTTCGGGTCACGGACGTGATCTGCCGCTCCAGGCGGTCCCGCTCCTGCCGCAGCAGGGCCAGGTGCGTCTCGAGGGCGGCGACGACGTCGTGCTGGCCGGCGAGCACGTCGGCGATGGCCGGCAGGCCCAGCCCGAGCTCACGCAGCAGCAGGATCCGCTGCAGCCGGAGCAGGGCCGCCTCGTCGTAGTAGCGGTACCCGTTCGGGCCCGTGCGCGACGGCGCCAGCAGCCCGACGTCGCCGTAGTGCCGCAGCGTCCGGCTCGTCGTCGCGGTCGCCCGGGCGACCTCGCTGATCGACCATTCCATCGTCGTGCCCTCCGTCCGGGCACCAGCATGGCGGTTGACGCAGCGTCAAGGTCAACGCGGTGCGGCGGGCGCGCGCGGCGGCCGCGTCCCCGCCGGGCGGGGACGCGGCCGGCGTGGGGGCTCAGGCGTGGCTGGTCGCCACGGCGTGCTGCGTGCGGGCGGTGCGCAGGTCGAACAGGGCGTAGGCAGCGACGAAGGCCAGGCAGATCGCGGTGACGATGTAGGCGACGTTGGTGCTGGTCGCGTCCATCACCCGGCCCTGGACCAGCGGGAGCAGCGCGCCGCCGAGGATGGCCATGACGAGACCGGCGGCGCCGAACTTGGTGTCGTCGCCCAGGCCCTGCAGCGCGACGCCGTAGATGGTCGGGAACATCAGGGACAGCGAGACGGAGATCGCCACGACGGCGAAGAGGCCGACGAGGTTGGGCGAGAAGACCCCGATGAGGGCCAGAACCACGCCGAGTGTGCCCATCGCGAAGAGCAGCTTGGTCGGCCGGAAGATGCCGAGCAGGTACGTCATGACGAACCGGGCGATGAGGAAGAGGATGAGGCTGGCCTGGAGGAACCACCCGGAGCGGGCCACCGGGATCCCGACGACGTCCTGGGCGTACTGGATCGTGAACGTCCAGGTGCACACCTGGGCGGCGACGTTGAAGAACTGCGCCGCCACGCCGTACCGGTAGTGGGCGTTGTGCCACAGGCGCCCCAGGGCGCCCTTGCGCACCTCGGTCGCCTCGCTGCGCTCGGCCGGCGTCGTCATCTTCCGGAAGGCGATGAGCAGCCAGATGATCAGCAGCACCGCGGCGATGCCGGTGTAGGGCTTGAGCACGAGGCCCAGGTCGTGCTGCTGGGCCGCGTGCAGCTGGGCCGCGGCCATGTTCGCCTTCTGCGCCTCGGGGGTGATGCGCGGGAGGATGAGCAGGGCCCCCATGAGCACGCCGATGTTCGCCCCGACGGGGTTGAACGCCTGGGCGAGGTTGAGGCGCTGGGTGGCGTTCTGCTCGGGCCCCATGGCGATGACGAACGGGTTCGCCGAGGTCTCGAGGATGGACAGGCCGGAGGCGAGCACGAACAGCGCCAGGAGGAAGAAGCCGTACTGGAGCAGCTGGCTCGCGGGGATGAACAGGAACCCGCCGAGCGCGGCCAGCCCCAGGCCGGTGAGGACGCCGGTCTTGTAGCCGAAGCGCCGGTTGATGAAGGCGGCGGGGATGGCGAGGGAGAAGTAGGCGCCGTAGTAGGCGAACTGCACCAGCGCCGACTGGAAGTTCGACATCGTGAAGATGTGCCGGAAGACGCCGACGAGGACGTCGGTGAGGTTGGCCGCCGACCCCCACGCGGCGAAGCAGGTGATGAGGAGGGCGAAGGGGACGGCGAGACCCGGATAGACCAGCGACACCTTGCCGCTGGTGGTGCGCGCGATCGGTTGTTCCTGGGGAACGGCCATGTCCGCCATGTCGATCACCTGCCGTGTCGGGACACACGTCTACATGTGTCGCTCAAGCCGTGCGGCACCAGGTAAGCACCCCGGACCGGGTCCCGCCATCGGGGGACGGCGACGGGGGCGGCCCGACTTCTGGGTGACGGGGCGGCGCTACTTCTCGGTGAAGAAGCGCAGGTCGGACGGCTCGCGCAGCAGGTCCTCGAGGATCTTGTTGCCCTCGGTGTTGTACGGCTGGCGCATGTGCTCGTTCCAGTCCTCCCGGGAGCGGAACATCTCGAGCATCACCCAGTTGTCCGGGTCGTCCTCGGGCTGGACCAGGTGCATGAACACGCACCCGGGCTCCTCGAGCGTGTGGCGGCGCATGGACTGCAGCTGTGCCTCGGCCTCGGCCTTGCGGTCCGGGCGCGGCTTGATCGTCACCACGAGGAAGAGGGGACCGCCCTGCTCGCTCATGGCTCTTTCATACTCCTCGCCGGGCGTGCGCTCGCGTCGAGGCCCGTCCCCACTTGTGGCCACGCCGCGGCGACGCTCCCCGAGCGACGCGACCGAGCGGTCCTTATGCTGGGTACGCACGCTGCGCCCGGCGCGTCAAAGACGCGCGTCATCGTCCTCGCGAGGTGAAGCGATGTTCGTCGTGGTCGGGGAAGCACTGGTGGATCTCGTCGGGCAGCGCGGCGGACGCACCTGGGTCGCGCACCCCGGGGGCAGCCCCGCCAACGTCGCCCTCGGCCTCGCCCGCCTGGGCAACCCGGTCACCCTGGTCACGCGCCTCGGCCGCGACGCCTTCGGGGAGATGGTGCGCTCCCACCTCGAGGACAGCGGCGTGCAGGTCGACTCCGGGCCCGACGGCGAGGTCGCCACCAGCCTGGCCATCGCGACGCTCGCGGCCGGGGTCGCGACCTACGACTTCCGCATCGAGTGGGACCTCGGCGAGCTCGCGCCGCTGCCCGTGGAGGCCCGGTGCCTGCACACCGGCTCGCTCGCGACGGCGCTGACGCCCGGCAACGGGCCGGTGATCGACCTCATCGAGCGCGAGCGCGAACGCGGCCGGGCGACGATCTCCTACGACCCGAACGTGCGGCCGGCGCTGCTGGGGGCGCCCGCGGCGGCGCTGCCGGACATCGAGCGGCTCGTCGCCCTGGCCGACGTGGTCAAGGTGAGCGACGAGGACCTGCGCTGGCTCTACCCGGACCAGCCCGACGAGGAGGTCGCGCGCGCCTGGCTGGCCTCCGGCCCGGCGCTCGTGGTGATCACCCGCGGCGGCGAGGGCGTCTACGCCGTCACCCGGTCGCTGGAGGTCCGGCGCCCCGCCGTCCCCATCGACCTCGTCGACACCGTCGGCGCCGGGGACTCGTTCAGCTCCGGGCTGCTCGACGGGCTGCGCCGCGCCGACCTGCTCGGCGGCCCGCGCCGGGAGGCGCTGGCACAGGTCGACCGCGCGACCCTGCTGAGCATCGTCGACGCCGCGGCCATGGTCGCGGCGATCACCTGCTCGCGGCCCGGGGCGAACCCGCCCACCCGGGAGGAGCTCGACGCCGCGTTCGAGCGGCGCGTCTGACGCCTACGCCGCCGAGGTCACGTGCGTCACGGGCATGTGGAAGTGGTGCTCGAGACGGTGCGGGAGGTCCTGCCGCAGCCACTTCGACAGGTGCTCGGGCAGCGTGGCGACGATGATCTCGTCGAACTGGCGGCCCCGCAGCGCGTGCTTCACGGCCCGGACCGGGTCGGCGTCCCCCACCTCGCCGCCGACCTTGATGGAGTGGGCCGCGAACTGCTGCACCGCGGTGTCGAGCCGGGCCTGCGCCACCGCGCGGTCGTGCTCGGGGTCCGGGATGGAGGCCACGCCGCCCATCGTCGGCATGGGCGGGGGCACCGGCGCGAGCTCGACCAGGTGCGTGGCGGGGACGACGAACCAGAAGTCCGCGGGCCCCGCGGCCGTCCGCTCCTGGATCGCCTCGGTCAGCTCGCGCCGCCCGAGCGTCTGGTAGGCGACGACCAGGTAGTGCCGTGCCGGCGCGGTCCCCGCCGGTGTGCTGCTCTCACTCATGGCGTCCTCGCTCCCGTGAGACAGGCTCGCCGGGCCGGCCGCCCGGTCGACACCTGCAGAATATCGCCGGACGGCGCGCCCCGCCCGCGCGCTGTCCACCGCTCGTCCACAGGCGCGGGCGCACGCCTGTGCAGATGTGCACAACCCTGTGGACGAAGACGGTGGACAACCGCTCCTCAGGCGGTGGTGACGGTCCCCGTCAGGTGTGCCTTGCGGCTGCGCGGGGACCATGCCGCGTACCGCAGCTCGGCCCCGTCGTGCACGACGGCGAAGGCCACGGTGGCGGGCAGCAGCACCGGCTTGGCGAACTCCACGGTCCACGTCAGCGCCCCGGCGCGCACGGCGGTCCCGGCCAGTGCCCGCGCCGCGGTGTACATCCCGTGCGCGATGGGGCGCGGGAAGCCGAACAGCCGCGCCCCGAGCCGGCTGACGTGGATGGGGTTGCGGTCCCCGGAGACGGTGGCGTAGCGCCTGCCGGTGTCCGCCGGCAGCCGCCACACGGCGGTCGCCGCGGTGGGCAGCGCCGGCCGCGGCCGGGCGTCGGCCGGCGCGGCGGGCAGGTCGGGCAGCCGGCGGCGGGCGAGGTAGGTCGAGACGCCGCGCCACACCTGCTCCCCGCCGGCGTCGACCGTGACGGCGAGATCCACCAAGGTGCCCTTGGCGTGCGAGCGGACGCCCTCGGCCCAGGCCCGCACGGTCACCGCCTCGCCCAGCCGCAGCGCGCGGCGCTGCTCGACCCGGTTGGCGGTGTGCACCATCCCGATCGCCGGCAGCGGGAAGTCCGGCCGGACCATGACGGCCATCGCGAGGGGGAAGGCGAGCACGTGCACGTAGCCGGGCGGCAGGTCGTCGGTGCCGGGCACGCCCAGCAGGTGCTGGTAGTCGGCCAGCTGGGTCGGGTCGGCGCGCACGTCGTCGACCCGCAGGACGACCTTGGGCAGGCCGCGCCGGGCCAGCGGCCGGGAGGTGAGCACGAGCGCCCGGCTGCGCCCCACGGCCTGGGCGTACAGCCGCCCCAGCGCGGGCATCCGCGCCAGGACCTCCTCGCGGTAGCCGGCCGGCGGGTGCCGGTCCGGCCCCACGCCGGCCGCGCCCGCGCCCGCGTCGTCCAGGTCCGCGCCGGTCCCGGCCCTGCCCGTGCCCGCGCCGGCCGCCGGCACCGCCGTGTCCGCGGCGCCGGCCCCCGTCGAGGCCGGGGCCCCGCCCCGCCGCGGGCTCACTGGCCCACCATGAGCTGGCCGCACACCCGCAGTACCTGCCCGTTGATCCCGCCCGCCTGCGGCGACGCGAGGAACGCGATGGCCTCGGCGACGTCCACCGGCTGCCCGCCCTGCTGCAGGGAGCTGCCGCGGCGGGAGATCTCCCGCGGCACGGGCGGGATGGAGGCGGTCATGTCGGTCTCGATGAAGCCCGGCGCCACCGCGTTCGCGGTGCCGCCGGCCGCCGCCAGCGGGGCCGCCAGCGCCCTGGTCATCCCGATGATGCCCGCCTTGGCCGCGCCGTAGTTGGTCTGGCCGCGGTTGCCGGCGATGCCCGAGGTCGACGCGAGGGAGATGATCCGCGGCGCGGCCCCCTGCCCGCCCAGCGTGCCGGGCGCGGCGAAGGTCTCGTTCATCCGCAGCGGGGCGGTGATGTTCACCGCCAGCAGGCCCTCGAACCGGTCCGCCGTCATGTTCGCGAGCAGCTTGTCGCGCAGGATCCCGGCGTTGTGGACGACGACGTCGAGGTGGCCGTAGCGCTCGCGGGCCGCGGCGAGGATCCGCGCGGCGGCGTCGGGCGCGGTGATGTCCAGCTGCAGCGCCGTGCCGCGCACCTCGTTCATCACCGCCGCCAGCGACTCCCCGGCCGCGGGCACGTCCACCCCGAGCACGTGGGCGCCGTCGCGGGCGAGCACCCGGGCGGTGGCCGCCCCGATGCCGCGGGCCGCGCCGGTGACCACCGCGACGACGCCGTCCAGCGGGCGCGCCCAGTCGGCCGGCTCGGCGCCGCCGGCGCCGACGGGCAGCAGCTGGCCGTCGACGAAGGCCGAGCGCGCCGACAGCAGGAAGCGCAGCCCGCCGCGCACCGACGGCGCGCCGACCTCCACGTCCTCGGCGAGGACCAGCCCGTTGGCGGTGGCCCCCGCCCGCATCTCCTTGGCGAGGGAACGCAGGAAGCCGTCCACGCCCTGCCGGGCGGCGGCCACGGCGGGGTCGCTAGCGCCGGCCCCGCCGGCCGGCGGGGCGGGGCGCGAGAGCGTGACCACCCGGGCGCCGGCGGCCATCTGCTTGAGCGCCGGGGTGAGCGCGAGCGCGGGGGCGGCCAGCTGGGCCGGGTGGGTCAGCCCGGTGAGGACGACGACGACCGCGCCCCAGCGGGCGTGGTCGCCCAGCCGCAGGGCGCGGTGGACGTCGAGGTCCCAGCCCAGCAGCCCCTCGGCGACCGCGTCGGCGTCGGCGGTGGAGGCCTCGTCGGACAGGACCAGCACGGGCCCGGGCGTCAGCGGCCGGTCCACCGCGGCGGGGTCGGTCCGGCGCAGCCGCACCGGGCGGGGCAGGCCGAGCTTCTTGGCGATGGTGGCGGGCACCCCGCCGCTGACGAGCTGGAGGTAGGTGTCGCTCACGCCGCCTCCAGGATCATGGTCACGGCCTGCCCGCCGGCCGCGCACACCGAGATGAGGCCGCGGGCCGGCTCGCCCGGCCGGACCTGGGACTCGCCGCGCTCGTGCAGCAGCTTGGCCAGGGTGCCGACGATCCGCCCCCCGGTGGCGGCGAAGGGGTGCCCGGCGGCCAGGGAGGAGCCGGTGACGTTGAGGCGCTCGCGGTCCACGGGGCCCAGCGGGGCGCCCAGGCCGTTGCGGGCGGCGAAGTCCTCGTCCTCGAACGCGGCGAGGGTGGCGAGCACGGTGGCGGCGAAGGCCTCGTGGATCTCGACGAAGTCGAAGTCCGCCAGGCTCATCCGCTGCCGGCTCAGCAGCCGCGGGACGGCGTACGCCCCGCCCATGAGCAGCCCCTCGGTGCCGGTGACGAAGTCCACCGCGCCGGCCTGGGCGTCGACGACGTGGGCGAGCACGGGCAGGCCCCGGGCCTCGGCCCACGCGTCGGAGGCGAGCAGCACGGTGGAGGCGCCGTCGGACAGCGGCGTGGAGTTGCCCGCGGTCATGGTCGCCTCCGTGCCGTCGGCGCTGTGCTTGCCGAAGACCGGCTTGAGCTTGGCGAGCTTCTCCAGCGAGGTGTCCGGGCGCAGGGACTCGTCCCGGTTCAGGCCCCGGTAGGGGGTGAGCAGGTCGTCGAAGAAGCCGCGCTCGTAGGCGGCGGCGAGGCGCTGGTGGGAGGCCAGGGCGAGGGCGTCCTGGTCCTGGCGGGAGATGCCCCACCGCGCCGTCGTCAGCGCCTGGTGCTCGCCCATGCTCAGCCCCGTGCGCGGCTCGGCGACGTCGGGCGCGACCGGCAGCAGGTCCTTGGGCCGCACCGCGGCCAGCGCCCGGAGGCGGTCGGGCACGGTCCTGGCGCGGGAGGCCTTGAGGATGGCCCGGCGCAGCGGCTCGGAGACCACGATCGGGGCGTCCGAGGCGGAGTCGACCCCGCCACCCACGCCGACCTCGGCCTGGCCCAGGGCGATCTTGTTGGCCACGCCGATGATCGCCTCGAGCCCGGTGCCGCAGGCGCGCTGGACGTCGTAGGCCGGGGTGCGCGGGTCGAGGGAGGAGCCCAGCAGCGACTCCCGGGCGAGGTTGAAGTTCTTGGGGTGCTTGAGCACGGCGCCGGCGGCGATCTCGTCGAGCCGCTCCCCGGCCAGCCCGAACCGGGCCACCAGGCCCTCGAGCGCGGCGGTGAGCATGTCCTGGTTCGAGGCGCTGGCGTACCTGCTCCCGGCCTTGGCGAACGGGATCCGGTTGGACCCGACGATCGCCGCGCGGGCCGGCGCACCGTCGGTCTGGGGGGATGGAGTCACGTCGTCGTCCTCTTCCTGCAGCGGGTGCGGTGCGGACGGGCCGAAGGTCCTGCGCGGTCCGGGCACCATTGCGGTACCGACAGTACCTGATACTGTCGGTATCGTGATACCCGTCACAGACGACGACCTCGCCCCCGCCTCACCCCGCGCCGGCGACGAGCCCGCCACCCGTGCCGACGAGATGACGGCGGACGGGCGTGCCACCCGCTGGGCCGGGCACCGCACCTCCCGCCGCACCGAGCTGGTGCGGGCGGCCCGGCGGGCCGTGCACCGGCTGGGCCCGGACCTGTCGATGGAGGAGATCGCCTCCGAGATCGGCACCTCGAAGTCCATCCTGTACCGCTACTTCACCGACAAGACCGGCCTGCAGACCGCCGTCGGGCACGCGGTCCTCGAGCGCATGCGCGCCGCGCTGGAGGAGGCGGCCGAGCGGGCGGGCGGCCCGCGCGAGCAGATCACCGCGATGGTGACCGTCTACCTCGAGATGGTGGCGTCCTCGCCGCACGTGTACACCTTCGTCACCCGCCCCGAGGGCACCTCCCAGGCGGGGGAGCTGCGCGGCTTCGTCGCCGAGGTCAACGACCTCGTGGCCGGCTCGCTGCTGCCCGCGCTGCGCGGCGGCGAGGGCGCCGACCTGGACGACGAGACCCTCGCCGTGGCCCAGCTGTGGGCCTCCGGCGTGGTCGGCCTCGTGCGCGGGGCCGCCGAGCGGTGGGTCGGCGAGCAGGTCGACGACGCCGCGGCGGGCGTCGACGCCGCCCTCGCCCGCATGACCCAGCAGGAGCTCGCCGCCCACCTGGCGGCCTGGCTGTGGGACGGCGCCGTCGGCGTCACCCGCCGGGCCCGCCGCCGTACCTGACACCCACGAGGGGAACCGCAGCATGAGCACCACGACCACACCCGAGGGCACGGCCACCCAGGCCCGCACCGCCGTCGTGCCGTCCGCGCCCACCCCGCCCGGCCCCGGCCCGGCCGGCGACGGGCGGCTCGACGTCGAGACGCTCGGCCGCCTGCTCGACGGCCGGTGGGCGGACCTGCGGCGCGCCTCCCGGGACCTGGCCCTCGAGCCCGCCTTCAAGAAGGTCGAGGGCCTGCCGCTGGCCGAGCACCGCGAGCGCACGCTCGGCCAGCTGCGCACCCTCGCGACGCGGGGCGTGGTCCACCGGGCCTACCCCGTGGCGCTCGGCGGGTCGGACGACCCCGGCGGCAACCTCGCCTCCTTCGAGGAGCTCGCGGTGGTCGACCCGTCGCTGCAGATCAAGGCCGGCGTGCAGTGGGGGCTGTTCGGCGCCGCGGTTCTGCACCTGGGCACCGCCGAGCACCACGCCCGGCTGCTGCCGGGCATCCTGGACCTGAGCGTGCCGGGCTGCTTCGCCATGACCGAGGTCGGGCACGGCTCGGACGTCGCCTCGCTGGCGACCACCGCCGTCTACGACCCGGACACCGAGGAGTTCGTCCTCCACACGCCCATCGCCGCGGCCCGCAAGGAGTACCTCGGCAACGCCGGGCAGCACGGCACGGCCGCCGTCGTCTTCGCCCAGCTCATCAGCGGCGGCGTCAACCACGGGGTGCACGCCTTCTACGTGCCCATCCGCGAGGTCGGCCCCGACGGGACGCTGACGTACCTGCCCGGCGTGGACGGGCGCGACGACGGCCTCAAGGGCGGCCTCAACGGCGTCGACAACGGCCAGCTGTGGTTCGACCACGTGCGCGTGCCGCGGGTGAACCTGCTCAACCGCTACGGCGACGTCGCCGCCGACGGCAGCTACACCTCGCCCATCGCCAGCCCCGGCCGCCGCTTCTTCACCATGCTCGGCACCCTCGTCCAGGGGCGGGTCTCCCTCTCCGGCGCCGGGGTGAGCGTGGCGAAGGCGGCGCTGGCCATCGCGGTGACCTACGGGCTGGAGCGGCGCCAGTTCACCGGCGCCGACGAGCACGAGGAGGTCGTCCTGCTGGACTACCAGCAGCACCAGCGCCGCCTGCTGCCGCTGCTGGCGCGGACCTACGCCGCCGCCTTCGCCCACCACGAGCTGCTCGAGCGGTTCGACGACGTCTTCTCCGGCGCCCACGACACCGACGCCGACCGCCAGGACCTCGAGACCCTCGCCGCGGCCGCCAAGCCGCTGACCACGTGGCTGGCCCTCGAGGCGCTGCAGGAGGCCCGGGAGGCCTGCGGCGGCGCGGGCTTCCTCGCGGAGAACCGCCTGGTGGGCCTGCGCCAGGACATGGACGTCTACGTCACCTTCGAGGGCGACAACAACGTCCTGCTCCAGCTCGTCGGCAAGCGGCTGCTCACCGACTACGGCAAGGGCCTGGCCAAGGTCGACATCGCCGGCGCCGCCCGGTTCGTGGCCGCCCGCGCCGCCGACATGACGCTGCACCGCACCCCGCTGCGCCGCGCCGCCCAGTCGATCCGTGACTCCGGCTCCCGGGCCCGCTCGGCCGGGCACCTGCGCGAGGCCGACGCCCAGCGCGAGCTCCTCGAGGACCGGGTGGAGGCCATGGTCGCGGAGATCGCCCAGGCGCTGCGCCCGGCCCGCAAGGCCGGCCCCGCCCAGGCCGCCGCCCTGTTCAACGCCCACCAGCACGAGCTCATCGAGGCCGCCCGCGCCCACGGCGAGCTGTTGCAGTGGGAGGCGTTCACCGCGGCCCTGCCGCGGGTGCGTGACCCGCGCACCCGCGAGGTCCTCACCACCCTGCGCGACCTGTTCGGGCTGACCCTCATCGAGAAGAACCTCGCCTGGTACCTCATGAACGGGCGGCTGACGGCGCAGCGGGCCAAGACGGTGACCAGCTACGTCGACCGGCTGCTGGTGCGGCTGCGCCCGCACGCCCGCGAGCTGGTCGAGGCGTTCGGGTACACCCCGGCCCACCTGGGCGCCACGATCGCCGCCGGGGTGGAGGGCGAGCGCCAGCGCGAGGCACGAGAGTACTTCCGCCGGCTGCGCGCCGCCGGGCTCGAACCGGTCAACGAGAAGGAGCTGCACGCCAGCCAGCAGAAGTCCGGCCTCGCCGCGCCGCCCGACTGACCCCCGCGCGAGACGTCAAGTAGTGCATGAGGCGTCAAGTAGTGCGCGAGGCGTCAAGAAGTGCGCGAGACGTCACGAAGCGCGGGCGTCACGAGCAGAGCGGCCGCACCCTCTTCAGCGCCCGCTTCCACCCCCGGCCCAGGCACGCCACCTGCGCCTCGGCGACGCCGGTCTCCTGCTGGTAGGCCACGCCCAGGGTGAGCCCGGTCGCGCCGGCGGTGGTGCCCTGGCCGGCCGCCCGGGCCAGGTGCTCTCGGGCGACCACGGCGTCCTGGAACTCGCCGAGGAGGTCCTGCAGGTCGTCGAGGCGGTTCAGCGCGCGCCCGGCCTTCTTCGGCGCCAGCGGCTCGGCCACCTCCACGGCGTAGCGCAGCCGCTTCGCGGCCTTGCGAACCCGGTGCACGGCCGCGTCCCGTTCCGCCGGGGCGGGCGCGGCCTCGACGTCGCGGAGCCGGCCGGTGACCTTCTTCGTCAGCCGCCGCAGCGGACGGGCCACGTCGCCCCGGCGGAGGTCGCGGCCGTCAGGCCCGGCGAGGTCGCCGACGAGCGCCTCGAGGTCGCCGAGGAGGCCGAGGTACCGCTCGGAGTCGAGGGCGGCGACGACGTGCTCGCGCGCCGCGGCGCCCCGCTCGTCGAAGTAGGCCTCCAGGCACGCCGGCGCGGTCTCGTGGCCCGGCGCGGCGATCGCGGCGACGCGCGCGGCGAGGCGGGCGCGCTGGACCTCGACGTCGCGGGCCTCGCTCAGCCGGTGCCCGAGCCACCGCAGCTCGTCCTCCAGGGCGTCGGCCCGCTCCGCCAGGCCCACCACCGGGGCGTAGGCGCGCAAGGCGCTGCGCAGGCGCCGGCTCGCCTTGCGCATCGCGTGGACGGACTCGGGGACGTCGCGCCGGACCCCGACGTCAGCGAGCACCAGGTGCTCCAGCTCGCGCCGCAGGTACCCGCGCAGCACGCCCTCCTGGGCGGGCGGGGCCGGCAGCGCCGAGCCGTCGGCCGCGCTGACCGCGTGGTGCAGCTTGGAGGGGGAGGCGGACCGTTCGATGCCGGCGGCGGCGAGCCGGGCGCTCAGCACGTCGGCCACGGCCCCGTCGCCCACGACGTCCTCGACCTCGATCTCCCGCCACCGCTGGGCGCCGGCATGCCCGCCGACGACGGCGCGCACGCGGTCCTCGACCACCTCGGCCTGCGGGCGGCCGCCGGCGTCGACGAGCTCGCGGCGCAGACGCTCGGTGGTGATGTGCGCGACCGGGACCAGCGGCTCGCGACGCGTCACCCCCGTGAGGAGTTCCACCAGCGGCTCCGGCGGGCCGGTCCCGGCGGCCAGGCCCAGCCGCACCTCCGTGCGCGCCGGGGCGCCGCCGGCGCCGGTGCCGGCGGGGATCTTCAGGTGCCAGCCCGCGTCGGGCCCGCCCTCACGCCGGCGCAGGGTCACCCCGAGGCGCAGCAGCCGCAGGTCACGCGTGTCGAAGTACTGGGCCGTGAGGGTGTCCACGGACGGCGGGCGGGCGGTGGCGGGCAGCCCGTCGGGCGGGGGGAGTGACTGCCCAGGTCGGAGCACGTACTTGCGTTCGACCTCCGGCACCGACACCGGTTCCGTCCCGCTCACGATGTGCCTCCCGGGGCCCGGCGACCGGGCACCGCCGCCAGGCCGCCGATGACGGCATCGTCCCAGAGGACGCCGCGTCCCGAAAGCGGGCGGCCGCGTCGGCGGGGGCAGGTGGGCAGGCGGGCGCTCCCGGCGCTCGCGGCCGGTCACGGGCGGCACCCGAAGCCGCGCAGGAGCGGCCGCGCGGTGGAAGCATGGCGCCGTGGACGTCGTCGAGACGCTCTTGCCCGGGGTCGGCATCCGCTACGAGCTGACCACCCGCTCGGGGGTGCTCCTGGGGTTCGTCGTGCGCCGCGACGGCCCCGTCGAGGTCGCGGTGTACGACCCGGAGGACCCGGACCGTGCCCGGGAGGTCCTGCACCTGGACGCCGACGAGGCGGACGCCGTCGCCGAGGTCCTCGGTGCGCCCCGGGTGGCCCAGCGCTTCGCCGACATCTCCAAGGAGATCCCCGGGCTGCACTCCGCCCGGCTGGCGGTGCCGGCCGGCTCGCGGTTCGCCGACCGCCCCCTCGGCGCCACCCGGGCGCGCACGGTCACCGGGTGCTCCGTGGTGGCGATCGTGCGCGACGCCGACGTGGTCGCCGCCCCCGGCCCCGAGGAGGTGCTGCGGGCGGGCGACATCCTCGTGGTGCTCGGCTCCGAGGAGGGCCTCGAGCGGCTCGGCGCCCTGCTGACCGAGCATTAGACCGATGTCCGGCGTCAGCGCGCTGCTCCTCGAGCTCGGCGCGCTGTTCCTCGGGCTCGCCCTCCTGGGCCTGCTGGCCCGCCGGCTCGGGCTGTCCCCGATCCCGCTCGTCCTGCTCGCCGCGCTCGCGCTGGGGGACGGCGGCCTCGTCACCCTGCGGCAGGCGCGCCCGTTCGTCGAGACGGCCGCCGAGATCGGCCTGGTCATGCTCCTGCTCACCCTGGGCCTGGAGTTCTCCTCCGCCGAGCTGGTCTCCTCCATCCGGCGCCACTCGCCCTCGGGGCTGGTGGACCTGCTCCTCAACGCCCCGCCGGGGTTCCTCGCCGGGCTCGTCCTCGGGCTGCCCTGGCCCGGCGCCCTCGCGCTGGCCGGGATCACCTGGGTGTCCTCCTCCGGGATCATCGCCCGGCTGCTCGGCGACCTCGACCGCCTCGCCAACCGGGAGACCCCGGCGGTGCTCTCCGTGCTCGTGCTCGAGGACGTCGCCATGGCCCTGTTCCTGCCGCTGCTCGCCGTCGTGCTGGCCAAGGCCGACCTGCTGCACGCGGCCGCCGGCGTCGCCCTCGCGCTCGGCGCGGTGCTCCTCGTGCTGCGCGCCGCCCACCGCCACGGGCACCGCCTCTCCCGGCTGCTGGCCCACCCCGACGACGAGCAGGTGCTGCTGCGCCTGCTCGCCCTGACCCTGCTCGTGGCGGGCCTGACCCAGGCCCTCGGCGCGTCCGCCGCGGTGGGGGCCTTCCTCGTCGGCCTCGCCGTCCCGGCCTCCTTCGCCGACCGGGCCCGCACGATCCTCGGCCCCCTGCGGGACCTGTTTGCCGCGACCTTCTTCGTCGCGTTCGGCATGACCATCGACGCCGGCGCCGTGTGGCCGGTGCTGCCCGCGGTGCTGGTGCTCGCCGCCGTCACGGCCGCGACGAAGGTCGCCACCGGCTGGTACGCCGCGCGGCGCGACCGGGTGGGCCGCGCCGGGCGGATGCGCGCCGGGACCGCGCTGATCGCGCGGGGGGAGTTCTCGGTGGTCATCGCCGGGCTCGCGACGGCGGCCGGGCTCGGGCAGGTGGGACCGGTGGCCGCGGGGTACGTGCTCGTGCTGGCGGTGGTCGGCCCGATCCTCGCGCGGGTGGCGGACCCGATCTCGGCCCGCCTCCTGCCCCGGCGCTGACGGCCCCCGCGCCCCTGTTGCGCCCCCGCCCCGCGGGCAAGAGGCTCAGGGGCATGAGCGAGGCAGCGTCAGACCAGACCGTCGACGTCGTCGTCATCGGTGCGGGTGCCGTCGGCGAGGTCGCCGCTGGCTACGTCCGCCAGGGGGGCCTGTCGGTGGCGCTGGTCGAGCAGGCCCTGGTGGGCGGGGAGTGCTCGTACTACGCCTGCATGCCCTCCAAGGCCCTGCTGCGCCCCGGGCAGGCGGTCGCCGCCGCCCGGGCCGTGGGGGGCACCGACACCGCCGTCACCGGGCCGCTGGACGCCTCCGCGGTGCTCGCGCGGCGCACCACCTTCACCCACGACTGGGACGACAGCAGCCAGGTGCGCTGGGCGGTCGGCGAGGGCGTGGACGTCGTGCGGGGCACCGCCCGGCTGGCGGGGGAGCGGGAGGTCGTCGTGGCCGACGCCGACGGCGAGGAACGCCGCCTGCGCGCCCGCCACGCCGTCGTCCTCGCCACCGGCTCGACGCCGTCGACCCCGCCCATCCCCGGCCTGGAGCGCACCCGGCACTGGACCACCCGGGACGCCACCTCCGCCGACCACGTGCCGCCGCGGCTCGTGGTCATCGGCGCCGGCGTCGCCGGGTGCGAGCTCGCGCTGGCCTACGTCCGGCTCGGCGCGGCGGTCACGGTCGTGGCTCGTTCTCAGGTCCTGCCGATGTACCCGTTCCGGGCGGGCGGGATGGTCGCGCGCGGGCTGTCCCTGGCCGGGGCGGACGTGCGCACGGAGGTCGAGACGACCTCGATCGAGCGGCCGGACGGGCCCGACGAGCCCGCCATCATCCGCCTCTCCGACGGCCACACCATGGTCGCCGAGGAGGTGCTCGTGGCCACCGGACGCCGGCCCCGCACCCGCGGGCTCGGCCTCGAGACGATCGGGCTCGACGTCCCCGACGGGCGCCCTCTCGAGGTGGACGACTCCGGGCGGGTCACGGCGCTCGCGGACGGGTGGCTCTACGCCGTCGGCGACGTCACCGGCCGGGCGCCGCTGACCCACCAGGGCAAGTACGCCGCCCGCATGACCGGCGACGCCATCGTCGCCCGGGCCCGCGGGGAGGCGGCCGACCCCCGCCCCTGGTCGCCCTACGCCGCCACCGCCGACCACGCCGCGGTCCCGCAGGTGGTCTTCACCGACCCCGAGCTGGCGCAGGTGGGGCTCACCGAGCGGGAGGCGCGCGAGCGCGGCCACCGGGTGCGGACGGCGGAGGTGGACCTCTACGACGTCGCCGGCGCCTCGATCCTCGCCGACCACTACTCAGGCTGGGCCCAGCTCGTCATCGACGACGAGCGCGACGTCGTCCTCGGCGCGATCTTCGTGGGCCAGGACGTCGCCGAGCTCCTCCACGCCGCCACCATCGCCGTCGTGGGGGAGGTGCCGCTGGACCGGCTCTGGCACGCGGTGCCGGCCTACCCGACGCTGAGCGAGGCGTGGCTGAAGCTGCTCGAGGTGGACCGGGCGCGCACCGCGTAGCGCCGGGCGTCCCCTAGCTGTACTGCCCCGCCAGGTTGGGTACGCGATCGGCGGGTGAGGCGCCCTTCAGGGCGGTGTGGCCGCGGTGGTGATTGTAGTGATGCAGGAAGCGCTCGTAAGCGGCCACGCGTTCGGCCTCTGAGGT